>NZ_JBEXXX010000059.1:0-40272 GCF_040630635.1 Streptomyces sp. NPDC005761 | reverse complement strand
AATGTTGTGACGGGAGTACAGAGGTGTGCTCTACCGATAACCCACCCCCCGGGCCACCCGTTGAAACGGGTGGCCCGGGGCTTCGTCGTGTCCGGCTGCGTGCGCCCGTGGGACGCCGTCCGGGCGCCTCAGGCGCGGGAAGGCGTCACCGGTCGACTACTTGTTGCGGCCGCGCTTCTCGCGGACCCGCACCGAGATGTGGATCGGCGTGCCCTCGAAACCGAACTCCTCACGCAGCCGACGCTCGACGAACCGCCGGTAACCGTGCTCCAGGAAGCCGGAGGCGAAGAGCACGAAGCGCGGCGGCTTGGTGCCCGCCTGGGTGCCGAAGAGGATGCGGGGCTGCTTGCCGCCGCGGATCGGGTGCGGGTGGGAAGCGACGATCTCGCCGAGGAAGGCGTTCAGCCGGCCCGTCGGAACACGGGTCTCCCAGCCGTCCAGCGCGGTCTCGATCGCCGGGACCAGCTTCTCCATGTGGCGGCCGGTGAGGGCCGAGACGTTGACCCGCGGGGCCCAGGCGACCTGCGCGAGCTCCGTCTCGATCTCGCGCTCCAGGTAGTAACGGCGCTCCTCGTCGAGCGTGTCCCACTTGTTGAAGGCAACAACGATCGCACGCCCGGCCTCGACGGCCATGGTGACGATGCGCTGGTCCTGGACGCTGATGGACTCGCTGGAGTCGATCAGGATCACGGCGACCTCGGCCTTCTCCACGGCGGCCGCGGTACGCAGCGAGGCGTAGTAGTCCGCACCTTCCTGGAGGTGGACCCGGCGTCGGATACCGGCCGTGTCGATGAACTTCCACGTGATGCCACCGAGCGTGATCAGCTCGTCGACCGGGTCACGGGTGGTGCCGGCCAGCTCGTTGACGACGACGCGGTCCTCGTTGGCCACCTTGTTCAGCAGGGAGGACTTGCCGACGTTCGGACGGCCGATCAGCGCGATGCGGCGGGGACCGCCGACCGCCGTGCCGAAGGACTGCGCCGGGGCCTCGGGAAGCGCCTCCAGCACCGCGTCGAGCATGTCGCCGGTGCCGCGGCCGTGCAGCGAGGAGACCGGGTGCGGCTGGCCGAGGCCGAGCGACCAGAGAGCGGTGGCGTCCGCCTCGCCGCTCTGCCCGTCGACCTTGTTGGCGCAGAGCACGACCGGCTTGCCGGACCGGCGCAGCAGCTTGACGACGGCCTCGTCGGTGTCGGTGGCACCGACGGTGGAGTCGACCACGAAGACGACCGCGTCGGCCATCTCGATCGCGTACTCGGCCTGGGCCGCGACGGAGGCGTCCAGCCCGAGCACGTCCTGCTCCCAGCCGCCGGTGTCGACGACCTTGAAGCGGCGGCCCGCCCATTCCGCCTCGTAGCTGACGCGGTCACGCGTGACGCCGGGTTTGTCCTGGACCACGGCCTCACGACGGCCGATGATGCGGTTCACCAGCGTCGACTTGCCGACGTTGGGGCGGCCGACGATCGCGAGCGCGGGAAGCGGGCCGTGACCGGCCTCACCGATGGCACCCTCGACGTCCTCGGGGTCGAACCCCTCCTGCGCGGCGAGCTCCATGAACTCCGCGTACTCGGCATCGCCAAGCGCTCCGTGCTCGTGGTCCGAGCCGCCGGAGTGAATCTGGTCGTTCATGAAGTCCGTTCCCTCTTTGCATCATCATCGATGGACCACGCAGCACGCGGTCCACTACTCAAGTCTTACTCGGTGCGCCCGGTGAGGCGCCTGGCATGCTCCAGGTGGCCGGTCAGCCGTCCCTGAATGCGCACGGTCGCCTCGTCGAGCGCGCCGCGCGTCCGACGGCCACTGCCGTCCCCGGCAGCGAACGCGTCGCCGAAGACGACATCGACCCGGCTGCGCAACGGCGGCAGTGCCGATATCAACCGTCCACGGCGCCCGGTACTTCCCAGTACGGCCACGGGCACGATCGGCGCCCCGCTGCGTACGGCGAAATACGCGAGACCGGCGCGCAGCGCGGCGAAGTCTCCTTCGCCCCTGGTGCCCTCGGGGAAGATCCCGAGCACCCCGCCGTCCCCCAGCACGCCGAGGGCGTGGGTGATGGCGGTGCGGTCGACGGTCGTACGGTCCACCTTCAGCTGACCGATTCCGCGCAGGAACGGGTCCAGGGGGCCGACGAACGCCTCTTTCTTGATCAGGAAGTGGACGGGCCGGGGCGCGGTGCCCATCAGCATCGGCCCGTCGATGTTGTGCGAGTGGTTCACCGCGAGTATGACGGGTCCGGAGGCGGGGACCCGCCACGCGCCGAGTACGCGGGGCTTGAAGAGCCCGTACATCAGCCCGATCCCGATGCCGCGTCCGACCGCTGCTCCGCGCAGCGTGGGCGCGCCCGTGGCAGGTGTCACTTGGCGGCCTGCTTCTCCCCGACGAGGGTGACGACGCACTCGATGACCTGCTGGAGGGTCAGCTCGGTGGTGTCCACCTCGACCGCGTCGTCCGCCTTGGCGAGCGGCGAGGTCTTGCGGCCGGAATCGGCGGCGTCCCGCTTGATCAGCGCCTCCTTGGTGGCGGCGAGGTCGGAGCCCTTGACCTCGCCGCTGCGGCGGGCCGCGCGGGCCTCCGGGGACGCCGTCAGGAAGATCTTGATGTCGGCGTCGGGCAGCACGGTGGTGCCGATGTCCCGGCCCTCGACGACGATGCCCTTCTCCGCTCCGGCGGCGATGGTGCGCTGCAGCTCCGTGATCCGGGTGCGCACCTCGGGTACGGCGCTGACCGCGCTGACCTTGGAGGTGACCTCCTGGGTGCGGATCGGGCCGGAGGCGTCCTCGCCGTCGACGGTGATCGTGGGGCCGGTGGGGTCGGTGCCCGAGACGATGACCGGCTTGGCGGCCGCGGTCGCCACCTCCATCGCGTCGTGCACGTCGATGCCGTTGTTCAGCATCCACCAGGTGATCGCCCGGTACTGGGCACCGGTGTCCAGGTAGCTCAGGCCGAGCTGGGCGGCGACGGCCTTGGACGTGCTCGACTTGCCGGTGCCGGAGGGGCCGTCGATGGCGACGATCACTGCGGCCGGGGCGATCCGGGCGGCGGCGCTTACGGTTTCCACGGTGGTGGACACCTTCCTGGTACACGGGGCGGGCGGGACGGGACGCGTGAACCCGCCCCGCACAAGGTTACCGAGTGCCGGGGCGGGCCCGACCACCCCTGTGGACAAGTGCCTCCCGGCCCGGTGTCCCAAGGGTCCGGGAGACCGGCCGGCCGCTGCTGCGGCGGTTACTGCCTGATCGACCAGCCCCGCTCCCGGAGGGCGGCGCTCAGTGCGGGGGCCGCGCTCGGCTCGACCATCAGCTGGACGAGGCCCGCCTGCTGCCCGGTGGCGTGCTCGATCCGTACGTCCTCGACGTTGACCCCGGCCCGGCCCGCGTCCGCGAAGATCCCGGCCAGCTCACCGGGGCGGTCGCTGATGAGGACGGCCACGACCTCGTAGGAGGAGGGGGCGGCGCCGTGCTTGCCGGGCACCCTGACCCGGCCCGCGTTGCCGCGGCGCAGGACGTCCTGGATGCCTTCGGTTCCCTCGCGCCGCTTGTCCTCGTCCGCGGACTGCAGCCCGCGCAGCGCCTGTACGGTCTCCGCCAGATCGGCGGCGACGCCGGCGAGGACGTCGGCGACGGGGCCGGGGTTGGCGGACAGGATCTCCACCCACATCCGGGGGTCGGAGGCCGCGATCCTGGTGACGTCCCTGATGCCCTGGCCGCACAGGCGCACGGCCGTCTCGTCGGCCTCCTCCAGACGGGCGGCGACCATCGACGAGATCAGCTGCGGGGTGTGGGAGACGAGGGCGACGGCCCGGTCGTGGGCGTCGGCGTCCATGACGACCGGTACGGCACGGCAGAGCGCGACCAGCTCCAGCGCGAGGTTGAGGACCTCGGTGTCGGTGTCCCGCGTGGGCGTGAGGACCCAGGGGCGGCCCTCGAACAGGTCGGCGGTGGCGGCCAGCGGGCCGGAGCGCTCCTTGCCCGCCATGGGGTGCGTACCGATGTACGGAGTGAGGTCGACGCCGAGCGCCTCCAGCTCGCGGCGCGGTCCGCCCTTGACGCTCGCGACGTCGAGGTAACCGCGGGCGACGCCGCTGCTCATGGCGGTGGCGAGCACGGTCGCGGTGTGGGCCGGCGGCACGGCGACGACCGCCAGGTCCACGCGGCCCTCGGGCGGCTCGTCCGTACCGGCTCCCAGGGCGGCAGCGGTACGGGCCGACTCCGGGTCGTGGTCGACGAGGTGGACCTTGATGCCCCGCCCCGCGAGGGCGAGGGCCGCGGAGGTGCCTACGAGGCCCGTTCCGATGACGACGGCGGTTCTCACTGGGCGATGTCCTTGCGGAGAGTGGCGGTGGCGCCGAGGTAGACGTGGGCGATCTCGGACTTGGCGAGATACGTCTCGACATGGGCGAGGATCCGGACCACCCGGGGCATGGCTCCCGCGATGTCCAGTTCCTGGGCGCAGATCAGCGGTACGTCGACGATACCGATGCCGCGCGCAGCGGCGGCGGGGAAGTCGCAGTGCAGATCGGGGGTGGCCGTGAACCAGATGCTGATCAGATCGTCGGCGACCAGGCTGTTGCGCTCGAGGAGTGCGGTGAGCAGGGCGCTGACCTGCTCGTCCATGTGCCCGGCCTCGTCCCGCTCCAGCTGGACGGCTCCGCGGACCGCTCGTACCGCCACGTCGTGCTCCTTGCCTGTGCCTGCCGCGTCTGCGCTTGCGTTTCAGCCTAGAGGGGCGACGCCGTCCCGCGCCCGGGCGCCCTGTCCGTGAGACGCGGCGGTGGTGCGGGCGCGGTCCGGAGCCCGGCTGCGGCCACCCGGACGGGGCGCGTACCCTCCCCGCATGATCTCCCCAGGCGACGAGGCTCTGGTCCGCGACCACATGGTCTACTCCTGCGTGATGGGCTCGCGCGCCTTCGGGCTCGCCACGGACGGCAGTGACACCGACCGGCGCGGGGTGTTCCTCGCCCCGACCCCGCTGTTCTGGCGGTTCGACAAGCCGCCGACACATGTCGAGGGGCCCGCTGACGAACAGTTCTCCTGGGAGCTGGAGCGGTTTTGCGAACTGGCTCTGCGGGCCAACCCCAATGTGCTGGAGTGCCTGCACTCGCCCCTGGTGGAGCGGATCGACGCGACGGGCCGTGAACTCCTCTCGCTGCGTGGGGCCTTCCTTTCCCGGCAGGCCCACCAGACCTTCGTCCGGTACGCCATGGGGCAGCGCCGGAAGCTGGAGGCGGATGTCCGGCAGTACGGGGCGCCGCGCTGGAAGCACGCGATGCATCTGCTGCGGCTGCTGGCGAGCTGCCGGGATCTGCTGCGTACCGGAGAGCTGACGATCGACGTGGGAGCGGCCAGGGAGGAACTGCTGGAGGTGAAGCGGGGCGAGGTGGCCTGGCCGGAGGTGGAGCGGCGGATGGCGAGACTGGCGGGGGAGAACGACGAGGCGGCCGCCGCCTCCCCGCTGCCGGAGCAGCCGGACCGGGCGCGGGTCGAGGACTTCCTGGTCCGCGCCCGGCAGGCGTCGGCCCTGGCCGCGGGTCCGGCCGAGAAGGCCGGCTGAGGCCGGGGCGATCCGGACGGCTCAGCCGGCCGGGACGGGGACGAGGCGCGCTCGCACCACCAGTTCATGCAGTGCGTCGAATGCGCCCGCCCCGTCCGGAAGCCCCGAGTCCGCCTGTGCCCCGTCGAGCACCCGGTGCAGCGACGCGACGTCCCCGGCCGCCGCCACGGTGTCCACCCCGTCCGCTCCCCCGTGTTCGGCCGCTGCCTTGGCCGTGATCAGCCCGGGGAGGTAGGACGGCGCCGGCACCCGGGTGAGCAGCGTCGGCAGATGGGCCAGCACTTCGCCGCTGCGCATCAGGTGGATGCCGGTGAGCAGCGCCCGGAAGGTGTAGAGGAGCGGCTTCAGCTCGCCCGTCCTCTCGAAGAGCCGCCACTGGGTGTTGGCGAATCCTCGGTAGTGGTGGGCATGGTTGCGGGTGAGGACGCCGGGCGCGAGCGCCACCAGTTCCGCGTGCAGGGCCGTCGTGTGCACGACCAGGGGCGAGAGCAGCTGCTCCAGGACGTAGCCGTTCGGCTTCAGCATCAGGCGGACGAATTTGCGCAGGTCGTGGGTGACGAGGTCCATCTCCACCCCGTCGCTGTCCCACATCCGCGAACAGGTCTCCTCGGGCTCCCGGAGCCCGACGAGGTCCTCGGCCGGCAGGACGTGGACCCCCCGCAGGTCCACATCCGAGTCCCGGGAAGGGAACCCGTACAGATGCGCCCCGGAGACCGTGGCGAACAGCAGCGGGTGGCGTTCCTGGGCGATGGCCGGGCCGAGATCGGTGACCGGCAACCCGGCCTTCCGTAGGAGCGTGGTGTCCGTGAGCATGGCTCAAGCGTCCCAGAGCGCCCCCAGGGACAGGAGGTCGCTCCGGTACTCGATGCGCTCCGACCACTCCTTGGGCCAGGCCGCCGAGCCCAGATGCGCCCCGGCCAGGGCGCCGGTCAGGCAGCCGAGCGAGTCCGAGTCCCCCCGGGTGCAGGCGGCCCGGCGCAGGGCGGTGACGGGTTCGTCGGGGAAGAGCAGGAAGCAGTGCAGGGCCGTGGCGAGGGCCTCCTCGGCGATCCATCCGTCGCCGGTGCTCTCGCAGGGATCGGTCTCCGGGGACGGGTTGCGCAGGGCGTCCTGGACCCGGGCCAGGGCGGTGAGGCACTCGTCCCAGCCGCGCTGGATGTACAGCTCCGGGGAGGAGTCGCCCGCGTGGCGCCACAGGTCGCCGAGCCAGCGGGTGAGGTAGCGGTTGCTGTTCTCGTACGCGTAGCTGCGCAGCTGGCCGATCAGGCCCATCGGCTCCGCGCCGTGCGCGAGGAGGTACACCGCGCGGGCCGTCAGGTCGGACGCGGCGAGAGCGGTCGGATGACCGTGGGTGAGGGCGGCCTGGAGCTGGGCGGCGCCGGCGCGCTGTTCCTCGCTCAGTCCGGGGACGAGTCCGACGGGCGCGACGCGCATGTTGGCGCCGCAGCCCTTGGAGCCGGTCTGACTGGCCTCCTGCCAGAGGCGGTCGCTGTCGAGCAGCCGGCAGGCGGTCATGCAGGTGCGCCCGGGGGCGCGGTTGTTGTCGGGTGAGTGGTACCAGTCGACGAACTCGTCGCGCACCGGCCGCACGAGGCGCAGCGGGGTGAGCAGACCGCGGTCCGTGGCGGTGCGGATTCCGCGGCCGAGGGCCAGCGTCATCTGGGTGTCGTCGGTGACGATCGCCGGCTTCGGCAGCCGCATCTGGCGCCACGGCCCGCACTTGGCGAGGATCGACGGCACGTTGTTGAACTCGGTCGGGAAGCCCAGGGCGTCGCCGAGCGCGAGCCCGGTGAGCGCGCCGGTGGCGGCCTGTTTGGTGAGGGTCCTGGTCACGATCATGTGCTTCTTCCTTCCGGTCGCAGCAGTGGGGGGTGCAGGGCGGTGGCGGCGCCCGCCCGGTGGAGGGCGGCCGGCTTTCCCCGGCCGCCGGTACGGCGCGGTGATCCCTCCACGGCCTGGACGAAGCCGGGCGTGGCAAGGACCTTGCGCCGGAAGTTGGGCCGGTCCAGCTCGACGCCCCAGACCGTCTCGTACACCTGCTGGAGCTCGCCCAGGGTGAATTCGGGCGGGCAGAACGCGGTGGCCAGGCAGGTGTACTCGAGTTTGGCGCCGATCCTTGCGCGGGCGTCGGCGAGGATGAGGTCGTGGTCGAAGGCGAGCGTGCCGAGCCGCCCGGTGTCCCACCACCGGGCACTGGCAGCGTCACCGCCGCCGCGTGGCTCGGGCAGGTCGGGGACGAGGGCGGCGTAGGCGACGGAGACGACCCGCATCCTCGGGTCGCGGTCGGGTTCGCTGTAGGTGCGCAGCTGCTCCAGATGGAGGGCGGAGACGGTGTCCTCGGTCAGCCCGGTCTCCTCGGCCAGCTCCCTTCGGGCGGCGGTCCCGGCGGACTCGCGGGGCAGCACGAAGCCGCCGGGCAGCGCCCAGTGGCCCTTGTACGGGTCCTCGCCGCGCTCGACGAGCAGGACGTGCAGGCGGGACTCGCGGACGGTGAAGACGGCGAGGTCGACGGTGACGGCGAACGGCTCGAAGGCGTGCGGGTCGTAGTCCTCGGGGGCGGCGGCGTTCATCGTCGCTCCGGCAGGGGGGCGGCGAAGTCCCAGCCGTCGGCGAGCAGGGCGTCGACGGCCGCGACGGCGGTGGCGAGCCGCTCCGGCCGGCTGCCGGTGACCTCGATGAACGTCCTTCCGGTCCGGGTGAGTTCGGCCCGGAATCGGTCGGTCATCCAGGGCCGCAGCTCCTCGCCGTCGCGGAGTCCGTCGTCCTCGAAGGCCACGCCCTCGTGGTCGGTGAGGAGCCACAGGTGATGGGTGACCCGGTCGGCCGTCCGCTCGACCAGGGGGTTGCGGCCGCCGACGTACCGCTCGTGCCACACGGTCGTGGCGAAGGAGTCGGTGTCGCAGACGAGCAGCGGGGAGCCGGTCCGGGCCGCGGCCTCCTCACGGGCGTTCTGCGTCTCGGCGATGAAGGGGAAGTCGTGCGTGGTGAAGGAGACGTCCTCCCACTGGGCGTCGGGCCACCGGGTGCGCAGCTCGGCGAGCTTCTGCTCGCTGAACTCGCGCCCGTACTCGGCCACGTAGCCGGTGTGCGCCCAGATGCCGCCGCGCCGCCGGTAATGGCCGGCGAGGTCACGGGCCAGGGTGGTGGTGCCGGTCGACTCTGCGCCGAGGACGACGACCCGGCGCGTGAGCGCCGCCCTGACCGGGGGTTCGAGGAAGTCCCAGCAGCCGGCCGGGTCTGCGCGGACGGCGGTGCCCGAGACCGGGAAGACCGTGCGGCCGGGGTCCACGCAGACGGGCTCCGCGCCGAAGCGGCGGGCGAGCTCGTCCCCGTACGACTCCGAGGTGAAGACGGCGTCCACCGGCTCGGGCACGGCCCCGGTGAAGACGGCCATGTGGGCGTCCCATATCGCCGGGTCGTGGAGATCCATCCGGGTGTCGTCCACGGCGCCCACCACCGTCACGTCCGGGTGCACCTCGCGCATCCAGGCGACCCGCTCGGCGAGCGGCACGGATTCCACGGAGGAGGCGCAGACCAGCACGGTCAGCCGCTCGCAACGGTCCCGGGCGGTGCGGACGAGGTGGTGGTGGCCGGCGTGCGGCGGATAGAACTTCCCGAGCACCAGTCCGTGTGCGAAACGCTTCATGCCACGGCCTCCACGGGCTCGGGGTGCCGGACCGCGAGATCCCGCCGCCAGTTGCGCAGGCCCATCAGGCACAGCGTCAGGAAGCCCACGTACAGCAGTGAGGTCAGATAGAGCTCCTTGTACGCGTACAGCGGGATGTAGACCACGTCGGCGGCGATCCACAGCCACCACGACTCGACGAGCTTCCGGCACTGCCCGTACGTAGCCGCCAGGGACAGCGCGGTCGTCAGGGCGTCCCAGAAGGGCACCGTCGAGTCGGTGGCCCGGTCGAGCAGGAGGGTCAGCGCGAGAGCCCCCACCGCCCCTGCCGCGAGCAGCCCGGTCCACTCGGTGCGCGTGGTGCGCCGCACCGGCAGTCCGTCCGTCCCTGGTCCACCCCCGTGGGTCCAGGTCCACCAGCCGTACGCGGCAAGGGCGATGAAGACGATCTGGAGGCCCGCGTCCGCGTACAGACCGGACTGGGCGAACAGCAGGATGAAGAAGACGTTGTTGGCGATGCCGATCGGCCAGTTGGCGAGGTGCTGGCGGGCCACGAGCCAGACGCACAGCGCACCGCTGCCGAAACCCAGCACCTCGGTCCAGCTGACCGGGGTGTCCAGAACCGTCACCAGGGGTTGCTGCAGGGGATCGAGAACGTCCGCGAGACTCACACCCGCCTCCTTAATAGTCACTCTGACTATAAAGGCAGAACGGGGACAGCAAAAGGCCCGCGGCCGATTCCTGTTCGACATTCGAGAACCAGGAACCGGCCGCGGGCCGTGAGCGGGGGCGCGGGTGGTCTACAGACCGACCTCGCGCATCAGCATGCCCACTTCGGTGTTGGTGAGCCGGCGGAGCCAGCCCGACTTCTGGTCGCCCAGCGGGATCGGCCCGAACGACGTGCGCACGAGCCGTTCGACGGGGAAGCCCGCCTCGGCCAGCATCCGGCGGACGATGTGCTTGCGGCCCTCGTGGAGGGTCACCTCGACGAGGTAGTTCTTGCCGGTGTTCTCGACGACGCGGAAGTGGTCGGCGCGGGCGTACCCGTCCTCCAGCTGGATGCCGTCCTTGAGCCGCTTGCCCAGGTCGCGCGGGAGCGGGCCCTGGATGGCGGCGAGGTACGTCTTCTTCACGCCGTACTTGGGGTGGGTGAGGCGGTGGGCCAGCTCACCGTGGTTGGTGAGCATGATGATGCCCTCGGTCTCGGTGTCGAGCCGGCCGACGTGGAAGAGACGCGTCTCACGGTTGGTGACGTAGTCACCGAGGCACTGACGGCCGTCCGGGTCCTCCATGGAGGAGACGACACCGGCCGGCTTGTTCAGCGCGAAGAAGAGGTACGACTGGGTGGCGACGGTCAGGCCGTCCACCTTGATCTCGTCGTGGTGCACGTCGACGCGCATGCCCTGCTCGACGACGATCTGGCCGTTCACCTCGACGCGGGACTGCTCGATGAGCTCCTCGCACGCACGGCGCGAGCCCATGCCGGCCCGGGCGAGGACCTTCTGCAGCCGCTCGCCCTCCTGCTCGGCGCCCGGGTGGGTCTTGGGCGTCTTGATCTCGGGCTTGTCCGCGTACCTGTCGCGGTTGCGCTGCTCGATCTTGGCGTCGAGCTCGCGCGAGCGGGCCGGGGAGCCGTACGGAGCACGCCGGCCGCCGCCCCTGGAGCCGCCCGACGCCGCCTTCGGGCCGCCCTTGGCACCGCCGCGGGCCGCGTCGCCGCGGCCCTTGCGGGTGCCGCCGTCGCCGCCGGGCTTGTCGTTGCCGACGTCGTAACGGCGCTCCTCGGGGCGGGGCCTGCGGGGGCGCTGCTCCTGCTTGTCGTCGCGCTCGGAGCCGGAGACCCGGGGGTTCGGGTTGCTGTTCCGGCCGGTGCCGGTGGTGTTCCTGGGGGCACCGCTCCTGCCGCCGCCGCTACTGCTCCTGCCGCCGCCGCTCCTGGCGCCACCGCCGCTGTTGCCGCCGCTCCTGCCGCCGGCGCCGCTGCTGCCGCTGTTCCTGCCACTGCTTCGCATCAAAATTCCGTCTTGTCGTGTGCGTGAGTATCCGGGGTGTCCGGTGCGTCCGGATCGAACGACGGCACACCCTCTAGCGTCTCAGCCTCGATCGCGTCCGCCTCGGGGAGGAAGGGCGCGAGCTCCGGGAGCTCGTCCAGGCCACGCAGGCCCATTCGCTCCAGAAAGTAGTTCGTCGTCCTGTACAGGATCGCACCTGTTTCGGGTTCCGCGCCCGCTTCCTCGACCAGACCCCTCTGCAGCAGGGTCCGCATGACCCCGTCACAGTTCACGCCGCGCACCGCCGAGACCCGTGAACGGCTCACCGGCTGGCGGTACGCGACGACCGCGAGGGTCTCCAGCGCCGCCTGCGTCAGCCGGGCGTGCTGGCCGTCCAGGACGAAGCCCTCGACCGCCGGGGCGTACTCCGGCCGCGTGTAGAAGCGCCAGCCGCCCGCGACCAGCCGGAGGTCGAAGCCGCGGCGCTGGGCGGTGTACTCGTCGGCCAGCTCCCGCAGCGCGTCGGCGACGGCCCGCCGGGGCCGCTCCAGCACCTTGGACAGGTGCTCCACCGTCGCGGGCTCGTCGACGACCATGAGGACGGCCTCCAGCGCGGGCTTGAGATCGAGGTCCGCGACGGCGGAGCCGGGGATGTCCTGCTCGCTCATTCGTTCACGCCCTGCTGCACTTCGTGCACGTCCTGTGCCTCCTGGTCGAACTCGTCCGTCACGGTGGGCCCGGCTCCCTCTCCCCCGGCCCAGCGCACCATGAGCTCGCCGAGCGCCTCGTCCTGGTCCAGGGCGACGGCCTTCTCCCGGTAGAGCTCCAGCAGGGCGAGGAACCGCGCGACGACGGTGAGGGTGTCCGGAGCGTCCTCGGTCAGCTCCCGGAAGCTGATCTCCCCGGCCTCGCGCAGCCGCGCCACCACGATCCCGGCCTGTTCGCGCACGCTGACCAGAGGGGCGTGGATGTGGTCGATGTAGACCTGCGGTTTCGGTTTCGGCTGCATCGCCTTGACGGCGAGCCGGGCGAAGCCCTCGGCGCCGATGCTGATGACGACGTCGGGCAGCAGCGCGGCGTGGTGCGGTTCCAGCCCGACGGTACGGGGGAAGCGCCGGCCCTCCGATTCGAGACGGGCACTGAAGATCTCGGCGATGCGCTTGTACGCGCGGTACTGCAGCAGGCGCGCGAAGAGCAGGTCCCTGGCCTCCAGGAGCGCCAGGTCGCCCTCGTCCTCCACCTCGGCGGCGGGCAGCAGCCGGGCGGCCTTGAGGTCGAGGAGGGTCGCGGCGACGACCAGGAACTCGGTGGTCTGGTCGAGGTCCCAGTCCGGCCCCATGGCCCGGATGTGGGCCATGAACTCGTCGGTGACCTTGGACAGGGCGACCTCCGTCACATCCAGCTTGTGCTTGGAGATGAGCTGGAGCAGCAGGTCGAACGGCCCCTCGAAGTTCGCCAGCCGGACGGTGAACCGCCCGTCGTCGGGGGCGGGGGCGGAGGCCGGAGTGGGGCCCGCGGCACCGGGCTCGACTGCGGGGGTCTCGTCGACAACCGGGGTGTCGTCGACAACGGGGGTCTCGTCGACAACCGGGGTGTCGTCGACAACCGGGGCCTCGTCCGCAGCCTGGGTCCCACCCGCCGGGGCCCGGTCCGCCGCTGGGGCTTCGCACGCCGCCGGGGCCTGGTCCGCCGCCGGGGCCTCGCCCGCGGGCCGGCCCTCGTCCGCCGGAGCCGCGGAGACGTCCTCCGCACCCGGCCCGTCCCCGCGCACGGGCCCGCCGCCCGGCCCGCGGCCCAGGGGGCGGCGGGAGGTACGGGCGGGCTGGTCGGCTGTCGGCATGGAGATCCAGGGTGCGACGGGACACGGGCGGCGGGCGGCGGCCCGTACGGGGGCGGACCGCACCGCTCGGCCGGCGGCCGCCCTCCGGGCAGGCTACCGGCGCCGCACCGGTCAGCGGCCGCGCAGCCGCCGTACGAGGATGCTCGCGTCGCCCCGCGACTCCAGGTCCGCGAGGACCACCGCGACGGCCTCACGGACGATCCGCCCACGGTCGACGGCCAGTCCGTGCTCGCCGCGCAGCACGAGCCGCGCGTGTTCGAGGTCCATCAGCTCCTCGGCGGAGACGTAGACGGTGATCTTCTCGTCGTGGCGCTCCCGGCCGCTGGGCCGGCGGTTCGCCCCGCGTCCGCCACCCCGTCTGCGCTGCTGCTGGACGACGGGGGCGGGAACCGGTTCCTGTGAGGAGGGCGGCTGCGGACGGCGTCCGGCCTGTGCGGCAACCGCGACGCGGTCGTTCTCACCGCCGCGGCTGCGCGAGCCGCCGGCGTCGGCGTCGGTGTCCGCCGCGGAGTGCTCCTCCTGCGCGGAGAGGACCCCGCCTGCGGGGGCCTGGGAGCCTTCCCCCGGCGTGCCGTCCCCGGAATCCCCCTCGGCGGCCGGCGCCGGTACCCGGGCCTCGCCGTTCGCCTTGCGCCGCCGCTCCGCGGGGGACGAGGACTGCAGCCCCATCCCCCCGGTGGTACGGAACAGTTCGTCGGCCCCGGGCAGACTCACTCGGCGTGACACCGGGCGAGCACCTCCCTGGCGAGCTGGCGATAGGCGGCGGCACCGACCGAGTTGGAGGCGTACGTGGTGATGGGCTCGCCGGCGACCGTGGTCTCCGGGAAGCGGACCGTGCGCCCGATGACCGTGTGGTAGACGTGATCGTCGAAAGCCTCGACGACGCGCGCGAGCACCTCACGGCTGTGCACCGTACGGGAGTCGTACATGGTGGCCAGGATGCCGTCGAGCTCCAGGTCCGGGTTGAGCCGCTCCTGGACCTTCTCGATGGTCTCGGTGAGCAGCGCCACACCACGCAGCGCGAAGAACTCGCACTCGAGCGGCACTATCACCTTGTGGGCGGCGGTCAGCGCGTTCACCGTGAGCAGGCCCAGCGAGGGCTGACAGTCGATCACGATGTAGTCGTAGTCGGCCATCAGCGGCTTCAGGGCGCGCTGGAGCGTGGACTCGCGGGCCACCTCGCTGACCAGCTGGACCTCGGCGGCCGACAGGTCGATGTTGCTCGGCAGCAGGTCCATGTTGGGCACGGCGGTCTTCAGGAGGACCTCGTCGGCCGCCATGCCCCGCTCCATGAGCAGGTTGTAGACGGTGAGGTCGAGCTCCATCGGGTTGACGCCGAGGCCGACCGACAGGGCTCCCTGCGGGTCGAAGTCGACGAGCAGGACGCGCCGGCCGTACTCCGCGAGCGCGGCACCCAGGTTGATGGTCGACGTGGTCTTGCCGACGCCGCCCTTCTGGTTGCACATCGCGATGATCTTCGCGGGACCGTGATCGGTCAGCGGACCCGGGATCGGGAAGTAGGGCAGGGGCCGGCCGGTCGGGCCGATCCGCTCGCGGCGCTGCCGGGCGGCGTCCGGTGCAAGGGTCGCCGCGTACTCAGGATCGGGCTCGTACTCGGCGTCCGGGTCGTAGAAGTGCCCCTGGGGCGCTTCGTCGAAGTCGGCGAAGTGGGCGGTGTCCCGGCCACTCTCGTTGCCGGCCATGGCGTTCACGTGTAGGCCGTCCATCATCTGGGGGGCTGTCGTCATGTGCTGGTGGGTGGCGAAGGTGCGGACAGCGACGGAGCCGACAGCCTCCAGCCCGTTCGGGCTCTGGCCCCGTGCAGGCATCCCTGGATGAACACCCCCGGGAGTAAATGTCGACTCATTCACAAGTCGTCTTACCTCCTTGGACGTGACCAGGAAACTTATCGATAGGTCAGCGTGGCACCATGCCGACGATTGGCGACTCTATGGCGTGTCACCGGTCCGCAGCAACACAATCCGCCGGACCCGGCCCGATGTGTCGGCAATCGAACACCCCGCTGTCAAGGGCACGCAGCCCCTCGGGCACACTTTTCGCGGGTGCACGAATCGGTTAAAGGGTTACGTTCGAGGCGAGTTTCACGGGGCTCCCGGGAGGCCCGACACACCTCCGGCCGGACCTTGCTCGGCAAGGTCCGGCCGGACGCACGAGGTTGACGGGAGACGTTGACCCGTCAGGCGAGAAGCGTGCTCAGTTCGACGTGGTCGAGGCCGTGAGCCTCGGCCACCTCGCGGTAAACGACCTGCCCGTCATGGGTGTTGAGGCCCTTGGCGAGTGCCGCGTCACGGCGCAGCGCCTCGGCCCAGCCACGGTTCGCGAGCTCCACGATGTAGGGCAGCGTCGCGTTGGTGAGGGCGTACGTGGAGGTGTTCGGGACCGCGCCCGGCATGTTCGCGACGCAGTAGAAGACCGAGCCGTGAACCATGAAGGTCGGCTCGGCGTGCGTCGTCGGGTGCGAGTCCTCGAAGCAACCACCCTGATCAATTGCAATGTCGACAAGTACACTTCCGGGCTTCATCTTGGCGACGAGCTCGTTGGTGACCAGCTTCGGGGCCTTCGCACCGGGGATCAGCACGGCACCGACGACGAGGTCGGCCTCGATGACGGCCTTCTCCAGCTCGAAGGCGTTGGAGACGACGGTCTGCACCTTGGTGCCGAAGATCTTGTCGGCCTCGCGGAGCTTGTTGATGTCCCTGTCGAGCAGCGTGACGTGGAAGCCGAGACCGACGGCGATCTGCGTGGCGTTCCAGCCGGAGACGCCGCCGCCGATGACGACGGCCTTGCCGGCCGCCGTGCCCGGTACGCCGCCGGGCAGCACACCGCGGCCCCCGACCGAACGCATCAGGTGGTACGCGCCGACCTGCGGGGCCAGCCGGCCCGCGACCTCGGACATCGGGGCGAGCAGCGGCAGTGCGCGGTTCGCGGTCTCGACGGTCTCGTAGGCGATGGCGGTGGTACCGGACTCCAGCAGCGCATCCGTGCACGCGCGGGAGGCGGCGAGGTGCAGGTACGTGAAGAGGGTCTGGTCCTTGCGGAGGCGGTGGTACTCCTCGGCGACCGGCTCCTTGACCTTCAGCAGCAGGTCCGCGGTGGCCCAGACCTCGTCGGCGGTGGGCAGGATCTGCGCCCCGGCGGCGACGTACTCCTCGTCCGTGATGGAGGAGCCGGCCCCGGCGTTGACCTCGACGACGACCTGGTGGCCGTTGCGGACGAGCTCATGCACACCGGCAGGCGTGATCGCCACGCGGAACTCGTTGTTCTTGACTTCGCGGGGGATGCCGACCTTCACGTCGATCACGGTCCTTGGCTCAGAGGGTCATCCGGACATGGCTATACATACCCGGATATACACAGCGTAAATGGAGACACCGCGAACACCCGCGGCAGAGCCAGTCTAATGAAGGGCTTCTCGCTGTCTAGCCTTACAAAGCATTAATTTTCTGTCGCCACACTACGGATTTCGTAGGCTGCGCTCTCCTCGCCCAGCAATCTCTCTGCCGCACCCCTGTGCAGCCCCGCAGCTGTGGGGTCGCCGAGGCGGTCGAGCGTGTCGGCCAGCCGGAGCTCGAGTGCGGCCTGCAGCCGCAGGTCCTTGGCCTGGCGGGCCCACTCCACGGCCTCCCGGCACGTCTGCAGCGACTCCTGCGGGCGGCCCGCGTACTCCTGCACCCGCGCGACCTCGCTGAGGGCCCGCGCGTGGGCGGGCAGATCGCCGAGCCGTCGGTAGCCGGCGGCCGCCGCCCGCCAGTTCCGCAGTGCCTCGCCGTACCGCCCCGCGTAGGTGTGGACGGTGCCGAGCCGCCCGTAGAGCCGTGCCTCGTCGGCGCGCTCCCCCTGGGTGAGCCGCTGGGCGAGCGCTCGTCCGTACCAGTCGGAGGCCCGGTGGAAGTCGCCCAGCTCCGCGTATGCGCCGCCCACGGATTCCATGGCGCGTCCGGTGGCGTACGGATCCTTGGCGGCCCGTCCGGCGTCCAGTGCGGCGCGGTAGCGGGCCAGCGCCTCACGGGTCCGGCCCGTCCCGGCATCCAGATCGGCGAGGTTGAGCAGGGCGGCCGCACGCTCCCGGGGCAGATTGCGCCGCTCCGCGACCGCAAGCACCAGACCGTGCAGCCCGTAGAGCTCGGGCGCGGCCGCCTCGGTACCCTCGTGCGCGGCCAGCGCCCGCACCAGTGCGGCCACCAACCGCCGCGCCAGGGTGTCGAGTTCACCGTCCTCGACGGCGATGCGAGCGGAGGCGACCAGGGCGGGCCTGCGGATCCGCAGCCAGGTGGCGGCCGCCTCGGGGTCGGGGAACCGCAAGGAGCGCGGCAGCCCGGCGAGCTTCCGCCGGGCCGGGGAGCCCTCCGGTTCGGTGACCGCCCGGCAGGACTGGAGCAGGCGCACGGTGCGCTCCAGCATCCGGGCCCGGGCGAGCTGGATCTCGGCAGGGCGGTCCCGGTCCTCCAGCAGGGCACGCAGCAGCGCCGCGAGACAGCCGGGCACCTCGTACTGCGGCTGCTCGGCCCCGTCGGTGCGCAACAGTCCCAGCCGCACGAAGTCCTCGAGGGTGGTCCGGGCGGCCGAGACGGAACAGCCCGCGAGCGCCGAGGCGGTGTGGGCGTCGGCGAGCCCGGCCGGGGCGAGGGAGAGCAGACGCAGTATCCGGGCAGCGGTCGGCGGCAGGGAGTCGTGGACCAGCCGGAAGGCGCGGGCCAGCGGCCGGGCACCGACGGGCTGCTCGGTGTCGTCCGGCAGATCACGCAGCTGTTTGGTGACATCGGCGACCGAGGCCGTCGGACGGGTGGCCAGCCAGCCCCCGATCATGACCAGTGCGGCAGGCTGCCCGCCGCACTCCTCCGCCAGGGACTCGGCCGTCAGCGGGTCGACGGTGATCCTGACCTGGCCGATCGCCCGGGCGAGCAGCTCGACGGCGGAGCCCGCGTCCAGGCCGCCGATGGTGCAGGGCCGGACACCGGGGATGCCGGTCAGCGGGCCCTGCGCGGTGGCGATGACGAGGCAGTCGGGATTGTCCGGCAGCAGCGGATCGACCTGTTCGGCGTCCGGGGCGTCGTCGAGCAGGAGCAGGACACGGCGTACCGCGAGCGCCTCGCGGACCATTTCGGACAGTTCGTCCGCGTCAGCGCCGGGCGGCCCGGCCACGTCCAGCCCACGCAGGAGTTCACGCGCGGCGCGTTCGGCGGGGACCGGGGTGCCACCGGGTTCGGTGAGCCGGACACGGATCAGGCCGTCGGGGTAGTCGCCCGTGGCGAGCAGCCGGCGGGTGAGTTCACCCGCCAGAGCGGTACGGCCGGATCCGGGGCGTCCGGCGATCAGCAGGACCCGGGCCCGACCGCTCTTGCGACCGGCCATGGTGTCCAGTCCGGCCCGTTCGATATCGGCCCGCAGTTCCTTCAACTCGCGCTCGCGCCCGAAGAATCGGGGTGGTTCGACGGTGGCCGGCTCCTCGGTCCCCGCTGCCTCGGCCGGGTCGCTGGTGTCCACCGCCTGATCCGTCACGGGCCACGCTCCACTTCGCTGCACGCGTCGCCCGCCGGGACTCCGGTCAGGGCATTCAGAGCGTAGTTCAGGCGGGTGGACGAACCGGGTGGAGCGCGACGGAGAGGTCCCCCGATCGGATCAGCATCTTTTCCGACCGGGGCATCCGAAGGAGTGTCCGCACGGGGCCGCGCGAGCGTCCCCCCGGCTCTCCCGTCAGGCCGTCAGGCCATCAGGCCATCAGGCCATCAGGCCTCGAACGGCCGGGCGGGCCAGGGCGCCTCCGCCGGTCGCAGCGAGTCCGTCCCGTCACCCGCGAGCACGGCCGTGAGTGCGAGTACCCCCACCACCAGGCAGCTGTTGTGCAGGTCCCCGGCGAGGACACCCCGGACGAGGTCCTGGAGCGGCACCCGGGCCAGCTCCATGTCGGCCTCCTCCTCGGAGACGGCGAAGCGCTCCCCGTCCGCCTCGGAGATGTTCCGCGCGAGGAAGATCCGTACGGCTTCGTCGGAGCCGCCGGGCGAGGTGTGGATGTCGGTCAGCACCCGCCAGTCCTCGGCCTTGACGTACGCCTCCTCGTAGAGCTCGCGCTGCGCGGCGTGCAGCGGGTTCTCGCCGGGGACGTCGAGGAGTCCGGCCGGAATCTCCCACAGCTTCTGGCGCACGGGGTGGCGGTACTGCCGCAGCACGAGGACGCGGTCCTCGTCATCGAGTGCGAGCACGGCGACCGAACCCGGGTGGACCTGGTAGTCGCGGCGCGCGATCGTGCCGTCGGGCATCTCCACGTCGTCGGTGCGGACGCTGGTCTTGTTGCCCCGGAACGGAGTCTCGGTCGCGGTGACCGGCCATTCCTCGGGCGTGTCCTGGAAACCCATCTACGTCCTCCCACAAAAAAACAGTGACCGGGGTACGCGTCCTCGAAGGATGCGTACCCCGGTCAACCGTAATGCCTGCGGGGATGCCGTTACTTGCCCGGCTTGGCGCCCGTCCTGCGTGCGACGGCCGCCTTCACCAGGCCCGCGAAGAGCGGGTGCGGGCGGGTCGGGCGGGAGCGCAGCTCCGGGTGCGCCTGCGTGGCGACCAGGTAGGGGTGGACCTCGCGCGGGTACTCGACGTACTCGACGAGCTTGTTGTCCGGGGAAGTGCCGGAGAAGACCAGACCGGCCTTCTTCTCCAGCTCGGCGCGGTAGGCGTTGTTGACCTCGTAGCGGTGACGGTGGCGCTCGTCCACGTACGGCTGGTCGTCGTAGGCCTCGCGGACCAGCGAACCCTCGGCGAGCTTCGCCGGGTACAGGCCCAGGCGCATGGTGCCGCCCAGGTCGCCCGCGCCCTCGACGTACGCCAGCTGCTCCTCCATCGTCGAGATGACGGGGTGGGCGGTGGCGGCGTCGAACTCGGTGGAGTTGGCGTCGGGGATCTCGGCGAGGTTGCGCGCCGCCTCGATCACGATGCACTGCAGGCCCAGGCACAGGCCGAGCAGCGGCACCTTGTTCTCACGGGCGTACTGGATGGCACCGACCTTGCCGATGACACCGCGCTCACCGAAGCCGCCGGGGATGCAGATGGCGTCCACGTCGCCAAGCTGCTTCTTGGCACCGGCCGGGGTCTTGCAGTCGTCGGAGGCGACCCACTTGACCTTGACGCGGGCCTTGTTGGCGAAACCGCCGGCCCGGATCGCCTCGGTGACCGAGAGGTAGGCGTCGGGCAGGTCGATGTACTTGCCGACCAGGGCGACGGTGACCTCGTGGTCGGGGTTGTGGACGCGGTCCAGCAGGTCGCCCCAGGTGGTCCAGTCGACGTCGCGGAACGGCAGGTCGAGCTTGCGCACGACGTAGGCGTCCAGGCCCTCGGAGTGCAGCACCTTCGGGATGTCGTAGATGGACTTCGCGTCCGGGCAGGCCACCACGGCGGCCTCGTCGACGTCGCACATCAGCGAGATCTTGCGCTTGATGGCGGTCGGCACCTCGCGGTCGGCGCGGAGCACGATCGCGTCCGGCTGGATACCGATGTTGCGCAGGGCGGCCACCGAGTGCTGGGTGGGCTTGGTCTTGAGCTCGCCGGACGGGCCGATGTACGGCAGCAGCGAGATGTGCACGACGAAGACGTTGTCCCGGCCGACCTCGTGGCGGACCTGACGGACGGTCTCCAGGAACGGCAGCGACTCGATGTCGCCGACCGTGCCGCCGACCTCCGTGATGACGACGTCGACGTCGTCGGTGGCCATGCGCCGGATGCGGTGCTTGATCTCGTTGGTGATGTGCGGAATGACCTGCACGGTGTCACCGAGGTACTCGCCGCGCCGCTCCTTCGCGATGACCTGCGAGTACACCTGGCCGGTGGTGACGTTGGCCGAACCGTCGAGGTCCACGTCGAGGAAGCGCTCGTAGTGGCCGATGTCCAGGTCGGTCTCGGCGCCGTCGTTGGTGACGAACACCTCGCCGTGCTGGAACGGGTTCATCGTGCCCGGGTCGACGTTCAGGTACGGGTCGAGCTTCTGCATGGTGACCCGGAGGCCGCGCGCCTTGAGCAGGGCACCGAGGCTGGAGGCAGTCAGACCCTTGCCGAGGGAAGAGGCGACACCCCCGGTGACGAAGATGTGCTTGGTCGTCGTGGATGTGGGCTGCATAGCCAAAGGGGGCTCCCGTGGTCGCGATCGTGAGGTGCGTACCGGCATTCCCGTCCGGAGAATCCGGAGGTGCCGTCGCTGCGGTTCGGGGGCCTCGTCTGCTGTTGCGGACGACCACCGGTCCACGGGCTACCAGGGTAACAGCGACGGGGGGAGCCTGCTTCCGGCCACTCCCGGCACAGCAGGGTCACCGGATCCCCGCACGTCTCTCACACCCCACCCGTTCGGCTCATCTCGGTTGTCAAGAGCGTCGCGCGGATCACCCGGGTGCGTCGTATCCTGCTCGGACACTCGCTCCGGGCGAGGTAGGAGCTCGCAGGTCCCCCCACATCAACCCCTTGCAACGACCTCTTGACCCGTAGTAAGCGCCCCACGGGGCGACATGGCCGTTCGACTGGAGATGCACGTGGCCGGGCGCATCGAGGATTACGCACTCATCGGAGACATGCAGACCGCCGCCCTGGTCTGCCGGGACGGCACAGCCGACTGGCTGTGCCTGCCCCGCTTCGATTCACACGCCGTCTTCGCGGGACTGCTGGGTACCGAGGAGCACGGCTTCTGGCGCCTGGGACCGGCCCGCGCGGAGGGCGCGGAGCCGCCGCCGGCGGACCGTCGCCGCTACCGCGGGGACTCACTGATCCTGGAATCGGAATGGGACACGCCGCGCGGCACGGTCAGAGTGACCGACTTCATGCCGCCGCGCGACGGCGCGCCCCAGCTGATCCGGATCGTCGAGGGAATCAGCGGCCGGGTGCCGATGCGCTCCGAGCTGCGGATGCGCTTCAGCTACGGGCGCGTCACCCCCTGGGTGCACAAGGTGGACGGCCGTACGGTCGCCGTCGCGGGCCCGGACTCGGTCTGGTACGACACCCCCGCGGACACGTACGGCGAGAACCTGACGACGTACTCCGACTTCACCGTGGCCCCCGGTGACCGGATCACGTTCACCATCAGCTGGCAGCCCTCGCACCGCGAACCGCCCGCGCTCCCGGACCCGGAGGGTTCGCTGGAGGCCACCGCGGACTTCTGGCGCGAGTGGGTCGAGCAGTGCACGTACCACGGCCCCTACCGCGAGGCCGTGGTCCGCTCGCTGATCACCCTGAAGGCCCTGACGTACGCGCCGACCGGCGGCATTGTCGCCGCGCCGACCACCTCCCTGCCGGAGGACATCGGCGGCTCCCGCAACTGGGACTACCGCTACACCTGGCTGCGCGACGCGGCGATCACCCTGTCCTCGCTGCTGCGCACCGGCTACCGCGAGGAGGCCCGGGCCTGGCGTGAGTGGCTGCTGCGGGCGGTCGCGGGTGACCCCGAGAACCTCCAGATCATGTACGGCATCGCCGGCGAGCGCGAGCTGGGCGAGGCCGAGCTGGAGTGGCTGCCCGGTTACGAGAACTCGGGCCCGGTCCGTGTCGGCAACGGCGCCGCCGGCCAGCTCCAGCTGGACGTGTACGGCGAGGTCACCGAGGCCCTGCACCTCGCACACATGACGGGGCTGACCCGCAACGACTACGCGACCGGCCTCCAGCTCAAGCTGATCGAGTACCTGGAGAACCACTGGGACGAGCCGGACGAGGGCATCTGGGAGGTGCGCGGTCCACGCCGGCACTTCGTGCACTCCAAGGTGATGGCCTGGGTCGCGGTCGACCGGACCATCAAGCTGATCGAGTCCGGCGACACGGACGGGCCGCTGGAGAAGTGGCGCGAGCTGCGCGACGACATCCACCGCGACGTCTGCGAACGGGGCTACGACAAGGAGCGCAACACCTTCACCCAGTCCTACGGGTCGAAGGAGCTGGACGCCTCCCTGCTGCTGATCCCGCAGATGGGGTTCCTGCCGCCCGACGACAAGCGGGTCATCGGCACCATCGAGGCGATCCAGCGGGAGCTGTCCACCGAGGACGGCTTCGTACTGCGCTACCCCACCTCGGGCGAGAACGCGGGTGTGGACGGCCTGGAGGGCGACGAGGGCGCGTTCCTCGCGTGCTCGTTCTGGCTGGCGGACGACCTGGCGATGATCGGCCGGGTCGACGAGGCCCGCCAGCTCTTCGAGCGCCTGCTGTCCCTGCGCAACGACCTGGGCCTGCTGGCCGAGGAGTGGGACGCGCGGCTGCAGCGCCAGGTGGGCAACTTCCCGCAGGCGTTCAGCCATGTCCCGCTGATCGACACGGCGCTGCGGCTGACGGCGAGCGGGGCGTACGTGGGCTGAGGCGCGGGCCTGCCGGGCAGCGGCCGGGCAGGCCCGGCCGCGTGGTGACCTGCTCCGCCGCGCACGGCGCTCGTGCCGGGTCCGCTCCGCCACGGACCTGCCTGCCGGGCGCGGCAGGAACCTGCCGGGCGGGCGGTCCGGTGCTCGTGCGGCCGCTCGCCCGGGACGGCGTGGGCTCCTGCGGCTCCACGCCGGTGTGGGCGTGGAGCGGCGGGAGCCGTGCGTGGCACCGGCAGGCGCGCGACGCACGGCCGACACCGCTCGGCCTTCGTCAGCGGGCCTCCGCCCCGGGGCCCGTGACGACCGGGCGGCCCTGCGAGGGCAGTCCCCACTCGCTCCAGGAGCCGTCGTACACCGCCAGGTCGCGGTACCCGGCCAGTGCCGCGCCCAGCGTCAGTACGCAGGCGGTGACACCCGATCCGCAGCTGAAGAACAGCCGCTCCCGCCCCTGTGCCGGACCGGCGAACGCGGACCGCAGTTCCGCCGCCGGGCGCATCCGGCCCTCGTGCTGGATCTCGCCGAACGGCAGGTTGACCGCCCCCGGCATGTGGCCGCCGCGCAGGCCCGGGCGCGGCTCGGGGGCCGTACCGCGAAAGCGCTCCCGGGACCGGGCGTCGAAGACGGCGCTCGCCGGGTCCGAGAGGGCCGCCGCCACCTCGGCGGCGCCCACGAACAGACCGGCGCGCGGGCCGGCCGTGAAGTCACCGCGCTCCGGGGGCGCCGCGGGCGCGCCGCTCTCCGTCGGGAATCCGGCGGCCGTCCAGCCGGGCAGGCCCCCGTCGAGCACGGCGACCCGGTCGAAGCCCATCGCCCTGAGCATCCACCAGGCCCGGGCGCTGGAGTAGATGCCCACCGCGTCGTAGACCACGACCGTGTCGCCGGCGTGGAGGCCCAGGGCGCGCAGCTCCTCGGTGAACCGTCCGGCGTCGGGCATCGTGTGGGGCAGCGGCCCCGCGTGGTCGGAGAGCGCGCCGTCGATGTCGAACGGCCGCGCGCCCACGATCCGCTCCGCGGCCCCCCGGTGCGCGCCGACGGAGGCGTCGAACACCAGCAGCCCCGGAGAGCCGAGCCGCCCGGCGAGCCAGTCGGCCCCGACGAGCGGGCCGGGCAGGGCGTTTTCGTGCGGCGGGACGTCCGGACGGCCCTGTCCGGGGCCGTGAGCACCCCGGCCCCCGTACGTCGGCGCATCGTCGCCCATGCTTCCTCCCCCTCTTCCCGTCAGCAGAATTTTTCAAGATCGCAGCGGGTCCCGGCCCTGTCAACGGTGTACCGCCCCGGCGATGCCACCGGTGCACCGGGCCGGTACCTTCCTGACCAGGACGTCCGCGACGGTGCGGCCGCCCGGTCCCCCGACCCGAAGCGCGAGGCAGAGCCTGTGGAGACCCAAGGCGGCATCACCGTGCAGCGAGCCCTCGAGCTGCCGGGGCTGCGCAGCGGACTCCCCGAGGTGATCACCGGCGCCGACCGGCTCGGCCGCACCGTGCGCTGGGTGCACGCGGGCGAGGTCCCCAACATCGCGTCGCTGCTCAAGGGCGGTGAGCTGCTCCTCACGACCGGCCTGGGACTCGGCACCCGCCCCGCCGAACAGCGCGCGTTCGTCCGGCGGCTCGCCGACCGCGGCATCGCCGCGCTCGTGGTGGAGCTCGGCCCGCGCTTCAGCAGGCTGCCGTCCTCGATCGTGGACGCCGCCCGCGCGGCCGGGCTGCCCCTGGTCCAGTTGCACCGCGAGGTGCCGTTCGTGACGGTGACGGAGGAGATCCACACCGAGATCGTCAACGGACACTACGCGCTCCTGCAGCAGGCGGAGGAGGTCCACCGGCGCTGCACCGAGGCGCTGCTCGGTGGCGGCGGGGTGCCCCAGGTGCTCGGCATCCTGGCGGACTTCACGGCCAACCCGGTCTTCCTGGAGACGGCGGACGGCCAGCTGCTGTACGCGGCGGGCACCGGGTCGGGTCCGGTCTCCGCCGATCCGCTCCAGGTCTGGGACGGGATGCGCGGCGGCCGGACGGCCCGCGAGTCGCCGCCCGTCGGCGCGGTGCTGGTGGATGTGCCGGGCGGCGGCCAGGGGGCCGGTTCGGTGCGGGCCAGGCTGGTCCTGCTGGCGGTGGACGCGCCGCTGGTGCCGGTGCACCGGATGGCGGCGGAGCGGGCGGCGGGACTTCTCGCCGTGGTGCTGATGCAGGCCCGCCAGGAGGAGGAGCTCGCGGCGCGCGGCCGGGGCGACTTCCTCACCGATCTCGCGGAGGGCCGGATCACCCCCGAGGACGCTCCGGCGCAGGCCCGCGTGCTGGGCTTCAAGCCGGGCGAGATGCCGCTGCTGCCCGTGGTGATGCGGCTGGCCCCGGAGCTCTCGCCCTCCGGCAACTGGGCCCTGCTGGCGCGCGCGGTCCTGGAGGAGCTGTCGTCGGTGGGGGTGCCGGTGCTGCTCGGGGTACGGCCGGTGGAGGGCCGGGTGCCGCTGCTGCTGGGGCTGCGCACGGAGACGGAGCGTACGGCGGTGGCCGACCGGGTCGCCGCGGCGCTGCGGGCCGGGGTGGAGCGGGCCGGTCTGGAGCGGGCGGGTTCCCATCACCCCGTCGTGGTGGTCGGGGTGGCGGGCGGCTGGGCGGCGGCCGGGGCGGGACTGCGGCATGCGGCGGAGACGGCCACGGCGGCGCAGGGGCTCGGTGACAGGCCCTGGTACGACGCCAGGCGGCTCGACATCGACCTGCTGTTGTGGCGGCTGCGGGACCATCCGGATCTGGCGGCGTTCGTCGAGCGGGCGATCGGCCCGCTGCGCGATCACGACCGCACCTCGCGGCCGCCGCTGCTGCCCACGCTGGAGACGTATCTGGCGCATGCGGGCCGCAAGGCGGAGACGGCGCGTGAGCTGCATCTGAACCGTCAGACGCTGTACAACCGGCTGGCCCGCATCGGTGAGCTGCTCGGCACCGATCTGGACGACCCGCAGGCCGTCCTGGCACTGAGCCTCGCCCTGCGCGCCCGCCGCCACGCGACGTGAGCCCCGCCCTCAGCGGGTACGGGCCACCGCGAGCGGCTGAACCAACTCGTCGTACACGCTGAGCACCTGGGCGATCGTGTCGTCCTCGGTCGGCCAACTCGCCGCCTGCCGCGGACCGGCGGCCGCCAGCCGCTCCCGTTCCGCCGGATCACCGAGCAGCCGCGCCACGGCCCGGCCGAGCGCCTCCGCGTCGGCGTACGGTACGAGTTCCGCCGCGTCGCCCACGAGTTCGGGCACACCGCCGACCGCGGTGGCGACCAGCGGCACGCCGATCCGCAACGCCTCCTGGGCCAGCAGCGGTCGCGCCTCCCAGCGGCTGGGCAGCACGACCAGGTCGGCGGCCGCCAGGAGTTCGGGATTGTCGGTGCGGCTGCCGATCAGCGAGACGGGCAGGTCCTCGGCCTTGATCCGGCGCCGCAGTGCCGCGCGCTCCCGACCCTCGCCTGCGATGACCAGCAGGGGAACGGGGTCGAGCCGGCACCACATCCGTGCCGCGTCGAGCAGCGTGTCGTACCCGCGATGCGGCACGAGACTGCCCACCGCCATGATCAACGGCCGTCCGACAGCCCCGAGTTCGGCCCGCACCTTGCCGTCGGGTGCCGGTGCGGGCAGGCGCGGTACGGGAACGGCGACGGGTGCCAGACGGGCATCGCGCGCGCCCCGGCGGCGGGCCCGGTCGACCAGGTCCGACGAGGCACCGAGCACAACCGACGCCGCGCGGGCGGCCCTTCGCTCCAGCAGGTGCAGCAGCCGGCGTCGAGCGCCCTCGGCATGGGCCCGGGTGTGCCAGGTGACGACCAGCGGGATCTGGCGGCCGCCGAGCGCCAGTGCGGCCCGCACTGCGGCGTGCAGTCCGTGCGCGTGGACGACGTCGGCACCCGCGCAGACGGCCCGCAGGGCGGCAACGGCGGCGGGGTCGGTGCGCCGTGGCACGGGCGTGAACCGGGCGCCCGTGGCGGAGAATTCGTAGGACCGGTCCAGTCCGGCCGGGGCGCAGACGGTGACCTGCACGCCTCGCGCGACCAGTCCGGCCGCAAGCGAACCGACATGGGCGCTGCTGCCCGCGCTGCCGCCGCCCAGCACCTGGACCGTACGAAGCTGTGACACGTTGAGTGGCTCCCGGAGCTCCCGAGTCGGGGGTGACGGCGTCAACCGCGACCGTGCGGCCGGCCGGCCCATGGGGACGGTCGGCCCGAGTACACCGCCAAGGATGCCAGCCCGTACGCACGTTCCGGCACGGCAGACCCGGTACGCCGGTGCGCACCGCGACAAACCGGGCGTGGCGTACCACCCGCACGGGTGAAATCCGCAACGGGCCGGACGCCGCCGTCACACCCGCACGGAGCCCTACCCGTCGGCGCGCGCCGTGGCCAGCAACTCCTCCGCGTGGGCCCGCGCCGTCTCGGAGTCCTCCTGGCCCGCGAGCATCCGGGACAGTTCCCGTACCCGGTCCTCGCCCTCCAGGACCGTGACGCCGCTCCTGGTCACCGAGCCGTCCACGGTCTTCTCGACCAGCAGCTGCCGGTCGGCGAACGCGGCCACCTGCGGCAGATGCGTGACGACGACGACCTGGGCCGACCTGGCGAGCTTCGCCAGCCGGCGCCCGACCTCGACGGCCGCCTTGCCGCCCACGCCCGCGTCGACCTCGTCGAAGAGGTAGGTGGGTACGGGGTCGGAGCCGGCGAAGACCACCTCGACGGCGAGCATCACCCGGGACAGTTCGCCGCCCGACGCGCCCTTGGCGATCGGACGGGGCTGGGCGCCCGGGTGCGGGGCCAGCAGGAGCTCGACCTCGTCGGCCCCCGATGGCCCGTAGGCCACGTTGCGTCCGCCGATCTCGATGCCGGACGCCTCGTCCGCCGCCTCGGTCTGCCGGATGTCGAAGGAGACGCGGGCGTGCGGCATCGCGAGGGAGGCGAGCTCCGCGGTCACCGCTTCGGCGAAGAGCGCGGCGGCCGCCGTACGGGCGTCGGTCAACGCCTGACCGAGGCCGGAGAGTTCGGCGCGCAGCGCGTCCCGCTCCGCGGTGAGTTCACCGATCCGGTCGTCGTCGCCCTCCAGCTCGGTCAGCCGGGCCGCCCCGTCCTCGGACCAGGCCAGTACGGCAGCGATGTCCACGCCGTACTTACGGGTGAGGCCCGTGAGCGCGGCCCGCCGCTCCTCGACCGCGGCGAGCCGCAGCGGATCGGAGTCCAGCTGGTCGGCGTACCCGGACAGTTCGCCGGCGACGTCGGCGAGCAGGATGGAGATCTCGCCGACCCGGTCGGCGAGCGCGGCGAGCGCCGGGTCGTGAGCGCGCACCCCGTCCATCGCCTGCCGGGCGGCCGCGACGACGGTGGTCGCGTCGACGGCCTCCTGGTCCTCGGGGTTGCCGGCCAGCGCGGTGTGCGCGAGGGCGGCGGCAGAGGCCAGCGCGTCGGCGTGGCCGAGGCGCTGCGCCTCGGCGGCGAGCTCGGTGTCCTCGCCGGGCAGCGGTTCGACCGCGGCGATCTCGTTCAGCCCGAAGCGCAGCAGATCGGCTTCCTGGGCCCGCTCGCGGGCGCGCGTGGTCAGCTCGTCGAGCTCACCTGCGACCTCGCGCAGCCGGCGGTAGGCCGCCGCGTACTTGGCATGGGGCACGGCGACGCCGTCGCCCGCGTACCGGTCCAGGGCCTGCCGCTGCCGGGCCGGCTTGAGCAGCCCCTGCTGATCGGTCTGGCCGTGCACGGCGACGAGCTCGTCGGCGAGTTCGGCCAGCACTCCCACCGGCACGGACCTGCCGCCGAGATGGGCCCGCGAGCGCCCTTCCGCGGAGACGGTACGGCTGATGAGCAGCGCACCGTCCTCGATCTCGGCCCCGGCCTCCTCGGCCCGCAGCGCCGCAGCGTCGCCCTCGGCCACCGTGATCCGGCCCTCGACGACAGCGGCCTTCGCACCGATCCGCACCAGGGCGGGGTCGGCGCGTCCGCCGAGCAGCAGCCCCAGGCTGGTGACGACCATGGTCTTGCCCGCGCCGGTCTCACCGGTCACCGCGGTGAAACCGGGTGACAGCTCCACCACCGCGTCGTCGATGACTCCGAGCGACCGTATCCGCATCTCCTCCAACACGCACATGACCATACGAGGTTTCATGGCCTGCGCGCACACGGGTCGCGGTCGGGGCGTCGGATCCGCCGGATCCGCCGGGGCGAAATGCTGCCGGGGTCAGTGCGGTGCGCCCCGCCAGCCCGACACCGGCAGCGCGAACTTGGCCACCAGGCGGTCCGTGAACGACGCCTGGTGCAGCCGTGCGAGCCGCACGGGCACGGCACCGCGCCGCACCTCGACCCGTGCGCCCGCGGGCAGCTCCACGGTCCTGCGCCCGTCGCACCACAGGACCCCGTGCGGGGTGTGCGGCTGGACCTCGACGGCGAGCACCGAGGTCGGCGAGGTCACCAGCGGCTTGGCGAAGAGCGCGTGGGCGCTGATCGGGACCATCAGCAGCGCCTCGACCTCGGGCCAGACGACGGGCCCGCCGGCCGAGAAGGCGTACGCGGTCGAGCCGGTCGGCGTCGCGCACACGATGCCGTCGCAGCCGAACCCGGTCACCGGCCGGCCGTCGATCTCCAGCACGACCTCCAGCATCCGCTCCGGTGACACCTTCTGCACGGCCGCCTCGTTGAGCGCCCAGTCCGTGTGGACGACATCCCCGTTGCTGTGCACGAGGACATCGATCGTCATGCGCTCCTCGACGGTGTACGCGCGGGTGACGACCCGGTCGACGACCTTGTCGAGGTCGTCGCGCTCGGCCTCGGCGAGGAAGCCGACCCGGCCGAGGTTCACGCCCAGCATCGGGACTCCGGAGGCGCGCGCGAGCTCCGCTCCGCGCAGCAGCGTCCCGTCGCCGCCGAGCACGATCAGCAGCTCGCAGCCGTTGACCGCCTCAGGCGTGTCGGTGACCGTTTCGACGGACGGCGGCAGCGGCAGGTCGACCGCCTCCGTCGTCAGGACCCGCACACCCAGGCCGCTGCGGAGCAGCCCCTGGACGACGAGCTCGGCACTGCGGATCGCGGCCGGCCGGCCGGTATGTGCCAAGAGAAAGACTGTTCGTGCCGCATTCGTCGTCAACGAGGCCCCTCCGCCACTGCACGGTCGACATCTGCGGGATCCAGTTCAGGTGCTCCGGCCCGCAGCCACAGAAAGTACTCGACGTTCCCCGACGGCCCGGGCAGCGGGCTCGCCGTCACACCCCGGACGCCCAGGCCCAGAGCCCAGGCCCGCCGGGCCACCTCCCGTACCGCCTCGGCACGCAGCTCGGGGCTGCGCACCACACCGCCGGTGCCGAGGCGCTCCTTGCCGACCTCGAACTGCGGCTTGACCATGAGGACCAGGTCCGCGTCGGCCGCGGCGCAGCGCGCCAGAGCGGGCAGCACGAGACCGAGCGGGATGAACGACAGGTCGCCCACCACCAGGTCCACCGCCTCGCCGTCGATCGCCTCCAGGGTCAGTTCCCGCACGTTGGTACGGTCCTTGACGGTGACGCGTTCATCGGACTGGAGCGACCAGGCGAGCTGCCCGTAGCCGACGTCCACCGCGACGACGCCGGCCACGCCTGCCCGCAGCAGCACATCGGTGAACCCTCCGGTCGACGCCCCGGCGTCCAGCGCCCGCCGCCCCTTCACCTTCAGCCCGAGGGGGACGAAGGCGGCGAGGGCGCCCGCCAGCTTGTGACCACCGCGCGAGACGTACTCGGGGTCGCTGTCGTCCTTGGTGACGACGAGGGCGGCACTCGTCTCGACCTGGGTGGCCGGTTTGGTCGCGGTGTTGCCGGCGACGGTCACCCGTCCTGCGGCGATCAGCTGGCTCGCATGCTCGCGTGAGCGTGCGAGCTTTCGGCGTACCAGCTCGGCGTCGAGGCGGCGACGGGCCACTCCTGCCACGTTCGGTTCAGCTCCTGTTGTTGTACGAGTTGTTGTACGGGGGCACCGGCGCGGGTGCGGGCCTGGCGTCCAGCGCGGTCAGCTCGTCGCGCAGGCCATGGTGTACATCCTCGTACACCTCGATGTGTCCGTCCGCCGGGAGGTGGTCCGCATCGGCCAGACGCTCCAGGTGCGCGTCCACGCGGGCGTTACCCGTGGGCGTGCGTACGACGCCGAGGGGTGCCGGACCGGCAGGCTCGTGCGACACCGCGGGGGGCGGCTCCTGCGGTGCGTCCTGCGGCATCTCCCCGGGCGCGGTTCCGGCGGCCGTGTCCGGCTCCGGCATCGAGTCGCTCATGCGGGAAACGCTACCGCGAAGGGCTGCTGTACCGTCGGTCACGATGGCGACCATGGCGGAGTGCCGCAGCGCACTCGACAGACTTTCCGACAACCTCGCGGGGGCGGACGGCGACGTGCGCGGCGCGGCGGCGCTCGACCGTTCGCTCAGCTGCCACATCAAGGACCTCGACGTGACGTTCACCGGACGCCTCGCCGACGGCCGGATCCAGGTCCTGGACACGGTCGAGGGGCCGCCCCCGGAGAAGGCGGAGATCCGGCTCGCGATGACCGGGGACGATCTGGTGGCGATGGTGGACGGCGAGCTGAACTTCGCCAAGGCCTGGGGCTCGGGCCGGGTCCGCCTGGAGGCCGGCTTCCGCGACCTGCTGAAACTCAGGTCGCTGCTGTAGCCGCCTCGGGCCCGTCGAACGCTCGGGGACGTCCCTCGAGTCCGGTCGGCGCACGCAGGCGTCCATAGGCCCGGTCCGACGCTCGGATGCGCCCCTCGGGCCCGGTCCGACGCCCGGAGGCGTCCATCAAGCCGGTCCGACGCTCGAAGGCGTCCCCCGAACCGGTCGACGCTCGAAGACGTCCTCGGACCCGTCCGAGGCTCTCAGATGCCTCTCCAGCCCGTCCGGCTCCGAGGACGAGGCGTGGCGCCCCCAGGTCACCCTTCCGCGGACACCGGCTCCGGCACCCGCCCCTGAGTGCCCTACGCCGCCCCCACGACGCGCGCACCGCGCACCCGCGCCGCCGGCACGACCAGTGGTGTTCCGGTCTCCGGATCAGGGATCACCTGGCACCGCAGCCCGAACACCCGCTCCACGAGCTCCGCCGTGACGATCTCCCCGGGCGCGCCCTCCGCGACGATCTCGCCCTCCCGCATGGCGATGAGGTGCGTGGCGTACCGCGCCGCGTGGTTCAGATCGTGCAGGACCGCCACCAGCGTGCGCCCCTGCGTCTCGTGGAGTTCCGCGCAGAGGTCGAGCACGTCGATCTGGTGCTGGATGTCGAGGTACGTCGTCGGCTCGTCGAGCAGCAGCAGCGGCGTCTGCTGCGCCAGCGCCATCGCGATCCAGACCCGCTGACGCTGACCGCCGGACAATTCGTCGACATAGCGATCACCCAGTGCTCCGACCCCGGTCGAGGCCATCGATTCCTCGACAATGCGCTCGTCCTCGGGTGACCACTGCCGCAGCAGCCCCTGGTGCGGGTAGCGTCCCCGGGCCACCAGATCCGCCACCGTGATGCCTTCCGGCGCGATGGAGGACTGGGGCAGCAGCCCCAGCGTCCTGGCGACCTTCTTCGCGGGCAGCCCGTGAATCGCCTCCCCGTCCAGCAGCACCCGGCCACGGGTCGGCTTGAGCATCCGGGACAGCGCCCGCAGCAGGGTCGACTTCCCGCAGGCGTTGGGGCCGACGATCACGGTGAACGAGTGGTCGGGGATCTCGACCGAGAGGTTCTCCGCAATGACCCGCTGGTCGTAGCCGAGGGTCACCGAGTCGGCGGTGAGGCGCTGCATGGACATACTCCGGAGGTGGGTCGGATCGGTGAGGGAATGGGGTGCGGGACCGGTTCCGGACACTCGGTCCGCGCCCCGTGCGCGGCCCTTCATATCCGGCCCGCCTTGCGCTCGGACACCAGGAGCCACAGCAGATAGCAGCCACCGATTACACCGGTGACGACGCCGACGGGAAGTTGCCGGTCGCCGAAGGCCTCCATCGAGACCCAGTCGGCGACGAGGAGGAGCGCCGCACCCATGAACGTCGCGGCCACCAGGTTGGGGCCGGTGGAGCGGGTGAGCCGGCGAGCGAGCTGCGGGGCGCTCAGCGAGACGAACGCGATCGGTCCCGCGGCGGCCGTCGCAACGGCGACGAGCAGTACGGCCGAGCCCATCAGGACGAGCCGGGTGCGTTCGACCCGCACCCCGAGCGCGTACGCGGCGTCGTCGCCCATCTCCATCACCCGCAGCGTGGGCCCGTGTCCGAACACCAGTGGGAGCAGCACACCGCAGACGACGACCAGGGGCCAGACCTGTGCCCAGTCCCGGCCGTCGAGCGAGCCGGTCATCCAGACGACGGCACGGGTCGCGTCGACCAGGTCGGCCTTGGTGATCAGGTACTGGGTCGCGGCGGTGAGCATGGCGGCAGCGCCGATCCCCACCAGGACGAGCCGGAAACCGTGCACCCCGCGCTTCCACGCCAGCACGTAGACGGCGACCCCGGTCAACAGGCCGCCGGCCACCGCGCCGCCCGCGACGGCGGCCGCCCCGCCCTGGAAGAGGACGATCACGGTGAGCGCGCCCACGGTGGCGCCCTGGCCGAACCCGAGTACGTCGGGGCTGCCGAGCGGGTTGCGCGAGATGGTCTGGAACACGGCGCCGCCGGCACCGAGCGCCGCCCCGACGAGGAGTCCGACGAGCACACGCGGCAGGCGCAGGTCCGTGACGATGAACTCCTGCTGGAAGGTGCCGTGTCCGAAGAGCGTGGTCACCACCTCTCCCGGCGTCATCGCGAAGTCGCCGCTGCCGATGAGGACGACGGCCGTGCCGGCAGCCAGGACGGCGAGCAGCAGAATGACGAGGGATGCCCGGACGTTCATCCGGAACGAGTACCCGCCGGCCGTCCGCACGGCTTTCACCGAACGGGCGGTCCCCGACGTCTCCAGGGTCTCCGTCTTCCGCACCGTCTCCTGGGTGGCCTTCACAGCTGGGACATCCTCTTGCGTCGTACGAGGTGGATGAAGACGGGCCCGCCGAGCAGTGCGGTGACGATCCCGACCTGCAGTTCGGACGGACGGGCGACGATCCGGCCGATCACGTCCGCCCCGAGCAGGAGCACCGGGGAGAGCACGGCCGCGTACGGCAGGATCCACCGCATGTCGGGACCGGTGATGGCGCGCACGAGGTGCGGGATCATCAGCCCGATGAAGACGATCGGTCCGCACGCGGCCGTAGCGGCGCCGCACAGCAGGGTGACGGCGAGCATCGCGAGGACGCGGGTGCGGGTCAGATGGGCACCGAGAGCCCGCGCCGTGTCGTCGCCCATTTCCAGGGCGTTGAGCGGCCTCGCGATGAGCAGCGTGAGCAGGACGCCGAGTGCGATGAACGGCCACACCTTGCCGACGGTCTCCATGTTCGCGGAGGCCAGCGAGCCGACGGTCCAGAACCGCAACCGGTCCAGCGCCGCCGAGTCAAGCAGTTGTACGGCATTGACGTAGCCGTACAGCGCGGCGGTGACGGCCGTCCCGGCCAGGGCGAGCCGTACGGGATTGGCGGACCGGCTGCCGCCGAGCAGGTACACGGCGACCGAGACGATCGCGGCTCCGGCGAAGGCGAACCATACGTACCCGGTCAGCGAGGTGACGCCGAAGAAGCTGATCGCGGAGACGACCGCCGCCGACGCACCCGCGTTGACGCCGAGGAGTCCGGGCTCGGCCAGCGGGTTGCGGGTCAGCGCCTGCATCACGGCCCCGGCGAGCCCCAGCGCGGCGCCGACGATCAGCCCGAGCACGGTCCGGGGGATCCGGACCTTCCGTACGAGGACGTCGTCGCCGCCCCCCGCGTAGTGGAACAGGCCGTGCCACACATCGGCGAGCGGCAGCCCCTTGGCGCCGATCGCGATACTCGCCAGGCACACCAGTACCAGGGCGGCCAGCGCGACCAGGAGCCCAGCGGCGCGTAGTGCGTGGCGCCTGGGGGGCGCGGCACCGTCCGGCGCGGCTATCGGGCCTGGGCTCGGGTTCGGAGGACTCTCAACCAACACGCGGTTAGGTTAGCCTAGCCAACTATGAGCTCGGCGGGCCAGGGGGCGGCCGACTCGTCCTATGCGCGAGCCGGCCCCCCACCCGGCGCTCCGCCCTACAGCCCGAGCCGGGCCAACGCCTTCCCCGCGTCCAGAGCGCACGAGCGGTCCCCGGCGTGCGACCAAGCGGCCCCGCACAGCGCCCGCAGACCGTCGAGCGCGTCCCCGTCGCCCTCCAGGACCAGGGCCTCGCCACGTACGGAGGCCGTCCAGCCACCGCAGGCGTACGCCTCGTCCGTGTGGGTAACCTCGGGCTGGCCCGTCAGCAGACCACGCAGGTCGGCGTCCACGTATGTCGGCCGCTGCTCGGGCACCGCGGCCACCAGCTGCGCCGCGTCCGCCACCCCGGTGAGCACCAGCAGGGAGTCCACTCCCCCGTTGAACGCCCCTTCGATGTCCGTGTCGAGCCGGTCCCCGACCACCAGCGGCCGCTCGGCCCCCGTCCGCAGCACCGTCTCGCGGTGCATCGGCGGCAGCGGCTTGCCCGCCACCTGCGGCTCGGCGCCCGTGGCGATCCGTACGACCTCCACCGCCGCTCCGTTGCCCGGCGCGATCCCCCGGGCGCTCGGGATCGTCAGATCCGTGTTGGACGCGAACCACGGCAGCCCGCGGTTGATCGCGTACGAGGCCTCGGCGAACCGCCCCCACGCCATGTCGGGCCCGCCGTATCCCTGCACCACCGCGACGGGGTCGTCGTCCGCGGAGTCCACCGGCTCCAGCCCCCGTTCACTCAACGCCACGCGCAGCCCCTCCCCGCCGATGAGGAGGACCCGCGCTCCGGCGGGCAGCTGATCGGCCACCAGCCGCGCCACGGCCTGCGCCGATGTGATCACATCGGTGGGCTCGGTGGGCACCCCCAGCTCGGTCAGATGCTCCGCCACTGCGGCCGGAGTCCGCAGCGCGTTGTTGGTGACGTACGCCAGGTGCATCCCGCCGTCCCGTGCGGAACCGAGGGCCTCGACCGCATGGTCGATCGCCTGCCCGCCCGCATACACCACACCGTCGAGATCCAGCAGCGCCGTGTCGTACGCCTCGCTCAGCGCGACGCTGCTCCCGCTCGGCCTGGTCCTGCTCGCCTGACTCATATCCCGCGCTCCTCATCGCCTGCGTATCCCCCGATCATCGCGCATCGCCGACACGCGCATACGATGCGGAAATGAACACACGAGGCCCGGCGGACCAGGGACTGCGTCTGATTCCGTTCCGTGGACTGCGCTACGTCCCCGAACAGGTCGGCAGTCTCGCCGCGGTGACCTCGCCCCCGTACGACGTCGTCGTACGCCCCGACGGCCTGCACCACCTGGAATCGGCGGATCCGCACAACATCGTGCGTCTGATCCTGCCCCAGGCCGACTCCGCGGCCGCCCGGCACGAACAGGCCGCCGCGACCCTGAACCGCTGGCTGGCCGAGGGTGTCCTGGCCCCCGACCCCGAACCGGCGCTGTATGTCTACGAGCAGCGCGACGACGACATCCTCCAGCGCGGCATCATCGGCGCGCTGGCACTCTCGGAGCCCGGCGACGGCATCGTGCTCCCGCACGAGGACGTGATGGCCCATGTCGTCGAGGACCGCGCCGATCTGATGCGCACCACCGCGGCGCATCTCGAACCGCTGCTGCTCACCTACCGCAGCGACGGCGAGGCCACGGGTGCGACCGCGGTCATCGAGCGGACCGTCGACCGCCCGCCGCTGCTCGCCACCACCACGGAGGACGGTTACCGCCACCGGCTGTGGGCGGTCACCGACCCCGCCGAACGTGCGGAGATCGAAACGGATCTGGCCGGTCATCAGGCCCTGATCGCCGACGGGCACCACCGCTGGGCCACCTACCTCCGGCTCCAGCAGGAACACACCGTCCCCGGCCCCTGGGACTTCGGCCTGGTCCTCCTGGTCGACACCGCCCGCCATCCGCTCCGGGTCCGCTCCATCCACCGGCTGCTGCACGGGCTGCCCGTCGCCGACGCGCTCGCCTCGCTGAGCGGTCTGTTCCGGGTCCGCGCCGTCGCGGGGCCGCTCCCCCACGCCTTGGACGCGCTTGCCGACGCGGCGGCCGCGGGCAACGCGTTCCTGCTCGCCGGCGACGGCGGGTTCCATCTGGTCGACCGTCCGGACGAGGCACTGCTGGCCCGTACCGTGCCCGTGGACCGGCCGGCCGCCTGGCGCACCCTCGACGCGACGGTCCTGCACTCCGTCCTGCTCGACCACGTGTGGCGGATCCCCGACGCCCCGGACCGCATCGCCTACATCCACGACACGTCGGCAGCCGTCGAACAGGCGGAACGCCACGGCTCAACGGCGGTGCTCATGCATCCGGTGCGCGAAGAGGTGGTACGGGACCTGGCCCGGCAGGGCGTCACCATGCCGCGCAAGTCCACCTCCTTCGGCCCCAAGCCGGCCACGGGCCTGGTGCTGCGCAGCCTGACCCTCGGCTGAGCCCTCCGGAACGCAGAAGAGGGCGGCACCCCACGGGGTGCCGCCCTCTTCTTACGCGTTACTCCTTGACGGGACCGGCGTCCTCGTCGTCCTCGTCCTCGTCCTCGTCGACGTCGTCGTCCAGATCGACCACGTCCTGCGCCTCGGCGGGGGCGGGGGCGGCGTCGTCATCGTCACCGAGGGCGTCGACGAACTCGACACCATCCAGCTCGGCAAGGCGGTCCGACGCGTCCGTGGAGCCGTCCTTGTCGGCCTCCAGGGCCTTCCCGAACCACTCACGTGCCTCGTCCTCGCGCCCTGCGGCCAGCAGCGCGTCCGCGTACGCGTAGCGCAGACGCGGCGTCCACGGGTGCACGGCGCTGGAGGCGAGCTCGGAGCTCTGCAGCGTCACGATGGCGGCGTCGATCTGTCCCATGTCCCTGCGGGCTCCGGCAGCCACCAGACGCATCTCGACCTGGCCGGCCTTGTCCAGCTTCTGCACCTCGGGCTCACCTGCCATGGCCATGGCCCGCTCGGGCCGGCCGAGTCCGCGCTCGCAGTCGGCCATGACGGGCCACAGCTCCACGGAGCCGGTCATCCGCCGGGACGCCCGGAACTCCGCCAGCGCCTCGGCGTACTTCTGAGTGGCGTAGGCCGCGAAGCCGGCAGCCTCCCGCACGGCCGCCACACGCGACGCGAGCCGCAGAGCGATGCGCGAGTAGGCGTAGGCCTGCTCCGGATCCTCGTCGATGAGCCGGGCCACCATGACCAGGTTCCTGGCCACGTCCTCGGCCAGAGTCTTCGGGAGGCTCATCAGCTCCTGACGGACGTCCTTGTCGATCTCGTGACCGGTGACATCGTCGGGGATCGGAAGCCGCTTGATGGGCTCACGGTCCCGGTCGTCCCGCCGCTCGTAACCACCGCGGTCGTCGCGCCCCCGGTAGCCGCCCCTGTCCCGGTCGTCCCGCTGACCGCGGAAGCCGCCGCCGGAGGCACCGCCACGGCTGTCGTCACGACGGAAGCCACCGCCGGACGCACCGCCACGGCTGTCGTCACGACGGAAGCCACCGCCGGCGGAACCGCCACGGTTGTCGTCGTCGCGACGGGGGCCGCGCGGCCGGTCATCACGACGGTCGAACCCACCACTGGGACGCCCACCACGGTCATCGTCCCGACGCGGAGCCCGATCGTCACGACGGAACCCACCACCGGACGAACCACCACGGCTGTCGTCACGACGGAAGCCACCACCGGACGAACCACCACGGCTGTCATCGCGACGGAAGCCACCACCGGAGGCACCGCCACGGTTGTCGTCGTCGCGACGGGGGCCGCGCGGCCGGTCATCACGACGGTCGAACCCACCACTGGGACGCCCACCACGGTCATCGTCCCGACGCGGAGCCCGATCATCACGACGGAACCCACCACCGGACGAACCACCACGGCTGTCATCGCGACGGAAGCCACCACCGGACGAACCACCACGGCTGTCGTCACGACGGAAGCCACCACCGGAGGCACCGCCACGGTTGTCATCGCGACGGAAGCCACCACCGGAGGCACCGCCACGGTTGTCGTCACGACGGAACCCACCACCGGACGAGCCACCACGGTTGTCATCGCGACGGAAGCCACCGCCGGCGGAACCGCCACGGTTGTCGTCGTCGCGACGGGGGCCGCGCGGCCGGTCGTCACGACGGTCGAACCCACCACTGGGACGCCCACCACGGTCATCGTCCCGACGCGGAGCCCGATCATCACGACGGAAGCCGCCGCCGGAGGATCCGCCACGGCTGTCGTCACGACGGAACCCACCACCGGACGAACCGCCACGGCTGTCGTCACGACGGAAGCCACCACCGGAGGCACCGCCACGGTTGTCGTCGTCGCGACGGGGGCCGCGCGGCCGGTCATCACGACGGTCGAACCCACCACTGGGACGCCCACCACGGTCATCGTCCCGACGCGGAGCCCGATCATCACGACGGAACCCACCACCGGACGAACCGCCACCACGATTGTCGTCACGCCGCGGCGCACGATCCCGGTCACGGTCGTCACGACGGAACCCGCCACCGCTACTGGTGGGCCGGCTGTCGTCGCGGCGGGGCCCACCGCTGCTGGTGGGCCGGCTGTCATCACGACGGTTTCCGCCGCGGTCGTTGTCCCGACGCTGACCGCCTGAACGGTCGTCACGACCGCCGCTGAAGCCGCCCCGGTCACCGCCGTCCCGGCGACGCGGCTCGCGCTCCGAACGATCGTCGGGAGAGTTGGTGGACATCGGTGGTGCTCCTGTCATCGGGTACTACAGACATTCTTGCGCAGCCGGACACCCGACGCGCTTCGGAAAACAAAAAGGACCCTTGGTCCCAGCGTTGAACGCTGGGACCAAGGGTCCTTCAAAGATTGTTCGGCGGCGTCCTACTCTCCCACAGGGTCCCCCCTGCAGTACCATCGGCGCTGAAAGGCTTAGCTTCCGGGTTCGGAATGTAACCGGGC
>NZ_JBEXXX010000058.1:0-40655 GCF_040630635.1 Streptomyces sp. NPDC005761 | reverse complement strand
ATCGGGGCGACCCTCCGCCTTGCGATCGCACGCACCAGACGCCGCCGGACCCGCCCTCCGGGCGGACGGCGCTACTTTCGAAACACGCCCTAGCCCCCGGGCTCTCCCGATACGGCCGCGCGTCCTCGGCCCTTCGGGCCGAACGGAAGGGCGTAGTGCCTTCTGACCTGGAACCACAGGGTGACCACGCTCTGTGGTTCCAGCGGCGGGAGGTACTTTCCGCGCCGGCGCCGCGGTGTCCCGGCTGAACGCCAAAGGGGCGGCTCCCGTGAAACTCGCTCGCCGGCCGTGGCCGCCGGTGCTGGGATGGGGCCATGACCGTCATGCCCGCACCCACCCCACCGCAACACGAGATCCGCGCGCTCCACACCGACACGACCGTCACCGTCCACCAGGCCTACGCGCCGGCCCTCGGCCTCCCGGCGGCCCGCGACGGCCGCTTCCCGCCCGCCTGGAAGCGCGACCGCATGACGTGGATCAAGCCGAGCTTCCTGTGGATGATGTATCGCTGCGGCTGGGCGGCCAAGGAGGGCCAGGAGACCGTCCTGGCCGTCGAGATCACCCGTGAGGGCTTCGACTGGGCGCTGGCCAACGCCGAACTCTCGCACTACGAGAGGGGGGCGCAGCCCGACCTCGCCACGTGGAAGCGCAACCTCCGCCGCGCCCCGGCCCGCGTCCAGTGGGACCCCGAGCGCGACCTGCACCTGAACCGGCTCCCGTACCGCTCCCTCCAGCTCGGCCTCGCGGGGGAGGCCTCGCGGCGGTACGCGGACGAGTGGACGGTGTCGATCCGCGACGTCACTCCGCTCGCCCGGGAGATCCACGAACTGGTGAGGGCGGGCAAGACAGATGAGGCGACCCGGCTCCTGCCGGACGAACGGCCCTACCCGGCGCCCGCGGGGACCCCGGGAACAGGATGAGGCTTCTGCCCCGCCCGCTCAGTGAGCGATGCCGTCGATCAGTTCGCGCGCGCCCTGACGCAGGAGGGCGACGGCCACCGAGGTGCCGAGGGTGGCGGGGTCGAGACGGCCGGCCCACTCGTGGGCGTTGAGGACCGTCTTCCCGTCGGGCGTGAAGGCCTTGGCCCGGAGCGAGAGTTCACCGCTGCCCTCCACCTGCGCGTATCCGGCGATGGGGGAGTTGCAGTGCCCCTGAAGGACGTGGAGGAACATCCGCTCGGCGGTGGTCTCGCGGTGGGTGGCGGGGTCGCCGAGTGCGCTCACCAGGTCGATGAGTTCAGCGTCGCCCTCGCGGCACTGGAGGGCCAGCACCCCCGCGCCGATCGGCGGGCACATCACGTCGGGTGACAGCACCTCGGTGATCACGTCGGTACGGCCGATGCGCTCCAGGCCCGAGACCGCCAGGAGCAGCGCGTCGGCCTCCCCGGCGGCGAGCTTCTCCATACGGCGGTTCGCGTTGCCGCGCATCGGTACGCAGTCCAGATGCGGGTGCGAGGCGGCGAGTTGGGCGGATCGGCGCACGGACGAGGTGCCGATCCGGGTGCCGGGCGAGAGCTGATCCAGGCGGACGCCGCCCGGGTGGACCAGGGCGTCCCGGATGTCGTCGCGCTTGAGGAACGCCGCGAAGGCCGTCCCGGCGGGCAGGGGCCGGTCGGCGGGGATGTCCTTGACGCAGTGCACCGCGAGGTCGGCGTCACCGGCGAGCAGGGCCTGGTCCACTTCCTTGGTGAACGCGCCTTTGCCCTCGACTGCGCTGAGGTCGCCCATCCACTTGTCGCCGGTGGTCTTGACCGGGACGACCTCGGTGCGTGTGCCGGGGTGGAGTGCGGCCAGTTCGCTACGGACACGTTCCACCTGGGCGAGGGCCATGGGCGAGTCGCGGGAGACGATGCGGATCAGATCAGGGGCCGACATGCGCCCATGATAGGCCGTCAGGTCCGTCGTTCCGGCCCGGCACCGTCGGCCGGTCGCGAATGGCCCCCGAGCGGGCGGGCTGTAGTGAACCATGGTGCTGAGGTGGTGGGTGCGACGGGCGCCCGAGGGGGAGCGGATGATTTCGGAGCCGGAGATGGCAGGGGAGTTCGGGGAGGCGTCCACCGAACACGCGGTGCTGCTCCATTCCGGCCCGCAGGCCGAGGGAGACCGCCCGCCGCAAGCTACGAGGTACGGGGCCAAGTGGACGTGGGCGCTCGGCGGGGCCGTGGTGGCGTCGGCCGTGTGGGGGGCGGTGCTGTTCGCGGACGGATCGCGTGACGGGGCGCCCGACCTGCGCGGATACCGGTTGAGTCAGGATCCCTGCGGAGCCGTGCGGCTGAAGTCCATCGGGACGGCGATCTCGCCGAGGGAGCCCGGGACCCGGTTCGAGGCGGGGATGCTCCGGCATGACGCTCTCGATCAGGCCCAGTGCTACATCCCTCTGCGTGCAGAGAGCGAACAGCAGCGGTCGGCGAAGGGCTGGTACGTCGAGTACACCGTCACGATCAAGGTGGCGCTGCACAAGAAGACCGACCCGCGCGTCGAGTTCGAGGCGGGCCGGACCGCGACCGATCTCGGTGTGGACCCTGAGACGGAGGTGGAGGAGGTGCCGGGACTCGGAGACAAGGCGTACCTGCTCTCCTCGGAGGGCGGGGAACAGGAGCTGCGGGTGCTGGACGGCGGAGCGGTCCTCTCGCTGGGCCTCACGTCCTCCGTCAACTGGGAGGACGAGGGGCAAGCGCCTGACGACGCGGTGGAACTGCCGGATCTGGCCGCCCACAAGGCGGCCATGATCAGCGACATGCGCGACCTCATGACCGGCCTCAAGACCTGAAGCCCCGCTCACCCCGACGCTCCGAACCTCCACGTCAGCATCGTGAAACCCCCGTCGTCCGCCGCGCCCGCCGAGCGGTACGTCGCCTGCGCGGCCTCGTTGCCCAGGTCCACGCCGACCCACATGTCGTAGCAGCCCCGCTCCTCGGCCACCGCCGCCAGTGCCCGCGTCAGCGCGCGGCCGATGCCGCGCCGGCGGTAGGGCGCGTCGACGGCGAGCTCGTACAGGCACATCTCCGTCCCCTTGTCGGGGTGCAGCATCTCGATGCCGGACACGAAGCCCGCCGGGACGCCGGCCACGTACGCGATCACCATGAGATGGCCGTCCGCGGCGAGGAAACGGGCCGCCCACTCCGTGCGTGCCGGGCCGTCGTAGAGGTGCTGGGCCGCTTCGAGCTCGGCGACGGTCGTCGCGCGCCGGATTTCCACCGGGTTGTCCATGGAACGCCTTTCGGGGTCCGGGCCGGGCCGCGCGGTGGGCATACCGCGAGCGGAGTACGCCGGGGGGACGGCGTACGTCTTGAGGAGGCCGGGCACTTCCGCCTGACGGCAGCGTATCCGGGGTGGCGGCCCGCTTAGGCTCGACATCATGGAGACCCCTAATGCGCGTACGTCCAGGTGGCGGCGTCTGCTGCCCCGCTCCCGAGGCCGGTGGGCGGCAGGCATCGCCGCGCTCGTCGTGCTCGCCGGGGCGGGCACCTGGACCGCCGTGGCCGACGACAGCGCGCCGGCCGTGCACCGGCAGGACCGGATGATGCGCGTCGACGGAGTGTCCGTCGACACCTCGTACTTCACCACCGGCGGCACCGAGCGCCGGCCCGCCGTGCTCATCGGCCACGGGTTCGGCGGCAGCAAGGCCGAGACCCGTGAGCAGGCCGAGCAGCTGGCCGCCGACGGGTACGCCGTCATGACCTGGTCCGCGCGCGGCTTCGGCAGGTCCGGCGGCAAGATCTCGCTCAACGCACCCGACGGCGAGGTCAGGGACGTCTCCCGGCTGATCGACTGGCTCGCCGCCCGTCCCGAGGTGCAGCTCGACAGCAAGGGCGACCCCCGCGTCGGCATCACCGGCGCCTCATACGGTGGCGCGGTCTCGCTCCTCGCCGCCGGGTACGACAAGCGTGTCGACGCCATCGCCCCGGAGATCACCTACTGGAACCTCGCCGACGCCCTCTTCCCCGACGGGGTGTTCAAGAAGCTCTGGGCCGGCATCTTCGTCACCACCGGTGGCGGCTGCGAGAACTTCGAGAAGCAGCTCTGCGACATGTACGAGCGCGTCGCCGTGAGCGGCAAGCCGGACGCCGCCGCGCGCGATCTGCTCACCGAACGGTCCCCGAGCGCCGTCGCCGACCGCATCAAGGTCCCCGCGCTCATCGTGCAGGGGCAGACCGACTCCCTCTTCCCGCTCGGCCAGGCCGACGCCATGGCCAAGGCCATCAAGGCCAACGGCGCACCGGTCTCCGTCGACTGGATCGCCGGTGGACACGACGGCGGCGACAGGGAGACCGGCCGGGTGCACAAGCGGGTCGGGGACTGGTTCGACCGCTATCTGAAGCAGGACGAGGGGGCCGCCACCGGCCCCGCCTTCCGCGTCACCCGGACCGGCGGCATCGATTCCACCGACGGGGCCGCCCTCACCCGGGGCGCCGACGGCGACACCTACCCCGGGCTGCGCAGCGGCCAGGAGAGCGTCCGGCTGGAGGGCGGTGAGCAGAAGTTCAGCAACCCCGCCGGAGCCAACCCGCCCGCCATCTCCGCCGTCCCGGGTGTCGGCGGCGGCCTCGCCCAGCTGTCCACGTTCGGCGTCGGGCTGTCCATCGACTTCCCCGGGCAGTACGCCCGCTTCGACTCCGCCCCGCTGACCGCCTCGCGGCGCATCACCGGCTCACCGGCCGTCCGCGTGAACGTGAAGGCGGGACAGGGCGACGCGGTGCTGTTCGGCAAGGTGTACGACGTCTCGCCGGACGGGAAGCAGCAGGTGCTCCCCTCCCAGCTCGTCGCCCCCTACCGGATCACCCCCGAGCAGCAGGGCAAGCCCCTGGAGCTGACGCTGCCGGCCGTCGACCACGAACTGGACTCGGGACACCGGCTCCGCCTCGTGCTGGCCGCCACCGACCTCGGCTACGCGTCCCCGGCCGCGCCGACCACGTACACCGTCTCCCTCGACGGCCCGCTCTCCCTGCCCACCGCGCCCGGTCTGAAGACCGCCTCCGCCGCCCTCCCCTGGTGGACCTGGGGGCTCCCCGCCGCCGCCGTGGTGATCGCGGCGATCCTGCTGCTCAGCACCCGGCGCCGTACGGCCACCCCCGCCCCGGACCCCGCGCTCGCCGACGTACCGCTGCAGATCACCGGCCTGTCGAAGAAGTACGCCAAGTCCGCCGACCGGTACGCGGTCAAGGAGCTGTCGTTCCGCGTCGAGAAGGGGCAGGTGCTCGGGCTCCTAGGGCCGAACGGCGCCGGCAAGACCACCACGCTGCGCATGCTGATGGGGCTCATCACGCCCGACGACGGCGAGATCCGCGTCTTCGGACGGGCCATCCGGCCCGGTGCCCCCGTGCTGTCCCGCGTCGGGTCCTTCGTCGAAGGCGCCGGCTTCCTGCCGCACCTGTCCGGCCGCGCCAACCTGGAGCTGTACTGGCAGGCCACCGGGCGCCCCGCCGAGGACTCGCACATCGAGGAGGCCCTGGAGATCGCCGGGCTCGGCGACGCACTGGCCAGAGCCGTCCGTACGTACTCGCAGGGCATGCGGCAACGCCTCGCCATCGCCCAGGCCATGCTCGGGATGCCGGACCTCCTGATCCTCGACGAACCGACCAACGGCCTCGACCCGCCCCAGATCCGCGAGATGCGGGACGTGATGATCCGGTACGCGGCCGGCGGCCGAACCGTCATCGTCTCCAGCCACCTCCTGTCCGAGGTCGAGCAGTCCTGCACCCACCTGGTGGTCATGGACCGCGGCCGGCTCGTCCAGGCCGGGCCCGTCGCCGAGATCACCGGCTCCGGCGACATGGTGCTGGTCACCTCCGCCGAGGAGATCAGCGAACCGCTCGTCGAGAAGATCGCCGCACTCGCGGGGATCGGCTCCGCCGTCCGCACCGACGACGCCCACGGGCTGCTCGTCCGGCTCGACGGCGCCACCTCGCCCCAGCTCGTGACCGAACTGGTCCGACTGGATGTGCCGTTGACCGGCGTCGGCCCGCACCGCCGCCTGGAGGACGCGTTCCTCACCCTGATCTCCGGAGGCTCCGCATGAGTACCGCAGCCGAAGTCGCCGAGGCCCCCGAGGCGCCCGGATACCGCGCCCGGCGCACCCTTCCACTGCGTGTGGAGGCCGTACGCCAGCTGCGCAGGCGGCGCACCCTGCTCATGGCCGGGGTGCTGGGCGCACTGCCGTTCATCCTGATCATCGCGTTCGCGATCGGCGGCACCCCGGACGGCGGCCCCGGGGGCGGCGACCGGCTCACCCTGATGGACACCGCGACCGCGTCCGCGGCGAACTTCGCGGCGACCTGCCTGTTCGTCTCGGCCGGCTTCCTGCTGGTGGTTCCGGTCGCACTGTTCTGCGGCGACACCGTTGCCTCCGAAGCCAGTTGGTCCTCGCTGCGCTATCTGCTGGCGGCGCCCGTGCCCCGGGCCAGGCTGTTGTGGAGCAAGCTCGTGGTGGCGCTCGGCTTCAGCCTCGCCGCGATGGTGCTGCTGCCGCTTGTCGCGCTGGGCGCGGGAGCGGCCGCGTACGGCTGGGGGCCGCTCGAACTGCCCACCGGCGGTGCGCTCGCGACCGGGGACACCGTGCCCAGGATCGCGCTCGTCGTCGCCTTCATCTTCGTATCGCAACTCGTCACCGCGGGGCTGGCGTTCTGGCTCTCGACCAAGACGGACGCGCCGCTCGGTGCGGTCGGCGGCGCGGTCGGCCTGACCATCGTCGGCAACGTGCTGGACGCGGTCACCGCGCTCGGCTCCTGGCGCGACTTCCTGCCCGCCCACTGGCAGTTCGCCTGGGCCGACGCGCTCCAGCCCGATCTGGAGTGGTCCGGCATGGCGAAGGGCGCGGCCATCTCGGTGACGTACGCCCTGATCCTGTTCGCCTTCGCCTTCCGGGGATTCAGTCGTAAGGACATCGTGTCCTGACCTTGACATTCCGCCGGATGACCGTCGGTCGTTGCCGCATCGAGATCCTTCCGCAACGTCTTCGACGGCTCCGGCGCCCCCGCTCGCACGTCACATTCACAAGTGGTGACACGTCGACACTGGGGGTAGGGGATGGAACGCCGGACACGGACGTACCGAGGGGCAGTGGGGCTGCTCCTCGCGGGGGGCGTGCTGCTCACGGGCTGCTCGGGTGGCGGGACGAGCGACAGGAGCGCAGCCGAGAGCGGCAAACGAGCGCCTGCGCCCGCACCTGCCGCGACCGGCGGAGCGCCCTCCACGGGCGGGGCTGCCGAGGAGGGGGCGAAGGCGGCGGACCGCGCCGAGGACTCCGAGGGGCTGAGGGAGGCCGCCCCGCCCGACTATCTGTCCACCTTCGCGCTGGACGTGGACACCGCCTCGTACGGATACGCGCGCCGCACCCTCGCAGACGGCAGACTGCCGGGTCCGGAGACCGTACGGCCGGAGGAGTTCGTCAACAGCTTCCGTCAGGGCTACCACCGCCCGGCCGGCAACGGTTTCACGGTCTCCGTGGACGGGGCGCGGGCCGGTGAGGAGAGCGGCGGCTGGTCCCTGGTACGGGTGGGGCTGGCCACCAAGGCCGCGCCGGCCGGCGCCGAACGGCCGCCCGCCGCCCTCACCTTCGTCGTCGACGTCTCGGGCTCGATGGCCTCCTCCGACCGGCTGGGGCTGGTGAAGACCTCGCTCGGCATCCTCGCGGACGAACTGCGCGACGACGACTCGGTCTCCCTGGTCACCTTCAGCGACGAGGCGAGGACCGTCCTGCCGATGACCCGGCTGAAGGACCACCGCGGGAAGATCCGCGAAGCGGTCGACTCCATGGAACCCGCCGACTCCACCAACGTGGGCGCAGGTGTCCGGCGCGGTTACGAGGAGGCCGTCGACGGCCACCGCAAGGGCGCCAACAACCGCGTCGTCCTGCTCTCCGACGCACTCGCCAACACCGGTGAGACCGACGCCGACGCGATCCTCGAACGGATCGACTCCGCCCGCCGCGACTACGGCATCACTCTCTTCGGGGTCGGCGTGGGCAGCGACTACGGCGACGCCTTCATGGAACAGCTCACCAACAAGGGTGACGGTCACACCACGTACATCGCAGACGAGGAACAGGCCCGCAAGGTCTTCGTCGACCAGTTGCCCGCCCACGTCGAACTGACGGCGCGCGAGGCGAAGGCGCAGGTCGCGTTCGACCCGAAGACCGTGGAGAAGTTCAAGCTGATCGGCTACGAGGACCGCAAGGTCGCCGACGACGACTTCCGCAACGACCGTGTGGACGGCGGCGAGATCGGCCCCGGCCACACGGTGACGGCGCTCTATGCCGTACGCCTGCGGGACGGCGCCTCCGGTCATGTCGCCACCGCGACCGTGCGCTGGCTGGACCCGAAGACCCGGGCCCCGCACGAGCGGACGGGCTCGGTCGAGACCGGGGCGATCGACGGCGAACTGTGGGGCGGCAGCAGCACCCGGCTCCAAGTGACGGCCGTGGCCGCCTACTTCGCCGGCCGGCTGCGGGGCGACGGACTCCCGGGCGCCCCCGGGCTCGGTGAACTCGCCACCAAGGCAGACGAACTGGCGCGGAAGACCGAGGACGACTCGGTGGCGAAGCTGGCCACCGCCATCGCCGATGCGGACCGCCTCAAGGGCGGGCACGCCGACACCGGAACGGGTGAGGGCGAGGGCGAGATGGACTGACCGGCGCTGCGGGCCGGCGGGCGGGCGGGCGAGGTGGACCGATCCTGCGCTGCGGGCCTGCGGGCCTGCGGGCCTGCGGGCCTGCGGGCCTGCGGGCCGGGGCGACGTTGACCGATCCTGCGCTGCGGGCCGGCGGGCGAGAGCGGGGCGAGGTGGACTGACCGGCGCACCGCGCCGCGCAAGGGCGGTCGCACAGTCTTGCGAATTCAGGCTGTACGGCCGTTCCTGCCGAGCCATGATGACCCGATGGACTCCCTGTTTCTGCCTCTTGCGGTGATCGTGACCGGCCTCTACGGCGGCTTCATGCTGACGTTCCTCGTCGCGATCATGCCCGGGCTCGCGGCACTGCCCGACGAAGGCTTCACCGCGGCGATGCGCCGGTTCAACGAGAAGGTGCCCGGGCCCCTCTTCCTCGTCCTCTTCCTCGGTGTGATCGTCTTCCCGGTGGTCGCGCTCTTCACGGAGTTCGGCGGTCGTCGGTGGCCGCTGGTGGCCGTGGCCGTGGCGTGCTCCGTCGCCTCGCACCTGGTGACCATCGCCGGCAACATCCCGCTCAACAAGGCGCTGGCCGAGTCCGAGGGCGGCGACGACGGTGCCGCCCGTACCGCCTTCGAAGCCCCGTGGAACGCTCGCCACCGCTTCCGCACGGGACTCTCGCTGGCCGCCTTCGTTCTTCTGGCCGCGGCAGCCTGACCCGTACCGAGGCGCGTCAGGCCAGGTGGAAGACCTCGGTGAGCGGCACCATCGCCTCGTCCGCCGCCTCGGGCTGCTCGAAGAAGCCGGCCATGTCACGCTGCCACCGCTCGTTCACCTCGGTCGCCGCCATCGCCTCACGGGCCGCGTCGAAGTCCTCCGTCTCCAGATAGCCGACGAGCAGCCCGTCCTCTCGGAGGAAGAGCGAGTAGTTGTGCCAGCCCGCCTCGGAGAGCGCGGCAAGCATGTCCGGCCAGACCGCGGCGTGACGCTCGCGGTAGGCGTCGATGCGGTCCTTGCGTACGTTCAGCAGAAAGCAGACACGTTGCATGGTCGGCACTCCAGGGCGGTGGGCGCGCCGGTGCGAGGCCGCAGGGGCGCAGGGACTGAAAGGTTTCAATCAAGCTCGTCGAAAGCTAGACGGGTAAGGGGCACGCGGTCAATGGGGGGTCGCCCTCGTCCTTATGCGACCACTACGCCGCCCTGGCTACCGTGCTGTGACCTGCCGAAAAGGCCCTCCCGAGGGAGGGCCTGACGTGGGCTGGGCTGATGCGCCCCCGGCAGGACTCGAACCTGCGGCCAGCGCTTAGAAGCGACTGGCCCAATTCCCACCAGTCAAGGGCCAGACCTGCGAAGCACTGTCTGTGACCCTGACTGAGTCCATCTGTGCACCCACCAGGCAACCAGAACTCGCCATTCCGCTGCCTGCGTGGCTACGTCAACGTGTGACCAATGCCAGATTTCGGACTGTTGGCTTATTCGGCGCTCTACCCGCGTTGAGGACGTTTGGTCATCCTGTCGGAGAGGGATCAGGCAGGTCAGTCGGCTGGGTGCACAGGGCACTAGGGGGTGCCGGTGGCTTACGTCCCGATACTTAAAGCAAAGGCAGGCGAGTTTCAGGCGCTGGAGCACGCAACACCAGAGGTCCGCTCCCGCATGCGACCAGTCCTTGAGCTCGTACCTGATCCCGAGTTGGTCAGGGATCAGCTTGAGACCTTTAGCGACCGTGCGATGGATGCGATCCCGACCGGTGTGGTGTTGACCGTCGACTGCGGTGCCCTACCCGCGACCCGGGTCCTCGAAGGCGCCAGCGGAGGGCCCATCGCGCGACTCAGCGAATCGCTGGGCCTCAGAGGCGTTGACATGCGTCCGGTCGTCCGCACCACTGACACAGTCGATGTTCTACACGAAGCAGCGGACGCCACCAGGTCTCATCAGCGCGGTGCTTGCCTGCGCGTTGCAACAGGAGCTGGCGAAGCACCGCCGGACGAACAGCAGATTGGAGCAACGCTCCGGACCCTCCGTCTCGACCCTGAAGAGGTTGACCTACTCATCGATGCAGGGCCCGTTCAACCTGGATCCGCGATGGGCGGCTTAGCAGAGCGCATCATGAAGCTTCTCGATCTTCTGTCGCAGTGGCAATGGCGCCACGAGTGTGTAGCTGCCGGCGCCTTCCCTGCCAACCTGACCGGCTTCCCCCGCGGCCGGGCAACGCCTGTGGCCAGGCGGGATTTAGAGCTCTGGAAATGGGTTGCCCATCAGTGGCATGGCCAGACGCCAGACTTCGGAGATTTCGGCGTTACACATCCCCGCATGCCCACCCAGAGCCGCGGGACACCGGACCCGAACATGCGCTACACGACACCGGACAACTGGCAGGTCTTCGTCTATCCGCGCGTGCGCCCGGGAAACGACGACTTCTTCACCCTGAGCCGGGACCTCGTCTCCTCGCCCCACTGGCCGGCCACCGGTCCGCGAACCTCCTGGGGCGACGCACGGCTACACGAGTGCTCTAACCGGCAGCGGCTGAAAGCAGGCGGCGGGACGCAATGGCGAGCATGGGCGACGTCCCACCACCTGGCGATGGTGACTGCCGAGCTTGCGACCTGGGCACGTTAGCTCCTGGATAGTCTTGACCTCGGGGTCGTGACCTCTTCGTCGGCCGCATCGCACGGCACCGGAGGGCGTGGCTCTATCAGGCTGGGCTATCCATTTGAGCTGCGAGAACGCTTGGCCGTGCTTGGTCTGGCGGCTGACTCACTCGTTACTCACTCGTGGTTGCCGACTGAGACCCCTCGACCGCTTTGTCCCCGAAGCAACTTGGGCAGGTGCTCTGCCTTCGGCTGAAGTGCTTTCTACCTGCGCTGAAGGTCCGCAGATGTTCGCACTCGTCCGCCAGCGGTTGTCGGCGTAGTCACGCAGCTAGACACTCAGAGTGCTTCGGTTAGGCCGCGGCCCGAAACAGTCCCATGCCGCTTTAGTTTATTTACACTCTCCGTAGACAAAGGGTATGTGGAGGGCAGGGGACGTTGCGAGCGAACGAAGCAATCAGAGTGCTGTCTGAACTGGAAAGTGCTAGCGAGCTTCAAAATGAGTGAGAGTAGGTTCATTGAATGGGAATCTAAGGTAGTTGCGGTGCTGCGCTCCACTTTTGGAGCAGCTTCGCCTCACGTCAGCGGTTTCTCGCGGCAGACTGCCGTACCGTCAAATGATTGAACTTCCGGTAACCGAATTAAGAACAGGGAGCGCCTCCGTCTGGGCGCTGCGTCTCGCGGGAAGGCCGAGATTAGAGCCTCCATCTAGTGACCCGAAGTGATTCACTCAGAGGGTGGAGACTTAGCCGTAACTTCATTCTCGTCCGTCTTCGAGTCCTCCATTAGCTGCGCAATGACTCTCTGCACTTCCTCTTCGTCGTCAAGATCTCCTACCGTGATTGCAATCGTTTTCCCATTCCGCTCGATGGTGATCGTCGCACCTTTCCTGCGTCCACGTGTCGCCCTCCAAGCTGCGATGGCTGCCGCGACGGATGCCGCAGCGACCCCGCTGGAAAGAGCACTGCCGATTACTGCGAGAATTGAGCCCATCACTGCTCCAACTCTGCCACTAGGGCACCGCTAAAGCTGGTGACGAGAGCAGTCGAGAAGAACCACAACGAATAAGTGCGTACAAAGGATTCGTCGATTTGCTGCCTGTCGCCCAAGGCTGCGGAAATGTCAGCGAACCACAGTGTTGTGAAAACAGCGATTAGGACGTTACCGCATCCTAGGAGTCGAGGTAGCACTCCGAAATTCGCGTGCTTCATAGTGAACGCCTGCCCCGCAGCGGCAGCGGATAACCCGGTTGCAACGATTAACAACTCGCCGTGGCCGATAAGGTCGGTGAGAGTTCTTTCGCTACCGCGCGTTGCGCCGATGAAGTAACCAGCAACGATTGGCATGACCGCGAACACGACACCAAAAGTGAACCAGTTGACCATCTTGACGGTCGCCAGCTTCCATTTCGGATGCGTGGTTGCGCCCGGTGTCGAGGGACCAGGTGGAGGCGTCCCCGCAGTGCTGCTCCCAGGCATGCCGGGTGAAGAAGTCGACATGAGCCCCCCTCTCTGCGCCCAGTTGAGCATCGTCACGTATTTGTAGCGCAGGGCCCGACGGTCAGGCAGCGGTTTCGACAGTCTCGGCGGTCAGGTGACGGGCCCGAGGTGGAGCGCGCCCCTGTACGAACGACCTTGGTGCCCTGGGCCGCGTCCGCTCGGCTCTGCCAGGGTCGATGGCGGACGCGGGACGGGAGCTCCCGCACACGCCACTGTGGACCCGCAGCCTCGAACGGCGCCTCCTCCGCCCCCGTGCCGGCCGATCCCCTGCCGGAGGCTCGTCCGGCCGCGGCTTGCCCGTCCAGGTTTCTACTCAGGGCCGTAACCCGTTGTGGCCCAGGAGCCAGCCCGAGCTTGCGTGGGCACTTGATGAAGTAGAGAAAGCTCTTACTGCGCCGGGACCGGGTTCTTCGGGCGTGAGCCCACTGCCGTGGACCCGTAGAAGGTCCGCTCGGCGCCGCTGGAGGCTCGCGGCGGAAGATCAGGGCGACGCTGCCGCACGAGGTGAGCGTGTGGCCCCCGCGGGTTCGTCGACCGGGGAGCGCCACCGTGTATCCACCGCAGCCACCCGTAAAAACCCGGTGACAGCCGGACAGTGCCGGGCCCCCCGCCGCGACCTGGGGAGGGTCCGGCGCTTACGCGTTCGCTACGCCGCCCTGGCTACCGTGCTGTGACCTGCCGAAAAGGCCCTCCCGGGGGAGGGCCTGACGTGGGCTGGGCTGATGCGCCCCCGGCAGGACTCGAACCTGCGGCCAAGCGCTTAGAAGGCGCCTGCTCTATCCACTGAGCTACGGGGGCCGGGTGGTGGCCTCGGAGGCCTGGAGTCCTGGACCCGGGCGGTCCGTGACCATGCCGGGACAAGGATAGGGCTCCGATGGGGTCGGCCCGGTTGCTTCACCTGCGTGGCACGATGTGGAGGTTCGGTGAAGCGAGACGATAATCGCAGGTGGGTGCGATTCGTGCATCGCTTTTGACGCCTCGCGCCCCGGGTGTTGTGCACTCGTTATGCCTGCGCCCCACTCGTCCCCTCTGTCCGGACGGGGGAACCGGCGCGCAGAGGTGGCTATACGCTTCAAAAAGGCGCCAAAATTGGGCATTCTTCGCATGTGGTGACCTTGGACGTACGGCCTCAGCTCATCGACGCACTTTCCGCCCTGCGCGACCGTGTCGCTGCCGTGCGTCTCCCACTCCCGCTCCCAGGAGCTCCACGCGCCCGGCAGACCAGGATCGAGCTACTCGCCCAGCTCGATGACTACCTGCTGCCCCGGCTCAAGGACCCCGAGGCGCCCCTGCTCGCGGTCATCGGCGGATCCACCGGCGCGGGCAAGTCGACGCTGGTCAACTCCCTCGTCGGACGTCGCGTCAGCGAGGCCGGGGTGCTGCGGCCGACCACGCGTACCCCGGTGCTCGTCTGCCACCCGGACGATCATCACTGGTTCGCCGACGTCCGGGTGCTGCCCCAGCTCACCCGCGTATGGCTGCCGCCGGAGGAGTCCGCCGACCCCGGCCAGTGCGACGACCTCGACGGAATCGACGGGAACGCGGCCGAGGAGGGGACCGCGCTGCGCGTCGAGACTGCCGCCGGGCTGCCGCGCGGCCTGGCCCTGCTGGACGCCCCCGACATCGACTCGCTCGTCGTACGCAACCGTGTCCTGGCCGCCGAACTCATCTGCGCGGCGGACGTCTGGGTCATGGTGACCACCGCCGCCCGCTACGCCGACGCCGTGCCGTGGCATCTGCTGCGCACGGCCAAGGAGTACGACGCCTCCCTCGTCATCGTCCTCGACCGGGTGCCGCACCAGGTGATCGCCGAGGTGTCGCGGCAGTACGGCGCACTGCTCACCAAGGCCGGGCTCGGCGAGGTGCCGCGCTTCACCATTCCCGAGCTGCCCGAATCCGCCGGTGGCGGCAGCGGACTGCTCCCCACGACCGCCGTCGCCCCGCTGCGCGCCTGGCTCACCCATCGCGCGCACGACCCGGCGGCCCGTCAGCAGGCGGTCGGGCGGACAGCGGCCGGGGTGATCAACTCCCTCGACGTCCGGATGCCGGCCCTGGCCGGAGCCGTCGCGGCACAGTACGCGGCCGCCGTGCGACTGACCGCTGTGGTGGAGGACGCGTACCGCAACGAGGGCTCACGCGTCCGGCGCCGGCTGCAGAACGGCGGGGCGCTCGCCGGGGACGCCCGGACCCGGTGGCGCGGATACCCGCTCTACAGCACCTCGGAGGAGGTGCTCGAAGCACTCGTCGAGTCCCTCGCGGCCCTTCTGGAGTGTGCGGTGGCCGCCGCCGACGAAACGATCCGCGCGACCTGGCGGCGGGAGCCCGCTGCCGCGCTCTTCGCCTTCGAGGCGGCGGGCCGGGAAGACGGCGGCTGGGGCCCGGCCGAGGACATCCGCGGCCGGATCGCCATGACCGTACGGAGATGGCGCCGGGTCCTGGAGGAACTGGCCGAGGAGGAGGTCCGCCTCATGGAACGCAACACCGCACCCGACGCCGAGACCGTGGCCACCCTCCTCGCCGCCGCCCTTCTCGGCGGACGGCGGGCCCGTACCGCCGGAGAGCAACTGGCCGAACGCATCGGCGTACAGGGTGCCCTGCGGCTGCGCGACAAGGGGGGCGCGCTGCTCACCACCTACCTCGACCAGGTTCTCGGCGGCGAACGCGACCGCCGGCTCGCTCCGCTGGACGCGCTCGACGTGGCCCCCGAACCGCAGGCAGAACTGATCGCCGCGCTGTCCGTACTGCAGAAGGAGAGGTGGCAGCGATGACTGCCGTCACTGACGAAGGTCCGGGACAGAGCCGGGGACGGACCCGGGCACAGGAGCCGCCACCCGGGCAGGACCCGGACGGCGGGCCCGCTTCCGGCGAGAGCGTCGGCCAGGACCCGGACGCACCGCTCGGGGGCTGGGACGACGGACTCATCGCCCGCCGGGCCGCCGCCGCCGAACGGCCCGCCCCCGGCGGGGCCCCCGCAGCGGTCCAGGAGGACGACGTACGGCCCCAGGTCGAGGCGTACGTGCCCTCCGGCAGCCCGCTCAGCCCGCGCCTGGACGCCTTGCGCGAACTCGTCGGCCTCTCCCGGGCCCGGCTGGACAGGACCGACCTCGCCGAGGCGGGACGGGTGCTCGACGAGGCCGCGGCCCGGCAGCGGCTCTCCTCCCGCCACACGGTCGTCGCCATCGCCGGGGCGAGCGGCAGCGGCAAGTCCACCCTCTTCAACTCCCTCGCGGGCACCCAGATCTCCGAGACCGGGCTCCGCAGGCCCACCACCGCCGCGCCCCTCGCCTGCTCCTGGACGGACGGGGCGGCAGGGCTGCTCGACCGGCTGGCGATCCCCGGGCGGCTCAGGCGCAGGCCGCAGCCCGGCAGCGCGGCGGCCGACGAGGCGCTCCAGGGCCTCGTGCTGGTCGATCTGCCCGACCACGACTCCGCGGCGGTGGGTCACCGCGACCAGGTGGACCGGGTGCTGGCGCTCGTCGACGCGGTGATCTGGGTGGTGGACCCGGAGAAGTACGCCGACGCGGCCCTGCACGAGCGCTATCTGCGGCCGCTCGCCGGGCACGCGGAGGTCACCTTCGTGGTCCTCAACCAGATCGACCGGCTCCCCGGTGAGGCCGCCGACCAGGTCCTGGACGACCTGCGCCGGCTCCTCGACGAGGACGGCATGGCCCTCGGTGAGCACGGCGAACCAGGCGCCACCGTCCTTTCCCTGTCCGCGCTCACGGGTGACGGAGTGGGCGAGCTCCGCGAACTGCTCGGCCGGTTCGTCCAGGACCGTACGGCGGCCACCCGCAGGCTCTCCGCCGACGTGGACGCCGCCGCGGCCAGGCTCCGTCCGGTGTACGTCGCCGAGGGGCGGCCGGGCCTGGGGGAGCGGGCCAGGGAGGAGTTCACCGACCGGCTCGCCGAGGCCGTGGGCGCCGCAGCCGCCGGGCAGGCGGCCGAACGCGAATGGCGCCGCAACGCCGGACGGGCGTGCGGGACGCCGTGGTTGCGGCTGTGGCGCTGGTACGAGTCGACCCGGCAGCCCGGCGGCGTGGACCGCGGCGCACTCACCGCGCCGCCCGAGGAACAGCTGACCGCACGCCAGCGCGTCGAGCAAGCAGTGCGTACCGTGGCCGACGCCGCCGCCGACGGACTGCCCGGGCCGTGGGCGCAGGCGGTCCGGGAGGCCGCCGTGCACGGGGCGCAGGGGCTGCCGGAGGCGCTCGACGAACTGGCCGGACGGGCCACCGGGACGGAGGAACGCGGGGCCGAGGACCGTGGGGCGGACGCCGGGGGTGGCGCGACCGGTGCGGCGACCGGCGTTCGAGGAGGTTCGGCCCAGGCTCACACGGGCCGTGCGGCGAAGCCTCCGCGGCCGGCCTGGTGGCCCGCGGCCGTACTGGCACAGGTGGCGATGACGTTGCTGCAGATCTTCGGCGGCCTGTGGCTGGCCGGCCAGATCATCGGCGTACTGCAGCCGGGGCTGCTGACGCCCGCTCTGGTGATGGCGGCGGGCATCATCGGCGGCCCGCTGGTGGAGTGGTCGTGTGCGGCGGCTGCCCGAGGGCCCGCGCGACGGTACGGCCAGGAGGCCGAACGAAGGCTCCGCGAGGCGGCGGCGGGCTGTGGGAGGGCCCGGGTGCTCGATCCGGTGTCGGCGGAGCTGGTGCGATACCGGGAGGTGCGCGAGCGCTTCGTGGCGGTGACGGAGTTTTCCACAACGGGCCGTTAGTCCACAGGCCTCAGCAGGAATTCCGCCTCCCCTTCAGCATGGGTTCAGTGACCGGACGCAGGAGTGCGGTCACCGAAATCCGGACCGAAGGGGAGGCGGAGTCATGAACGAGACCTTGGTGACGCTCGTGGGGAACGCGGCGACCGGAGTGGAGTTCCGGGAGACCGCGAGCGGGGGAATGGCGCGATTCCGGTTCGCTGTGACGCCGCGGCGGTGGGACCGGGAGAAACAGCACTGGGCGGACGGGCACACCAGCTTCTACACCGTGTGGGCCTGGCGCACCCTGGCGGCGAATCTGACGGGTTCCGTGGCCGTGGGGGAGCCTCTGGTGGTGCACGGCAGGCTGAAGGTGCGCGAGGAGGAACGGGAGGGGCAGCGCCGGACCTTCGTGGACATCGAGGCGGTGGCGGTGGGACACGATCTGACGCGGGGGACGTCGGCTTTCCGGCGCGTGGTCAGGGGTGAGCCTGGCCTGACTTCACGGACCGGTGCCCGGGCGGGTGACGAGCCGGACCGGTGGGCGGTGCGTGAGCGCCCGGTGGACCGCGAACAGCCCGCGGACCAGGCGGAGCCACGGGATGCCGAGCGTGAGCCGGTGGCGGCCGGGCGGGGGGAGAGGCCGCCCGCGAAGCGCCGGACGGCGCGTCAGAAGGCCGGTTCGGAGCTGGTTTCGGCGCCCTGACGGACCGCACGGAACAGGCTCTGAATCCCGCATTCCGGTCCGAGTCCTCTGCCTGGGCCGGACGTTACCAGGGATAACGATTCCGATTCGGAATGGTTGTCGGACGGTATGACGGGGGACTGTGCTTCGCTCGGTCTTTAGGATTCCTCAGTACTCACAGGGCACTTGAGTCGGCTGGCGGGACATTCCCCACACGCGTAACGGACGCGAGGGTCTCGCCCGGAGGGGAATTCTGTGTTTTCTGCTTCTTCAGCGACCGCCTCGTCATCCACGACGACGGCCGAACCCCGAAGGAACCGGGGCATGGCCCGGCTGACCGCCTCGGTGGTGGCATCCGGCCTGGTCGTGGCCGGCGCCTTCATCGGTGCGGGCGGCGCGGTCGCCGACGAGGCACCCCCGCACCAGGGCGGCGCGACCGCGACCCTGGACGGGCTGAAGACGTTCGACAGCGCCGTCCTTCGTGCGGACGGAAAGACCCAGGAGTTGCCCGCAGGGCTCTTCGAGATGACCGTCGACGGCGGCGGCAAGTTCAAGACGTACTGCATCGACATCCACAACCCCACCCAGGACCAGGCGAAGTACCTGGAGACCCCCTGGAACCAGACCTCGCTGGGCACCAACAAGAACGCCGGCAGGATCCGCTGGATCCTCGAGCACTCCTACCCGAAGATCGACGACCTCCAGGCACTCGCCGAGGAGGCCGGCACGGGCCCGCTCTCCGAGCAGACCGCGGCGGCCGGCACCCAGGTCGCCATCTGGCGCTACTCGGACGACGTCGATGTGACCGCATCCGACAAGCAGGCGGAGAAGCTCGCCGACTGGCTGCAGAAGTCCGCCACCGACACGGCCGAGCCCAAGGCGTCCCTCGCCCTGGACCCGGTCGCGGTGTCCGGCCGCTCCGGTCGGCGTGTCGGTCCCGTCACCGTGCACACCAATGCCGGACAGGTCTCGGTGACCCCGCCCGCCGACTCCGCCAGCGGCGTCAGGATCACCGACAAGAAGGGCAAGGCCGTCACCACGGCCGCCAACGGCTCCCAGCTCTACTTCGACGTCCCGGCAGGCGCCGCCGACGGCTCCGCCTCCCTGACCGTGCAGGCCACCACCTCGGTCCCCGTCGGCCGGGCCTTCGCCGGCGCCACCAAGAGCCAGACCCAGATCCTGGCCGGCTCCAGCGAGTCCACGGTCTCCGCGAGCGCCACCGCGACCTGGGCCGGAAAGGGCGCGATCCCGGCGGTCACCGCGAAGAAGGACTGCGCCAAGGGCGGCGTGGACGTCACCACGAGCAACAAGGGTGACGAGGCGTTCACCTACGAGCTGGCCGGGGCGGAGCACACCGTCGAGCCGGGCAGGTCCGAGACCGTGACCGTGCCGGTCGCCGAGGACCAGGCGTACGACTTCACGGTCAACGGCCCCGACGGCTTCACCCGGACGTTCAAGGGCGTCCTGGACTGCCTGACCACCGGAACGGGCAACGAAGGCCTCACCACCCAGACCGCCGACCAGCCCACCACGATCACTGCCACGGCCGGCGGCAGCACGGCCGGCGCCGAGGGCAGCCTGGCCGAGACGGGAAGCTCCAACGCCACCCCGCTGATCGCGGGCATCGCGATCGCCCTGGTCGTCATCGGTGGCGGCTCGGTCTTCGTCCTCCGCCGTCGCAAGGAGCAGTCCTCCGGCGAGTGACGGACACGGCTGACGCACGGGCGCGTGTCATGAACGGCGGGCGCCCGGTCACGGCGCGCTGATCACGGCCCCGGTACCGCTTCGGCGTACCGGGGCCTTCGCGTACCGCCGCCGGGGCCATGCCGTCCGCGCGTGCGGGCTCACGGGCGCTCGAAGTACTGGAGCGCCCCTCCTACGGAGAAGCAGACCGCTCCCGTGAGGGTGCCCCAGTTGGCGATGTCGACGTTGACGAGGCTTCCCGTGGCGGGGCGGGTGAAGTCGGCGACGGCCGCGCCCAGGAAGAGCACGGACCCGAGCTGGTTGACCGCGACGATCCACCAGCCGAGATCGCGGGGCCGGATGCCCGGCCGGCCGTGGCAGACCTCGACCAGGGCGAAGTGCCCCGAGAGAAGGAACAGCGTGCACCCCACCATGTCGGGGGCCCAGACGAGCCTGTTCAGCTGCTGCACCGTGAGCCCCTGCAACAGGGAACTCAGCAGGTTGATACCGAACACCAGCGTTCCCACGAAGAGCAGGAGAGTGCTCAGCCAGTCGATCCGGCCGGGTTCATAGCTCCACCATCTCCAGCGCCGGGCGGCAAGCGCCCCGATCCTGTCGTCCTGGCGGGGAGCGTTGACTGCCTGGAGGAAGGACGCGTAGCCCCCCGCGTTGAAGAACAGGCCCCCGACGAAGTAGATCCAGGCGCCCGTCGCGCCACCCGTGCCGAACTGCGCCACCGCGGCCCCGTAGGCGAACAGCCCCCCACCCACGGCGAACGCGCCCGCTGCCATGGCGTTCAGCCTGCGGAGGCGGCCGACCGACGCGCCGTCCGCTCGTCGGGAGCGGGGTTCGGACTCACCCGCTGCCCGCACAGTGAGCAGCCCGCGCTTGCGCGCCGGCCGCGACTCCCAGACAGCGGTGCCCCCATCGCTGAGGCGCCAGGTCAGTCGTGTCGTGAAGGGCCCCGCACCCTCGGCGGTCCGCTCGATTCGGCTCACTGCTCGACCCTAGCCCTTTGGGTGCATTCATCCCTTGTGCGGCTCGGTCTCCCGGGAGCGGAAGCGGTACCTTCTCGCCAGCCGATACGGGTGGGGGCGGCTGCGAGCTCCGAGAGAGGGTGGGAATCATGACGGCGCACAGTGAGCGGGAGCGCTGGGAATGGAGGCCCGCAGTCGGGGTGGGGCCCTTGCGGTTCGGGATGAGCCCGGCCGAGGTCGCAGTCGCGCTTCAGGTCCTCGTAAGGCGACTCGTGATGCCGCTGCGACGTCTCCGGCGGTCCTGGGCCGTCTGTGCGCCGTGCGACGTCGCTCAAGGCCGACCATCAGCGACCGACAGTGACAGTCCGGCTACCGGGGCTCGGCCGGAAGCCCCAGGTCAGGCCCACCCACCGATACGGGTTTCCGTCAAGAGGTAGCCGTCAGGCAAGATGGGGTGTATCTGCCCACTCATCGATTGCCGGACGGTTTCTCTTGGCTGAGTACATCTACACGATGCGCAAGACACGCAAGGCGCACGGCGACAAGGTCATCCTTGACGACGTGACGCTGAGCTTCCTGCCCGGCGCGAAGATCGGTGTGGTGGGTCCCAACGGTGCCGGTAAGTCCACGGTGCTGAAGATCATGGCCGGCCTGGAGCAGCCGTCCAACGGTGACGCCTTCCTGTCGCCCGGGTTCAGCGTCGGCATCCTCATGCAGGAGCCCCACCTCGACGAGTCGAAGACCGTTCTGGAGAACGTGCAGGACGGCGCCGCCGAGATCATGGGCAAGCTGAAGCGCTTCAACGAGGTCGCCGAGCTCATGGCGACCGACTACTCCGACGCGCTCATGGACGAGATGGGCAAGCTCCAGGAGGACCTGGACCACGCCAACGCGTGGGACCTGGACGCTCAGCTGGAGCAGGCCATGGACGCGCTGGGCTGCCCGCCCGGTGACTGGGCCGTCACCAACCTGTCCGGTGGTGAGAAGCGCCGCGTCGCGCTCTGCAAGCTCCTCATCGAGGCGCCCGACCTGCTGCTGCTCGACGAGCCCACCAACCACCTCGACGCCGAGTCGGTGAACTGGCTGGAGCAGCACCTCTCGAAGTACGCGGGCGCCGTGGTCGCCGTCACCCACGACCGGTACTTCCTGAACAACGTCGCCGAGTGGATCCTCGAACTCGACCGCGGCCGCGCCATCCCCTACGAGGGCAACTACTCCACGTACCTGGAGAAGAAGGCCACCCGCCTCAAGGTCGAGGGCCGCAAGGACGAGAAGCGGCAGAAGCGGCTCAAGGAAGAGCTGGAGTGGGTGCGGTCGAACGCCAAGGGGCGCCAGACCAAGTCCAAGGCCCGTCTCGCCCGGTACGAGGAGATGGCGGCCGAGGCGGACAAGATGCGGAAGCTGGACTTCGAGGAGATCCAGATTCCGCCGGGCCCGCGGCTCGGTTCCATCGTCGTCGAGGTCGAGAACCTCTCGAAGGCCTTCGGCGACAAGGTCCTCATCGACGACCTGTCGTTCACGCTGCCGCGCAACGGCATCGTCGGCATCATCGGTCCGAACGGTGCGGGCAAGACCACGCTGTTCAAGATGATCCAGGGCCTGGAGACGCCGGACAGCGGCGCCATCAAGGTCGGCGACACGGTCAAGATCAGTTACGTCGACCAGTCCCGTGCCAACATCGACCCGAAGAAGACGCTGTGGGCCGTCGTCTCGGACGAGCTGGACTACATCAACGTCGGCCAGGTCGAGATGCCCTCGCGGGCGTACGTCTCCGCGTTCGGCTTCAAGGGGCCGGACCAGCAGAAGCCGGCCGGTGTGCTCTCCGGTGGTGAGCGCAACCGCCTCAACCTGGCACTGACGCTCAAGGAGGGCGGCAACCTGCTGCTCCTCGACGAGCCCACCAACGACCTCGACGTCGAGACGCTGTCCTCGCTGGAGAACGCGCTTCTGGAGTTCCCGGGTGCGGCCGTGGTCATCTCCCACGACCGCTGGTTCCTGGACCGAGTCGCCACGCACATCCTGGCGTACGAGGGCGAGTCCAAGTGGTACTGGTTCGAGGGCAACTTCGAGTCGTACGAGAAGAACAAGGTCGAGCGACTCGGCGCGGATGCGGCCCGCCCGCACCGTGCCACGTACAAGAAGCTCACGCGAGGCTGATCGTCTTGGCTCGTCATATCTACAGCTGCCCGCTGCGCTGGTCGGACATGGATGCCTTCGGGCACGTCAACAACGTGGTCTTCCTCCGTTATCTGGAGGAGGCGCGCATCGACTTCATGTTCCGGCTGGCGCCGGGGGACGGCTCGCCGTCGTTCGCGGGCGGTTCCGTCGTGGCCCGGCACGAGATCGACTACGTGCGCCCGCTGGTCCACCGGCACGCGCCGGTGACCGTCGAGTCGTGGGTGACGAAGATAGGTGCCGCTTCGCTCACCATCGCGTACGAGATCAAGGACCCGGACCAGGTGTACGTACGGGCGTCGACCATTGTCGTCCCGTACAACCTGGCCGAGGAGCGGCCCCGGCGGATCTCCGCGGAGGAGAAGCTCTTCCTCCAGGAGTACCTGGCCGAGGAGCCCGCGGCGGCATGACCGCGCCTGTGCAGTCCCTGCAGTTCGCCGACACGAGGGAGGCCGCGGATCTCGCGGCCTTCCTCGGCCGGCTGCTCCACTACGACCGTGCCGCGGCCGTCCGGCTGCAGGCGGGAGGCGGCGCGCTGGCCGTGTTCGGCCGGCCGCCCTCGTTCGAGGTCCTGGCGATCCGGGCGGTGCGGTTGGCGGATCCGTACGAATTCGACGTGACCGTGTCCGCCGGTGAACTCCTCGAATCACTCGAGGAGTCGGCCCGCTCCGGCGCCCTGCCTCCACCGGTGACAGGGCCCCCCTGGACCGGTGTGCTGCCTCCGCGCGGCGGTTGGGAGGAGCGGCCGGGGCTGCCCGGTCCCCCCGCTCTGGGTGAGGCGCTGAACGACGCCGTCGCCGAGTTCCGCAGCCGCGACGCGGCACTGCCGGAGGAGCGGCGTACCCGGACCGAGCGCGATCTCATCGGGCGGGACATCTGGTCGCGGACCGTCGGCGGTACGGAGCTCCCACTGCGCGCTGTGCACGCGGCCCAGGCGCTCGGTTTCCTGCGCACCGCCCCGGACTTCCCCGTGGCGTTCCTGGCGACGGGGGCCTGGCTGCGGCTCCGTACCCCGTACGGGTCCATCGCCCTGCGGCGGGCGGGCTCGGCGGGAGGCCTCGGGTCGCTCGCCTTCTCGGTGGGCGGATAGGGCCCGGTTCCCCGTGGGCGGGTCCCTCGCAGTCTGAGCCCGGTTCCCCGTGGGCGGGTCCCTCGCCGTCAGGGCCCGGTTCTCTCAGGCGGCTGGACCGTCAAGAAGGCGCGTCACCAGCGCATGTGGACGTCCTCGGCCCAGCCCAGCAGGCTCTCCACGGCGATCTCGGTGCCGTCGTCGGTGCGGACGCGCCCGTCGTAGTAGCCGAAGCACTGGTCGGTGCGGTTGTCGATCAGGCCGGTCTCCGTGCGCGTCGACCGGTTGTGGAACGGGGTGAACGTCAGGTCCACCTGGTCGGATGACGGTGTACGGATGGTCCAGGGCGCGAGCAGGTCGGCCGTGGACCACTGCCAGTCCAGTTCCTCGCCGATCTTGGTGAGGCGGCCGTCCACACAGAGCCCGTTCTCGGTGGAGCCGGTGCCTGCCGTCCAGCGCCCGCCGAACTGCAGACCCACCGTGTGTCCGCCGGTGCGTCCTGACGCGGCGCCCCAGTTCCAGTCGACCGTGCGCGGCCAGCGGCCGCGGCCGTGGTCCAGGACGGCCCAGGTGTCGTCCCCGTCGAACGCCAGGTACTCGCTGCCGATCCTCACCCTGCCCGACGCGGGAAGGGCGGTGTGCTTGGAGGTGTACTGGAAGCGGCGCTCGCTCCGCGGCACGACGACGGAGAGCGACTCGTGCTCCGGAGGCCGGGCGACCAGGAGGTCGACCTCCAGAGGAAGCCTGTCCTCGGTCAGGCAGCGGGCCCGCAGCCGGGTGCCGGCGTTCTCGTCGCGGATCTCGACGCGCACCTTGCCCCTGGACGGCCGCTCGGGGCCCACCACCACGTCCTTCGAGCCGGGGGCGCCGGCGACGCTCTCGGGGAGCTCGACACCGAAGCCGCCGGGGACGATGGCGCTGCGCTCCGACTCCAGGCCGCCCGGTGCGTATTCGAGCAGGTAGACGGTGTTCAGGGCGAGGAAGTCGAGATCGCTGACCGTCAGCGCCACCAGGTGCGTGGGCGTCGTCACGCACCAGTACTCCCAGCGCTTCGTCCGGCCCCAGCCGCGCAGATTGGCGCGGTGCAGAGGCGCCCGGGACCAGCCGACCGCGGCCGGATTCAGACTGCCGTCGGGCAGACAGAGGTCGACCGGCTCGGTGAGCTCGCGCTCGGACGTCGTCATGCGCGGATCCTATAGGGGGCCCGGCCGACCGGTGGGGCCCCGGCCGAGTACCGGATTCCGCCCATTCCGATCGCGCCTCAGCCCTCGGTGTTCACCATCGAGGCCGCCGCGTACGTGAGGTAGTCCCACAGTTGGCGCTCGTGCTCCGGGGCCAGCCCGAGCTCGTCCAGGGCCACCCGCATGTGGCTCAGCCAGGCGTCGTGCGCGGCGCGGTCCACCCGGAACGGTGCGTGCCTCATGCGCAGCCGGGGGTGCCCGCGCTCGTCGCTGTAGGTGCGGGGACCACCCCAGTACTGCATCAGGAAGAGCGCGAAGCGCTCCTCGGCCGGACCCAGGTCCTCCTCCGGGTACATCGGCCGCAGCAGCGGGTCACCGGCCACGCCCTGGTAGAAGCGGTGGACCAGGCGCCGGAAGGTGTCCTCGCCGCCGACCAGCTCGTAGAAGGTCAGCTCCTGCAGCGTGTCGTGCGGATTCTCAGTCACCCGTCCATGGTCGCAGACGCGCGGGCCGGGCACGGGGGCCCCGGGGCATGGATCGCGCGAACCGTTCCCGCTGCGGACCGGTGGCTGAAATGCGCAGAACCCTCTCGCCAAAGTTCGCTGCACGAACTATTGTCGTTCGTGTCACGAACGATTAATGAGTTCATGGGGAGTGGGGAAATGATGAACGAAATCGGACAGGGTGAAAACGTGAATCGTTCGGTGCTGGTCATCGGCGGGGGGTACGGCGGTGCCGCGGTCGCGAAGGCGCTGGACGAGGTGGCCGACGTCGTCCTCGTCGATCCCAAGGACGCGTTCGTGCATGCGGCGGGATCACTCCGCGCGCTGGTCCGGCCGGACTGGGCGGACAACATCTTCTTCCCCTACGACACCCTCCTGCGGCGCGGCTCCGTCCGCCGTGAGCGTGTCACCGCAGTGGATCCGGGCGGTGCCACGCTGGCCTCCGGGGAGCGGGTGGAGGCCGCGTACCTGATTCTCGCCACCGGCTCGGACTACCCGTTCCCGGCCAAGACTGATACCGACCTCTCCGGCGAGGCGCTGCAGCGCATCCGCGAGGCGCACGCCGAACTCGCCACCGCCGAGCGGGTCCTGATCGCGGGGGCCGGCCCGGTCGGGCTGGAGCTGTCCGGCGAGATCAAGGCGGTCTGGCCGGACAAGCACGTGATCGTCACCGATCCTGCCGGTCAGCTGGTGCCGGGCTTCCTGCCGGAGTTCCGCGCGGAGCTGCACCGCCAGCTGGACGCGCTCGGTGTGGAGCTGCGCCTGGGTGTCGCCCTGGCCGAGCAGCCACCGGCCGAACCGGGCCGGGCCAAGCCCTTCACCGTGGCCATCACCGGCGGTGACGAGATCTCCGCCGACATCTGGTTCCGCTGCTACGGAGGGCGCACCAACGGCGACTACCTCGCCGACGGCCGGGTCGCCGTACGCACCCCGCAGGGGCGGGTCCGGGTCACCGAGGCGCTCAACGTCGAGGGCCACGACCACATCTACGCACTCGGAGACATCACGGACGTGGCCGAGGCCAAAATGGCCGGCCACGCGATGAAGCACGCGGAAGTGGTCGCGGAGAACGTCCTCGCCCGGATGCGCGGTGAGCGGCCCACGGCCACGTACCGGCCGTCGCCCGTTCCTTCGGCCCTCCTCCCGCTCGGCCCCGGCGGCGGGGTGGGGCAGGTGCCGTCACCCGACGGGCCCGTCATCCTGCCCGCGGCGGCGGTCAGCGAGTACAAGGGCATGGACCTGTTCACCGGCCGGTTCGCCGAGCTGTTCGGGGTGACGCGGAGGGAAGGGCATGCGGCGGGGGTCGGCGGGAGCGGGCCGGAGCAGGGCTGATCAGGGAGCGGGCGGGGTGCTCTCGTCCGACTCCATGAAGACCACGGGCACCTTGTTGCTCAGCACCAGCCGGCCGAGCAGCGTCGCGAGCTGCTCGCGATCGGCCTCGTCGAGGCCGGTCGACAGGGCGTCGACCCGTCGGCACGTCTCGGCGTAGAACGCGTCGCCCAGTGCGTCGCCCGTCGGCGTCAGGGCGACACGGACCGCGCGGCCGTCCTCGGGATCGGGCTCGCGGCGCACCAGACCGCGCTGCACGCTGCGGTCCACCAGGCCGGTGAGGCTGGACTTCGCCAGCCCCAGCATCGCGCCGAGCTCGCGCATCCCGTAGGGCTGCACCATCAGCACGCACAACAGCTGGCCCTGCTGCGCGGTGATGCCGTGCGCGCGGCCGGAATCGGCATACACGGCATTCACCAGGAACGAGGAGCGCACCAATGCGGTGACGACCCCCATTTGTCCGTGCTCGGCCTCTCGCATTCCATCAGAATACGGCAGGCAGGGGCGGTGGGGCCTCGCCGGAGAGCTGACGTTCGTGGTGCGAACTATGCGCTGCCCCATGGCAGCGGCAAGTGACTGCTGCGCAGCGGCCCGCGAGGGCGGGAACGGCCGACGGGGACGACGCACCGGCCGGTGAGAACAGCGCAACGGCCGGTGAGGGCTGCGCCATTGCCGACGGGGGCAGCGCAACGGCCGGTGAGGGGGCGGTCACCCCCTCACCGGCCGTTCGCAAGCGTCCGAGGGGTCAGTCCCGACGGATCGTGATGGTCGTCCACGCCCCGACGTGCACCTGGTCGCCGTCCTGGAGCGGTACGGGGACGTAGGGCTGGATCGGGTCCTCGGCGCCGTTGAGCGTGGTGCCGTTCGTCGAGTTCTGGTCGACCACGGCCCAGCTGCTGTCCGGCTGCTGCACCAGCACCGCGTGCTGGTGCGAGACGCCCGGGTCCTCCGGGGGCACGGAGAGGTCGATGTCCGGGGACTCGCCCGTGCTGTGCCGGCGGCGGCCGATGGTGATCTGGGTGCCGGTGAGCGGCAGCTGCTGCTCCGGTGAGTACGCCGGGAGGTTGAGTCCGGTGGCCTCGGGGCCGCTGCGCTGCATCATCGCCAGGAAGTACTCACGGTCGGGCGCGATGACCGCGGTCCAGTTCATGGACAGCGGAGCCTGACCCTGCCCGGGGCCCTGACCCTGCCCGGGGCCCTGACCCTGGCCAGGTCCCTGGTTCTGCCCGGGGCCCTGGTTCTGTCCCGGGTACGGCGGCTGCTGCATCGGCGTCTGCGGGCCGTGGGCCTGCGAGGGCGGGGACAGCAGCCAGTCGTCACCGCCCGTCTGCGGCTGCGGCGGGGCCGGCGGGCCGGGCTGCTCGAAGACCGGGGGAGCCGTCTGCTGGAAGGCGGGCGGCGCGCTCTGCTGCTGGAACGGCGGCGGCGGACCCTGCGGTGCGTTCTGCTGCTGGAACGGAGGCGGGGGCGAGCCCTGCGGCGAATTCTGCTGCTGGGCATGCTGCTGGCCCTGCGGGAAGCCCTGCGGGCCGCCCTGCTGTCCCTGCTGCTGGAACGGCGGCGGGGGCGGCGGGCCCTGCTGTCCCTGGTGCCCCTGCTGGCCTTGCGGCTGGAACGGGTGAGGAGGCTGCGAACCCGGTCCCGACGGGCCGGGCCGCCCCGGGCCGGAGGAGAGCGGCTCGGCCGAGCGGTTCACCTGCGAGGGGCGCGAGCTCTGGTACTCGAACGGATCGCGGGGCTCGCGCGGCTGCGGCGGCCCGGGCGGCTGCTGGGCCTGGAAGCCCGGCGGCAGATTGAGTCCGGGGACCGGACCGGCCGGCGCGCCGTGCTGCGGAGCCAGCGGTGTGTACGACGTGGCGGTGTTCGTGAGGAAGTTCCAGCGGCACTCCTCGCAGAACGGCGCCATGGCCTCCCGCGGGGTGCGGCACTGGGGGCAGAGCTCGGCGTGCTGGGTCGCATCGGGGCCGGAGCCCTGCGGATATCCGTAGCCGGGCGCGGGTGGCGGGGGAGGCGGTGGGGGAACGGCGCCCGCGGGCGCGCCCGCCCCGGCCATGCGGTGGCCGCAGACCTCGCACCAGTCCTCGGAACCCGACTGGTGTCCGTTCGGGCAGGTCGGCATGTCGGCGCTTCCCCCTCTCCTCGTCCGGCCCGTGGGCCGTCATTTCTCTTGCGTCGCCGCCCGGCGGACCATGCCGGTCGGGCGGCTCATCAGTGCCTGTATGTGGTTACTTCTTGACGCGAACTGTCTTCGTGGAGCGCGTTTCGAGTGTCATCTCGTCCGCTTCCGCGACCTTCGCCTTCAGTCGCACAGTACCGGTCGCCGCGTCGACGACGTCTACCACCTTCGAAAGCAGTTTCGCAGTGTCCTCGTTCCCGGACGCCGACGCCAACTGCACAGCGCGGCCGAGTTTGGCCGTGGCGCCGTCGAAGTCTCCCGACTTGCGTGCATCGAGACCCTGCTGGATGACTTGTGCCAGTTCCGCCTGACCCGTGTAGTGCGCGACCTGCGGATTGATCGAGGTCGACGCCACCATGTCGTCCGTCCACACCGCGCGTACCAGCCCCTGCGAGAGCGTCCGGGGCACCCCGCCGGCCGGGTCGGGAAGGATCAGTGAGACGCGGGCAGCCAGCATCTCCTGCCCGATCCCGGCCTCCGGTACCTGCACGCACACGTGGTAGTCGCGGGACTCGTCGCCCCAGGAACCGGTGGGGTAGTCGCCCGCCCGCGGCCCGGCCTCGGTGCGACGGTCGGTCAGCTCGGCCACCGTGGGCGCGACCTGCTTCACGAACTTGATCTCCACGCCGACGGGGGTCCAGAGCCGCAGGGCCACGTCCGCGACCTCCTTGCCCATCGCGTTCTCCATCATCTGCGTGAAGTCCGCGGCCAGCCCCGAGGGGTCGGCGACGATGTCGGCCGTGCCGAGCAGCGCCGAGGCGATCGCTGTGACCTCTTTCACTTCCCAGTCGGTGCCCACACCGCGGGCATCACATGTGAACCGGCCCGCGCACGCGTCGAGCGCGGCCCGCAGGTCCTCCGGGGCCTCGTGCTCGTTGCGCCCGTCCGTCAGCAGGATTCCGTGCCGGATCTCCACGTCCGCCGCGCCGAGCAGCCGGTCGGCCAGCCGCAGCCAGGTCCCGATCGCCGTACCGCCGCCCGCGCTGAGCCGGCGCAGAGCCTCCTTCGCCTGAGCCTTGGTCTGCGCATCGGCGACGGCGAGCCGCCCGTTGCCCGGGTAGACCTCCCTGGCGACGTGCGTACCGCCCACCACGGCGAAGGAGGTGCCGTCGCGCAGGGTGTCGATGGCCGCCGCCGTCGCGTCGCGGGCGTTGCGCATCTTCGTCGGCGGATAGTCCATCGAACCCGAGCAGTCCACCATGATCACCACCGCCGCGTCGGCGGCCCCGCCCGGCAGGCGGGAGGACGTCGCACCCGTCAGCGGAACGCCGCCGGTGGTACCGCCCCCGGTCGAGGTGACCGTGATGATGCCGTTGACCTCACGGCCGCCCTCGGGCAGATATTCGTTCTGATACACCTCGACGGAGAACTGCGGCACGTTCGACTTGGAGAAGTTGGCCATCTGATCGGCTCCTTGAGGCTCCACATGTCAGATGAAGACAGATGTGCGGACAACGGCATCGGAGGTGCAGGGGCGGACGGAACGGGACCCACCCGCTGGTTCAGGCGGATCCTGCCCCTTGCGGTGGTACGGCGAACGGCACCAGGGCCACTGTTACGTTGTCGTGGCCCCCACCGTCGAGCGCATGGCCCACCAGTACCTGGGCGCCGTGCAACGGCCGTTCGTACGCGTCCTCCGGCACCGCGGCGGCCATTTCGGCCGCGGACTCCGCGTAGTTCCACAGGCCGTCCGTGCAGACCACGACGATGCCCGGCCGGTCCGGTTTGAACGACGCGGTGTGCGGCTCCAGTTCGTAGGCGTCCGCGCCGAGCCAGCCCGTGATGGCGTGGGCGCGCTCGTCGGCGTACGCCTCCGCCTCGTTCATCAGGCCGGCCGCGACCATCTGGGCCGCCCACGAGTCGTCCTCGGTGAGGCGGGCCGGCGGTGTGGTGCGGTCCTCCGGCACCCAGTACACGCGGCTGTCGCCCACCCAGCCGACGACCAGCAGACCGCTTGCCATGATCGCGCCGACCAGGGTGCAGGCCGGAGCGTTCTGGTGGCGGTGCGGATCGTGCTCCTGAGCCTGACCGGGGTCCTGCGCCAGCCGGTTGACGGACTCGGCGGCGGCGACGATCGCCTCGTGCATCGCCTGCTGCGGATGCGTGCCGCGCGGCAGCGACTCCAGCAGCGTCTCGTTGGCGGCGTACGCGGCAGCGGCCGAGGCCTCGTCGGGCCGGCTGGCCGACGACACCCCGTCGCAGACGATCGCGACGACGGCCGGCGAGCCGTCCGGCAACGCGGTGGTCGATACGGCGAACGAGTCCTCGTTGCGGTGATGGCGAAGCCCGCGGTCGCTCACCGCGGCGACCGACCCGAGCTCCTGCTCCATGTGGTCGCGCTCGCGGGGCTGGGCGTGGCCGCAGTTCTCGCAGTAGCCGTCGTTGTCGACCCGGCCGGCCCTGCAGGCCACACACACCTTGGCCCCGGCCGACGGCGCCAGAGCCGGGTCGGGGGAGGTGCGGGGGTCGGGCGCCGCACCCGCGGCCGCGGGTGCGGCCAGCTCGAAGTCGCCCGACGCGGCGGGTCCGTCGAGCCGGGTCGCCGGTGGTGCCGAGCGCTCCGCATCCGGCGCGGAGCCGGGCACCTGCCCGGGGGCGGGCTCGGCCACCCCCGGCGCCGGCCCGAAGCCGGCACCCGGCGCGGGCTCCCCGGCAGGGGTGGCGATGGCGATCGTCGGGCGGTCCTGCGGCGGCTCGGGCACGGCCGACAGGTCGTACCCGCACGCGCCGCAGAACAGGTCCCCCGGCTCCAGCGGCTCCTCGCAGCCGGGACACCTCGACAAGGCAGTCTCCTGTGGCTTCTGCGACATGTTCACACCCACGTTCGGGGGCGGAAACGGTTGGCCCGCTCCACCAGTTCGATCCTCTCGTCACCGGGCTCCGCCAGCCGGGCGAGCATCCGGTACGACCGTTCCAGCCCGAAACGCAGGCCGCGCTCGTCCAACTCGCTGCCGAGCAGCGTCCTCGGTCCCTGCGCCCCGCCGTACGGAACCGACTGCGGGTCCGAAGGCCGAGCCGTGGGACTACCGGAGAGTACCCAGTCGAGCGCCGTCCCCAGCACCTCGGTCGACAACTGCTCGCGCCGCACCGCGTCCAGCCCCAGCCCCGCCAGCCCCGAGACCTGTGCCGACGCAGCCACCAGATCGGTGATCAGCGGGTCGTCCGGCGCCCGTTCCCGCAGACGCGCCCGCACCGCGGCCACCCGGGCCGCCGTGAAGTGGATCGAGGCCTCCGGCACCGACTCCAGCGACTTCACCGCGCCCACCCGGTCCCCGGCCGCGAGCTGCACCCGGGCCAGGCCGAACGCCGCGCTCACGAAGCTCGGGTCGGTCATCCACACCAGCCGGTAGTACTCGGCGGCGTTGTCCAGCTGGCCCAGGACCTCCGCGCAGATGCCGAGGGCCAGCTTCGGCGCGGGCTCCCCGGGAAACGCGTCGTAGACCGCGTCGAAGGACAGCGCCGCGTTCTCCTTGTCGCCGGACACCAGGGACGTGAGCCCGCGGTACCAGACCACCCGCCAGTCGTCCGGGTGCTTCGCCTCCAGCGCGGTCAGGGTCTGCGTCGCGCCGCCGAGGTCGTTCATCTCCAGGGCGGCCCGCAGCTCCCGCAGCCGGGTCTCCAGCGAGGCGGCCGGTACGGACTGGAGTGCGGCGATCAGTTCGGCGGGTGCCGATGCCATCACCCCGGCGAGGAAACCCGCGTTGGGGTCGCTCGCGTCGACCCGGGGCACCGGCAGCGCGAGCGAGGTCCCGCGCACATCGAGCCCGGCCAGCCGGGGCCCGTTCGCGGGGTACGGCCCCGGCGCGGCAGCCGGATTCGCGAGCGGGACTCGGGGGGCGGGAATGACCGCCTGGGGCTGCGCGTACGGGAGCGGGGCGTTGTTCCCACCGCCGGCCGGGGCACTGCCACGGATGTGCGTGGTGGTGGACGGCAGCGGTCCGGCTCCCGGGGCGAATCCGGCGGGGGGCCCGGCGGGCAGGGCACCCGGAACACCACCGGGCGGCGCCACCGGCGCAGGAGGGGACACGGGCGGCGCCCCAGGCGCTCTGCCCTCCCTTCGCCGCCCGAAGAGCCCGGCCCGGCCGGGCTCCGGCGATCTGGCCCCCAGACGCGAGACGTCACCCGTCCTGATCGTGAAGAGCTCCGTGTCGGTCACCCGCAGCTCCGCACCGAACAGCGTCGACAGCGCCGGACGCGGGCGCCCCGTCTGCAGCGACACCACCTCGCGCAGCACGCCCGTCAGCTGTTCCGCCATCTCGGCGGCGGAGGCGAACCGTCGTGCCGGATCGGGGTCGGTGGCCCGCACCAGCAGCCGGTAGAACGACTCGTAGGTACGGAACACCTCGATGTTGTCCGGGTCCGGCAGGGAGTCCACGAAGACGTTCGTGTACCCCTGGAAGTCGAAGGTCAGCACCGCGAGCGTCCGCGCGACCGTGTACAGGTCGGAGGCCACCGAAGGGCCCGCCTCCGCCACCTCCGGCGCCTGGTACCCCACCGTGCCGTAGATGGCCGACTCCTCGTCGTCCATCCTGCGCACCGCGCCCATGTCGATCAGCTTCAGCTGGTCCTCGGTCTGGATCGCGTTGTCGACCTTGAAGTCGCAGTAGAGCAGGTTGCGGCTGTGCAGATGACCGAGCGCCTCCAGCGCCTCGATGCCGAACGCGCACGCCTGCTCGACCGGCAGCGGATCCCGCTTCCCCGCCGGGGTGCGGCGCTCGTTGGCGATCTCCTTGAGCGCCTTGCCACCGACGTACTCCATGACGATGTAGCCGTCGAGCGAACCGGTCCGCTGGTCGAGGTGCTCGACGAAGTTGTAGATGCGGACGATGTTGGAGTGCTCGATCTCGGCGAGGAACCGGCGCTCCGAGATGGCCGCCGCCATGGCGTCCTGGTCACCCGTGTCGAGCAGGCCCTTGAGCACCACCCACCGGTCCGAGACCGCCCGGTCCACCGCGAGGTAGACCCAGCCGAGCCCGCCGTGCGCCAGACAACCCGCGACCTCGTACTGGCCATGGACGATGTCACCCCCCTGGAGCTTGGGCACGAAGGAGTACGGGTGACCGCACTTGGTGCAGAACCCCTCGGTACGCCCCGGCCGCTCACCCCGGGCCCGGCCCACCGGCGCCCCGCAGTCCGAACGCGAGCAGAACCGCTTGCGCTCCGGCACCTCCGGGTTCTCCATCACCGCGGTGCGCGGATCGGGCCGCGGCACATCCGGTACGAGCACCAGCCCGGCGCCCAGCCGGCTGCGCCCCGAGGTGCCGGTCGACCTGGCCGAGGAACGCACCGAGACCGAACGTGACGTGGAACTCCCGGACAGCGCGCGGGAGAGCCGCCCCGACACCGACCGCCGCGAGGTCGACGAGCGCGAGGAGGACCGCGAGGAGGCCCTCGACGACGCCTGCGAACTGCTGCGGGCCGAGGAGCTGTTGCTGCCCCTGCTGCCCCGCCCGCCGCCCGCGATGCCGGTGGGCGGAGAGCTCACCATCCCGTTCGGGGAAACGACCGGCGCCAGACCGCAGGTGTCGCAGTACAGCTCACCGCCGCCCATGTCCTCGTAACTGCCCTCGCACGCGGGGCGCTGGCACTGCGTACTCATGGTCTTTCCCCCTGTTCGCCCCGCCGCCGCGGCGGCCACGATGCTCCGTCACTACCCGTCATACACGCCCTGTGTCCCAGGAACCCGGGATGTCTCATGGGTTCCCCCGCCGGTCCTCGGGGCCGGACGGCCCGCGCCCGGCCAGCATGTCCAGCGCCGCGTCCTGATAGCGCTGCACCGTCAGCGCGGCGACCCGCAGATCGCACGGGGCGCTCCACAGCATCCGGCGCGCGGCGTCGTACCGCTCGATGAGGAGCGGATCCTCCGCCAGGCCGTGCCGGGCCACCTTCGCCTTGTACGCGTCGAGCCGGCCCCGCAACTCCGCCCGGACGGCCAGCGGCGCCGTGACCGCCGTCAGCTGCTCCCGGGCCCGCAGCAACTCCTCGTCGGCCTGCCGCTCCAGGGCCTCCAGCAGCGGTGAGAGCCGGTGCCACTGGGCATGCCTGCGGTATTCCGACGCGGCGGCCAGCCGCTCCTGGAGCGCTGTCGGCGGGCCGTTGACCGCGGGCACCTCGGACGCGGCGATCTTCGCCAGCACCTCCCCGCGCGCCGCCCTCGCCTCGGCCAGGGTGCGGTCGGCCCGGGACAGGACATCGCGCAGCTGGACGAGGCGCTGCTCGGCGTCCTGCCGGACCGCGAGCACGGCCTCGACCTCGCGCCGCACGTCGTCCAGTGCTCGTGCCGCCCGGTCGTAGCGCGTCGTGTCCGGGCGTCCGCCGCCCGGCGCCGAACTGCCGGGCCCCGGCAGCCAGAACGCCAGCGGGTCCGAGATCACCTGCACGCGCAGCGTGGCCAGCTCCTGGACGATCGACTCCAGGTCGTCGCCCGCCGGGTGCTCCCCGGGCCGTACGCCGACCGAGTGCGCCAGCGAGTGGGTGCGGCGCAGCTCGGCGGCGAGCAGATCTATCCGGGCAGGCATCGCCGACCACACGGAGTCGGAGGCGACGACCATGTCGAGGGAGCGCGCGTACAGCTCGTTCATCCGCTGGACCAGTTCCTCGAGCGTGAAGCGCTCCGAGAGGCGGGCCGGGCCGGTGATCGACGGATCGTGGCCGACGGCGCCGTGCGCCACCGTGACGCCCTGGTCGCGCAGCAGCTCGGTGAGCGCGACCAGGTCCTCCCGGTTGGGCTGACGGCGCCGGGCCCGTACCTCGCGCGCCCGGTTCAGAGCGCCCGCGTACGCGTCGAAATAGGTCCACAACAGCGTGATCGACTGCTCGGTGGCGCTCCAGCGCTCCTTGGTGACACCGGTGAGGTCGGCGCCCTCGAGAAGCCGCCGCCCGGCATGGTCCTGCAGGGCGAGGAGTGAGGACTCGATCGCCTCGTGCTCCGCACCGAGCCGGGCCAGCGCACGGTCGGCCTCGTCCCGGTCCATGACCGGGCCGGGAGGCCGGGCCGCGTAGCTGGGGAAGGGGCCCGCGACGCCCATCGATCACCTCTCCGCTCTTCCTGCCGGGCGGGGGCCCGGCAGGATCAGTGCTGCCAACCCGCCGTCCGGGCGCCCGCTCCGATCCGGCCTGATGCAAACGAAACGCCCTAGTTGTCCCGGTACTTGGGTGCCGGTGGCGCCGTTATCCCGGGCAGGCCGTCCTCCAGCCAGGCGTGGTACGAATCCATCCAGGGGCTGTTGCCGCCGCCCGCGCGGTAGTCGACCAGCACCTTGTTGACGCGCGACACCAGGTCGTCCGCGCCCTTCTTCGTGGCCACGCCGTAGTACTCGGTGGTGAAGGGGTCTCCCTTGAGCTCCACGGCAGGGTCCTGGGCGGCCTGGCCGGCCGCCAGGGCGTTGTCCGTGACGATCGCGTCGACCTCGCCCATCTGGAGCCGCACCAGGCAGTCCAGCTGGTTGGGGACGGTGAGCCTGTCCTCGTCGGCCGCGCTGCCGTCGTGCTCGTCCTTGAACACGGAGCCGAACGACTCCTTCTCCAGCGCCTCGTACGCGGTGGAGCCCTCCGCGGTGCAGACCCGCTTGCCGGCGAGCGAGGAGTTGAAGCCGGTGATCGCCGCATCCGCCTTCGGCGCGAGGACCTGCTGTCCGGCCTGGAAGTAGGCCGTGGAGAACGACACCTGGTCCAGCCGGGAGCAGTTGATCGTCATCGTCCGGACGACGACGTCGACCTTGTCGTTCTCCAGCGCGGCGATGCGCTGGTTGGTGGGGATCGCCCGGAAGATCACCTTGTCCGGGCTGCCGAGGATGTCCTTGGCGATGGCCCGCACCAGGTCGATGTCGAAGCCTTCGAGGTTTCCGGACTCCGGATTGCGGAACCCCCACTGGAAGCTGTTCTGGTCGACGCCGGCGATCAGCTTGCCGCGCTTCTTGATCCGCTCGAGCGCGTCCCCCTCCGGCTTTCCGGGCAGCAGGCTGGCCTCGGGGTCCTTGCAGTCGTCGGCGCGTGTCTGGACGGCGTGGGCCGTGCCGGGCCCCGTCCCCTCCGCGTCGAAGGCCGTCCTGCCGCTGTGCGAGAGCGGCAGCAGGGTCAGCGATGCGGTCACCGCACAGGCCGCGGCCATGGCGGTCACCCCGCCCCAGCCGCGCAGCCGGACCCCGCGGATCGTCCCGGGGCCCGTCCTCGGGTCCTTCGCTGTCATCGCTCCCCCTGTCACCGGAACTCCGAGAGCCTGCGGTTGATCCCGACGATCGCCGCCACCGCGCCCAGCACCGCGAGGGCCGCGGCGCCGATCGGCAGCCCGCCCAGGGCTCCGCGCCCGTCCTCGGCGGCCCGGGTGAATTCGCTCTGTTCGTGGGCGAGTGCCTTCCTCAGCGCCTCGTCCACCCGGCTGAAGGACTCACCCGTCGAGTTCTCCGACCCGATGATCTGCTCCAGTGCGGTGTCGTAGTCGCCGCCGTCGTCGGTCCTGCGGGCGGTCCGGTGGCGGCCCTGCCACTCGGTGACAGCCGAGATGGCGTCCGCCACGGGCTTGCCGCCCTCGGTGTCGCCGGTCTTCTCGGCGAGCTTCGCGGCCCTGCTCAGCTCCTCGCCCAGCGCCTTCATGCCCGTGCCGTAGTCGGTCTCGTACTTGTCCTTCTTGCCGTCCGCGGTGAGCACCGCGCCGCGGGCGACCACCGTGAGGTTCTCGCTGGAGCGCGCCTTGAGCGAGTCGATGCGGGCCCGGTTGAGCACGTCCAGCGACTGCTGTCCGTGGGTGTCGGCCTCGGCCAGGTCGGACCGGGCGACCGTGTGCCCCACCGCCAGCCAGAGCAGCACCACGGTCGCCGCCGCCGTCGCCGCGAGCAGTCCGTGGTTGAACACCCGGTTGGTCCTGCGGTAGTTGCGCCGCTGGGCCCAGAACAGGACGGCCAACGCGATGACGCCGATACCCAGGGAGAAGAACGGCCACGTCCGGGCGGAGCGGTGGTCCCGGTCGAGCCGGTCCGTCTCCGCCGTGTACAGCCGCTCGGCGGCCGGCAGCAGCACATTCGCCATCTTCTGGTTCGCGTACCGGAGATAGGCGCCGCCCAGCGGAAGGCCCTGCCGGTTGTTGGCCCGGGCGCGTTCGATCAGGCCGGTGTAGCGCGGCAGTTCCTTGTTGAGCGTGCTGATCTCCTGGCCGGACTCCGTCGACGCGTCCGTGTTGGCCGCGGCCTTCACCAGCAGACGGGAGGCGTCGTCGATGTCCTTCACGTACTGATCGTGCACCGCGCGCGGTTCCTGCGGCCCGGCCAGGAAGCCGCTCGCGGCCGCCGCGTCCGCATCGGCCAGCGAACGGTAGATGCCTGCCGCGTCCGCGCTGAGCGGCTGACTGTGCTCCACCACGTCGTTCGCCGCAGCCGCGCGGTCGCTGATCTCGAACGCCGTCACCGCCCCGAACGCCACGACGAGCAGCGCCAGCACGGCCCCGATGATCTGGAGCCGGCCCGGCTCGGTGGTCGCCGCGGCACGCAGCCGCGCCGTCACGACCGCCCGCACGCTGTGCGGCGGCGGTGCGGGCACGGCCACCGGTGCAGGCTGCTGCTCCGGCGCGTGGTGCGGCGCCGGGCGTACATTCGGCGGGTATGTCACTTGACCTCCCCCTCGGTCACTGACGGTGGCCCGCCCCCCGGCCGATCGGGGGACTGGTACCCGGCCAGAAGTATGGCCGCAGGGACCGGCATCCACATCGCGAACGCACGGATCCTGCACCGGTCCATGAAGCAGCCGACCGTGATCAGCCGCAGGCACACAGCATTCGATCAAGGTCGACGCCGCCGATCAAGGCGATCGGCGGAGCAATCCCCGAAGCGGACCGATATCCCCATTCATGAACACGTCCGGGGCAACTGATCGGTTCCCGTACGCAGAAGACGCCCCGTGACCCGAAGGTTACGGGACGCCTCCGACACCCCCGGTACGGCCGTCGGCCCGGTCGCCCGTCAGACGTACTGTGCCCGCAGCCTGGCGTGCACCTCCGGCGCCGCGCCCGTGTGGTCCAGGCCCAGCAGACCGGCGCCCAGCACGGGGGACTCCTCCACCACCCGCACCACGGCCTTGGGGGCGCGCACGGCGAGGAGTTCGCCGATCCGCCCGTCCAACTGCGGGTGACGGGCGGCCAGCACGCTGCCGCCCAGGACGACCGGCACCGCCTCGTCGAGCAGGCCGAGCCGGGACAGCGCAACCGAGGACAGCGCCACGACCTCCTCGGCCAGCCGGTCCACCAGCCCACGCGCCACCGTGTCCCCGTCCGCCGCCGTGGCGAACAGCACCGGTGACAGTTCATGGCGCCGCTCCGACGCGATCCGGCCCAGATGGAGCGCCTCGATCAGCGCGTACATCGAGCCGAGACCGAAGTGGGCAGGCAGCGCACGGGCCAGCTCGGTCGGTTCACCCCGTCCGTCCTCGGCGCGCGAGGCGAACCACATGGCCTCCTCGGAGAGACCCGAACCGCCGCCCCAGTCGCCGGAGATGCGCCCGATCGCGGGGAAGCGCGCGGTCCGCCCGTCCGGCACCATGCCGACGCAGTTGATCCCCGCACCGCACACGACAGCCACGCCACGCGGCTCGTCGGCCCCGGCCCGCAGGATCGCGAAGGTGTCGTTGCGCACCTCCACCGTGCGACCCCAGCCACGGGCGTACAGGGCGTCGGTCAACTGCTTCTCCTCGACCGGCAGATCGGCGTTGGCGAGGCAGGCGGACACATGAGCGATGCTCCCCGCGTCCGCACCGGCCGCGTCCAGCGCCCGTTCCACTGCCGAGCCGAGCACGTCCACGGCCGTGCCGATACCGACCACCGGCGGCTGGAAGCCGCCGCCCCGGGCCGTGGACAGCACGGTGCCGTCCTCACCGATGAGTGCCACATCGGTCTTGCTGTTCCCCGCGTCGATCGCGAGGACCGAACCGTTCACGCCCACGCGAGGTGCTCCCGGTTGTGCGCGACCAGCTTGTCGGTGAGTGCTTCGGCGTACTCGAACTGGCCGATCAGGGGGTGCGCGAGCAGCGCCTTGAACACCCGGTCGCGGCCGCCGCGCAGCGCGGCGTCCAGGGCCAGGTCCTCGTACGCCGTCACGTTGGCGATCAGACCGGCGTACAGCGGGTCCAGTTCCGGCACGGCGAGCGGGGTCGCGCCCGTCCTGTCGACCTTGGCCTGTACCTCGATCACCGCGTCGTCCGGCAGGAAGGGCAGTGTCCCCTTGTTGTACGTGTTGACCACCTGGTGCGTGGATCCGGCGCCGCCGAGCAGCGAGGCCGCGAGGTCGACGGCCGCCTCGGAGTAGAAGGCGCCGCCGCGCTTGGCGAGCAGGGCGGGCTTCTCGTCCAGAGCCGGGTCGCCGTACATGGCGAGGAGTTCCTTCTCCATCTCGGCGACCTGGGCCGCCCGGGAGGGCTTGGTGCCGAGCTCCCGCACGACCTCGTCGTGCGCGTAGAAGTACCGCAGGTAGTACGAGGGGACGACTCCGAGCCGGTCCACGACCGCCCGCGG
>NZ_JBEXXX010000057.1:37741-40852 GCF_040630635.1 Streptomyces sp. NPDC005761 | reverse complement strand
TGTTTGTATGTGGTGTGAGTGGTGTACTAGGTTGTACTCAACGTGGAGGCACACCCCCCCGGGGGGGGGGGGGCCCCCGCCCCCCCCGCCCCTCGCCGCGTTCCGGTGTCACTTGACGCACGCACCGGCAGTAGGTTGCATACGTTCTGTGATCGCGCCCCGAGCCTCCGCCGCCGCATCTCCTTCGACGCTGCCCTCCACCCCTGGGGCCGCCCCGGCCTCCTCGTCCCTCTCGTACGTCTCCCCGCGTCCGACCACAGGTGTTCCGGGGGCCGCACCGTGGACCCGGTGATCATCGTCGGTGCCGGGCCGGTCGGCCTGGTGCTGTCGCTCGCCCTCGCGGCGCAGGGGGTGCCGTCCGTGCTCCTCGACGAGGATCCGGGCAAGGACGAGACGCGCCCGGCCCGCACGGTGGTGCTGCGTGAGGACACCGCCGCCCTGGTGGAACGGCTCGGCTGCAAGACGCTTCAGGACGAGGGGCTCCGCTGGTCCGGCTGGCGGTCCATGCGGCGCCGACAGCTCGTGCGGGAGCTGCCGCTCGCCGAGAGCTCTCCCGGTGGCGGCCTGCCTGCCGCCCCCGTCCACGTACCGCAGCACGCGCTGGTACGCGGGCTGCGGGACGCGGTCGCCGCGCAGGAACTCGTCCGGACGGCACGGCTCAGCCGCATCGACACACTGGAGCAGGACCCCGACGGGGTCACGGTGCACACACGGGAGCCCGGCTCCACATGGTGGCGCGGGAGTTACCTGGTCGGCTGCGACGGGGCGCGGTCCACCGTCCGCAAACTCCTCGACATCCGGTTCCCCGGGCGTACGGCGGTGGAGCGGCATGCCGTCGCCGCGCTGCGCACCGAGCTGCCGTGGCCGGGCGAAGCCCTCCTTCACCGGTTGCCGCCCTGGCGCACCGGCGGCGCCGAGGTCACCGCACGGCCGCTGCCGGACGGCATCTGGCGGCTGGACTGGCTGCTGCCGCCCCGCGGTGAGCTCGTCACGCCGGACGCCCTGGTCACCCGGGTCCGGGACACCCTGGCGGGCTGGTGCGGCGAGACACCCCCGTACGAGCTGCTGGACACCGGCGTCTACACGCTCCATCACCGGCTCGCTCGCCGGTGGCGGGTGAAGCGGGCGTTCCTGGCCGGGGACGCCGCCCATCTGCTGGGCGCCCTCGGTACGCAGGGGCTCGACGAGGGACTGCGGGACGCCGAGAACCTGGCGTGGAAGCTGGCGCTGGCCTGGCATCACGGCGTCAGTGACGTCCTGCTCGACAGCTACCAGGCAGAGCGGCGGGCCGCGGTCGCCTCGCGACTGCGCGCCGCCGACCAGTCCCTGCCGATACTGCGGGGTGGCGGAGGCCTGCGGACCCTGGTCCCGGGGAGCGCACGGGGGCACGACTCTCTGCTGACCGACGGACATCTGGGCTGCGGCCCACTCGGTGCGCCCCCGTCCTACTCCCATTCCCCCCTTGCGCCCCCACGCGCCGAGGCGCACACCTCGGTGGGCACGCCCCCCGGTGCGCCGGTCGCCGATGTGCGGGTCACCGCGCCGGACGGAACGTCCGTACGGCTGCGGGAGCGGCTGGGGCAAGGGCATCTGCTGGTCGTGCTCGTCGCGCCGGGCACCGGGGTCTGGGACCGGCGGCACTGGATGCGGGCCGGGGTCATGCCCCGGCTCGTCGAGACGGTCGACGCCCTCCCGGTGAAGGCCGAACTGCTGGTCACCGAGAGCTATCCGGGTGCTTCCGCGCACACGGTCCTGCTGATCAGGCCGGACGGCCACCTCGTGGAGTCGTTCGGCGGGGTCCGGCCGGCGGAGCTCCGCGCGGCAGCGGACGCGGCGCGCGGCGGCGGGGCGCTCGCCTCCGCGCGCTCCGATCGGACCGCGGACGTCAATTGACCCCCGCGGGCGCACATGGTCTACTCCGGAACATGACCGACACCGATGTGCGCCTGTGGCGGAGGGTCCATATGGACCTGCTCCGCTATGCGGGCTGCGTGTGTCGCCCGTCCTGCTGAATCGCCTCCTCCTGCTCCGCCGCGCGCTGTGACATGCGGCAGGAGCCTCCAAGCGAACTCTCAGGACGGTCCCTGTGTCTGCCTCCCCCTCCCCTGTTGTGCCTGTACGGACGTCCTCCGGTCCGACCGCTGCGGAGCTGCTCGACTTCGTCCGCCGGGCCGCCGCCGACACCGCACTCATCGCCTCGCTCCCCCTCGACCCCGAGGGCCGTACCTGGATCCGGCTCGACGGGCCCGGTGGCAGCGAGGCCTGGCTGATCGGCTGGCCTCCCGGCACCGGCACCGGCTGGCACGACCATGCCGAATCGATCGGCGCCTTCCTCACCGCCGCCGGCACGCTGAAGGAGCACTCGCTCGCGGCGCGGCTTCCCACCGACGGCTGGAAGACGCTGGAGCTGGCCGAGGACATCGACCGTTCACGGGAGTTGACGGCAGGTCAGGGCAAGGCGTTCGGCAGGCACCACGTCCACGAGGTGCTCAATGAATCCGCCACGGAGCACGCCGTCTCCGTCCACGCGTACTACCCGCCGTTGCCACAGATCCGGCGCTACAGCCGCACCGGCGCGGTGCTCCGCCTCGAGCAGACCGAACGCCCGGAGGACTGGCAGTGAGCGACGCACGGCACGACGGTGGCGAAAACCCGGTCGGGATCGACGAGCTCCTGGACCGGGTCCGGGCCGGATACGAGCGGCTCGGACCGCACGAGGCGCGGGCGGCGGCCGAGGACGGCGCGCTCCTCGTGGACATCCGATACGCGGAACTGCGCGCGCGGGACGGGCTGATCCCGGGGGCCCTGGTCGTCGAACGCAACGAACTGGAATGGCGGCTGGACCCGCAGGGAAGCCATCGCGCGGCCGAGGCCGTGAGCCACGGTCTGCGGGTGGTGGTGATCTGCAACGAGGGGTACGCGTCGAGCCTTGCCGCCGAGTCGCTCCACCGGCTCGGGCTGTACCGGGCGACAGACCTGATCGGCGGCTTCCAGGCCTGGCGCGCGGCAGGGCTCCCGGTCGAGGCCTGACCTGTTGGGCGCGGCAGGGCTTCCGGCCGAGGTGTGACCTGTTGGGCGCGGCAGGGCTCCCGGCCGAGGCCTGACCTGTTG
>NZ_JBEXXX010000057.1:0-37643 GCF_040630635.1 Streptomyces sp. NPDC005761 | reverse complement strand
TGGGCGCGGCAGGGCTCCCGGCCGAGGTGTGACCTGTTGGGCGCGGCAGGGCTCCCGGCCGAGGTGTGACCTGTTGGGCGCGGCAGGGCTCCCGGCCGAGGTGTGACCTGTTGGGCGCGGCAGGGCTCCCGGTCGAGGCCTGACCTGATGCACGCGGCAGGGCTTCCGGCCGAGGTGTGACCTGTTGGGCGCGGCAGGGCTCCCGGTCGAGGCCTGACCTGATGCGCACGGCAGGGCTTCCGGCCGAGGTGTGACCTGTTGGGCGCGGCAGGGCTCCCGGTCGAGGTGTGACCTGTTGGGCGCGGCAGGGCTCCCGGCCGAGGTGTGACCTGTTGGGCGCGGCAGGGCTCCCGGTCGAGGTGTGACCTGTTGGGCGCGGCAGGGCTCCCGGTCGAGGTGTGACCGGGAGCCCCGACGGTCGTGGAGCCGATGTGCCCGGCTCACCGGCTCGTGACGGCCTCCACCGGACGGGTCTTCAGGGCCAGCCTGCCGGGCAGCGCCGTAGCTGTCAGGGCGAGCAGGGCGGCGGCGCCCACCACGGTCGCGTACACCAGCGGCACCACGGTGGGCGCCGCGCCGCCTGTCATGCCGATGCTGAACGCGGTCAGTACGGCGAGCGCGATACCGGTCCCGAGGGCTGTTGCGACGGCCAGGACGGAGAGGGTCTCGATGCGGAGCATCCGCAGCACCTGGCGACGCGTCGCCCCGGCCAGCCTGAGGAGCGCGAACTCCTTGAGCCGCTCGGAGACCGACATGGCGAGCGTGTTGACGACCGCGATGGCGGTGAAGGTCAGGACCAGGCCCATGGCGAGCAGGTTGACGTCGCCGTTCTCCTGCTGACGGTCTGTCCGGAGCCGGTCGGCGGTCCCGGGGGTGACGACGGCGACCCCCGAGAACTTCCCCAGAGCGGCCTGCAGTTCGCTGCGGCTCGCCTCCCCTGCGACCAGGACGGTCGCGGCGAGGGGGTTGTCCATGTGCCGGGCGACCAGGTCGTGCGGCAGCGTCAGGTCACCGAAGCCCAGTCCGCGGCGGTACACCGCCGCGACCGTGAGAGTGGCGGGGGTGCCGTCACCCAGGTGGAGCTTCAGTTCGCTGCCGGGGCGCAGGCCGAGCTGATCGGCAGCCAGTTCGCTGATGGCGGCGGAGCGGGAGCCGGCGGTGAACGCGGCGAGCGACCCGCGCGACACATCGGGGTCCCAGGTGCGGGCGAGACCTGCCGTGGTGACTCCCTGGGCCGGGTATCTGGCGAGCCCGACCCGGACGGTGGTGCGCACCACCTCCGTGGCGGCGGTGACTCCGGGCGTCGCACGCAAGGCCTCGGCGGCCTCTGACGGGACGCCGGGCCCCCGCGCGCCCAGCACCCAGGTGGCGCGGGTGCCCTCACGGGCCTGGGCCAGGGCGGCGTCGCCGAGGGTCGGCTGGACGAAGAGAACGGTGCAGGTCATGCCGATGAGCAGGGTGAGCGGGGTGACGACGGAGGCCATCCGGGTGGAGTTCCCGCGGATGTTCGCCGTGGCCAGGATGCCGGCATGTCCGGCCGCCCGGAGCACACCTGTCAGGAGGAACGCGGCCGCCCGGACCAGGAGTGGGCCGAGCAGCGAAACCGCCGTGGCCAGCACCACCACGGCCAGGAAGGTGACCGGGGTCGACGCGGCCTCGGTGTGCAGGATGCTCAGCACGGCGACGAGCACCCCGCCACCGATGAGCAGGATCAGACCGGCAGCGATCCGGCCCCGGGCCGGGCGGCGGCGCTCGACCGCGGACTCTGCCATGGCCTCGGCGGGGCGGAGGTGGGCGATCCGACGGCCGGAGATGCGGGCGGCGGCCCAGGCGCCGAGGAGGGTGACGGCGAGCGCGGCACAGGCGGGAAGGATTCCGGGGGTCCGCTCCAGCGTCGCCGGGACCACACCCATGTCGATGAATCGACTGTGCAGCCAGGCGGCCAGCGGCAGCCCGGCGAGGGCGCCCAGCACCCCGGCGGCTCCACCCACCACCAGCGCCTCCCGGCCGAGCAGGCGGCGGATCTGCCGCGACGTAGCGGCGATCGTACGCAGCAGGGCGAGTTCGCGGTGGCGTTGCTGGATGGAGAGCGCGAAGGTTCCGACGACCACGAGTACCGCGACCAGCAGCGAGGTTCCTCCCATGGCGCCGCCCATGGAGACCAGCTTGATCCGGGCGCCCGCGGCATCCAGGAACTCGACCGGGCCGCGTTCGTCCCCCGTCGAGACCTGGGCGCTGGTGCCCTTGAGGGCTTGCTCGACCCGCTGCTTCAGCCGGTCGGTGTCCGTACCGGCGGCCGGCAGCACGCCCAGGGCGGAGACCTTGCCGGGGCGGGCGGAGAGGCGTTCGGCCTCCGCCCGGGAGAAGAACAGTGCCGTCTGCTTCCGGAGGGCGCCGTGCCCGTGCGGGGCGGCGATGCCGCTGACACGGTAGGTACGAGGAGCCTGCGTGGACTGCACAGTGAGCCGGTCCCCGGTGGTCAGGCCGGCCCGTTCGGCGAGACCCCGGTCGATCACCACGTCGCCGGCCGAGGCAGGGGCGCGACCGGCAGTGAGAGTGAACGGGGTGAGCGGGGCCGACTCCCAGGAGTGTCCGTACGAGGGCGTGTCGCCGTTTCCTCCCCGGGCGGGCCGGAGCGGCAACGGTTCTGCGAGGAAGGTGAGTTCGGGGACGACCGCGCGCACACCTTCCAGGGTGCGGATGCGGTCGGCGGTGGTGTCGGGGAGCCAGGCACGCTCGGTAACCGGCTTGGCCTTGTGCTTGACCTTCGTCTTCCCGTTGCCCTTGTGCTTGACGGTGGTCCGGTGGACGTTCTGGTCGGCGGAGACGACGAGCGGCGTAGCGGCGTAGCGCTCGGTGGCGATGCGTCCACGCAAACCGGTCTCCAGAAGGGTGCCGCAGGCGGTGACGAGGGCTGCGGCGCACATGAGGGCCAGCAGCGCGCCGAGAAATCCTGCTCTGCGGTCGCGGACCGTACGCAGGGCATAGCGCAGCATCATGACGCGTCCGTCTCTCTTCTGTCGTCGTCCGTGAGGGAGCCGCGGGGGTCATGGGCGCCTTCGCCCGGCCCCGGAAAGGCCAGCAGTCGGGTGTGAACCGTGCGGGCGCCCGGCGGGGTCTCGGCGTCGGGGCGCTTGTAGCGGTTCATGAGGGCGATGTACTCCTCGAAGAACTCCTGGAGTTCGGGAAGCGTCAGCCGTAGGGAGCCGCGTGAGTACGCGTGCGCGTCGGCCCATTCGTCGGTGCCCCCGGCGTCCCCCGTGGCCTCGCTCTCGCGCTGGAGCCGCTCGAAGAGTTCGAGATCGGCGGCGTACGCGTGACGGTTCAGCTCGTGCATGACGACCCGCATCCCGGGTGTCCGGCGGGACGGCGGCGGGAAACGTCGGTCGCCGGGAACGGCCCGCCACCATCGCGCCCTGTGCGCCCCCGACTCCTGCGGCACGGTGTCGGCGACGAAGCCGTACCGGGCGAGTTCGCGCAGGTGGTAGCTCGTGGCCCCGGTGTTCAGGCCCAGGGCGCGGGCGAGGATCGCCGATGTCGCAGGGCCATGCAGGGTGAGGTGTTGAAGGATCTGCTGGCGTCGCGGCTGGGCGAGGGCCTTGAGAGCGGCCAGCTCCGTGATCTCGGTACCGCCGGGCTCATCTGGCATGCGTCACACACTGCTCTGTGCACAGATGTCTGTGCACTGGAGCAATCCGGCGTCTTCGTAGGGGGGTTATCCCCCTGCGCGGGACTTCCCCGTGCCGCCGGAGCCGGGGCGCTGGGGAGTGCCTGGCGACCGGAGGCCTCCCGTCGGACCCGGGTGCGACGGCTAGCCCTCTGCGCGAGACCTCCCGTGCCGGAGCCGGAGCCGGGGCGCGGAGAATCGCCCGCCGGCCGAAGGCCTCCCATCGGACCCGGGTGCGACGGCTAGCCCCCTGCGCGAGACCTCCCGTGCCGGAGCCGGAGCCGGGGCGCGGAGAATCGCCCGCCGACCGAAGGCCCCCCATCGGACCCGGGTGCGGCAGGATTCCGCCGCGCCCGGCCACGGCAGTCCCCCATCTCGCCACGCCCAGGCGCGGCAGGACTTCCCCGTGCCGCCGTGCCCCGTCACGGCAGTCCCCCATCTCGCCACGTCCGGGCGCGGCAGGACTTCCCCGTGCCGCCGTGCCCGGACGTGGCAGGGAGCCCGTTCCGCGGGCCCGGGCACTCGCCGCCCCGGCATGGCCCGTTCGTCGTCCCCGGAATCCGTTGCGACACACCCGTATGGCCTTGCTCCGGTGGAGCGAACCGCGGACCGGACGGACATTCGGCTCAACGGCGAGGACCGCCACGGCATCGCCATGCCACCGCTACGACGGGGAGCCCGCACCCATGCCGACCACCGCCATCGCCCTCACGCCCGACGAGCTCGACGTCCAGGCCGCTCGTCTCCATGACACGGATGCCTGGCAGCAGATCGTCACGGGCTGGGACCTGACCGTCCCCGAACCCCCGGGCATCGGCTCATCCCGTGTGACGCAGGAACGTCCTGCCCCGTCGGGCGACTGGCGCGATCTGCTGTCCGTACCGGTGGAACAGCTCATCGCCGACACGGTGCGCGCACTGCCCTCTGCCCTGCCGCGGGAGCGCCCCCTTCCTGGGCGTCTCGGTGCGGTACTTCCCGACCGCCTCCACGCCTGGCGGCGCATCGGACAGTCGGAGGTGCGGCCCTCCGTCCATCTCGCCCATGCCCGGCAGATCCTGACCCAATGGGGCTGGCAGAACACCCCTTACCGGCTCCGCAACGCGCGGGGCGCCCGCTGCATCTGTGGCGCCATGCTCACGGCGCACCGTCTGGGCTACGGATCGGGGCAGACCGTCGACCGGGCCGGTGCATGGCTGATCTCCGAGCTCCGCTCGCAGGGATGGACCGGGCTGATCGGGCCGTGGAACCGCTACCCGGGACGCACCGCCTCGGACGCCCTCGCGCTGATCGACGCCACGATCAGCCGTGCGGCCCGCGCCGGGCAGTAGCAGGGCGACCGTCGGACAGCGGCGTAGGCGCTCGACGCACCTCGGACGGGTGCCGAGCGTCGCATGCACGTGCCCGGCAACGCATGCCGGCGACGCATCCGAGCAACGCGTGCCGCGCGACGGGCCACGCTGCCCCTCAGAAGGGCTCGTCCAGCCCCTCCGTGTCCTCGCCCTCTTCCTCAAGGGCCCGGCGCACCACGCGCAGGGCCATGCCTTCCCCGTACCCCTTGCGGGCGAGCATGCCCGCCAGGCGGCGAAGCCGCTTGTCGCGCTCCAGGCCCCGGGTGGACCTGAGCTTGCGCGCGACGAGCTCACGCGCCGTCTCCTCCTCCTGCTCGGAGTCGAGCTGCCCGACAGCCTCGTCGATCACGGCGGCGTCCACGCCCTTGGTCCGCAGCTCACGGACGAGCGCGCGGCGGGCCAGACCGCGGCCGTGGTGGCGGGACTCCACCCAGGCGTCGGCGAACGCGGCGTCGTCGATCAGCCCTACGTCCTCGAAGCGCGAGAGCACTTCTTCGGCCGCCTCGTCCGGAATCTCCCGCTTGCGCAGGGCGTCCGCCAGCTGCTTGCGGGTGCGCGGGGTCCCGGTGAGCAGGCGCAGGCATATGTTGCGCGCCTGCTCGACCGGGTCTCGCGGTTCCCCCTTCTCGGCCCTCGACGAGGAGGGGGAACCGCTGTCCCTGGAGCGGGAGCGGCGCCCCGCCCCCTCACCGAATCCGGCTCCCGAGCCCGTGCTTCTGCCACGGCCGGCCCTGCCGGCCGGCTCGTGGAAGAGGTCGGACTCGTTGTCGGCTCCGGCCGTGTGTCCGGCGGCGAATTCGGGGCCGGGGCCCGCGCCGGGATCGGCGGCGCTGCCCGGCCACTCCGTACGACGCGTCACGGTCTAGCTCTTGGCCGCCGCCGTCTTGGCCGGCTTGGTCTTGCCGGCCGGAGCGGGCACCGACTTCGCCGCACTGTCGGCCGGAGCCGCCGCCGCGCCTGCCGCGTCCGCGCCGGGTTCGGCGGCGGAATCGGCCTCGGGCCGGACTCCGACGCCCAGCTTCTCCAGGATCTTCTTCTCGATCTCGTTGGCGAGATCGGGGTTGTCCTTGAGGAAGTTGCGGGCGTTCTCCTTGCCCTGGCCGAGCTGATCGCCCTCGTACGTGTACCAGGCGCCGGCCTTGCGGACGAAGCCGTGTTCCACGCCCATGTCGATCAGGCCGCCCTCGCGGCTGATGCCCTGGCCGTAGAGGATGTCGAACTCGGCCTGCTTGAACGGCGGCGCGACCTTGTTCTTGACGACCTTGACGCGGGTGCGGTTACCGACCGCGTCGGTACCGTCCTTGAGCGTCTCGATGCGGCGGATGTCGAGGCGGACCGAAGCGTAGAACTTGAGCGCGCGGCCACCGGTGGTGGTCTCCGGCGAGCCGAACATCACGCCGATCTTCTCGCGGAGCTGGTTGATGAAGATCGCGGTGGTCTTGGACTGGTTGAGCGCGCTGGTGATCTTCCGCAGCGCCTGGCTCATGAGGCGGGCCTGCAGACCCACGTGCGAATCGCCCATCTCACCCTCGATCTCCGCGCGCGGCACGAGCGCCGCGACGGAGTCGATGACGATCAGGTCGAGCGCGCCCGAGCGGACCAGCATGTCCACGATCTCGAGGGCCTGCTCACCGTTGTCCGGCTGGGACAGGATGAGGTTGTCGATGTCGACGCCGAGCTTCTTCGCGTACTCGGGGTCGAGAGCGTGCTCGGCGTCGATGAAGGCCACCGAGCCGCCGAGCTTCTGCGCGTTCGCCACCGCGTGCAGCGTCAGCGTCGTCTTGCCGGAGGACTCCGGTCCGTACACCTCCACCACACGGCCGCGCGGCAGACCGCCGACGCCGAGCGCCACGTCGAGCGCGGTGGACCCGGTGGGGATCACCTCGATGGGCTCGTTCGGCCGCTCGCCGAGGCGCATCACCGCGCCCTTGCCGAATTGCCGTTCAATCTGTGCGAGTGCGGCGTCCAGCGCCTTCTCGCGGTCGGTTCCTGCCATGGGTTCCACCCGATTTGCTTGAGTCGATCGCTTCACGTCAAAGACGCTAACCCCTGCCACTGACAATGGGCCTCGACGTCCTCCCGGCCTGTGGACAACTCCACGGTCGAGCCCGGGAAAACCCGGCCGGAATCCCATGAGAATGGATGTTCGATTTTGGTGTCAAGCGCACCACGCCGCACCGACTCGCCCCCAGGATAGCGTCCCGATATCGGACATATAGGCGCAAAAGCAAGATGTGCCACACCCGCCGGTTGTCGATGAGCCAAGGACGATACGGACAGGAAGGGCTCCGCCGTTCAGGAGCGCGGTCGCGGGCCCCCCGGCTCCTCGTCCTCCCCCTGGCCGCCCTCGGCCTCGGGGGCACGCCAGAGCCGCCGCAGCCGCGCGAACACCGGCTCGCCGCGCCGCCGCTGATGGCGTCCGTGTACCCGAGGGTCGTCCGTGACGTCGTAGCGCTTCACGTAGGCACCGAGGAAGGCCTGCAGCGTGGCGACGGCCGGGATGGCGATCAGCGCACCGACGGCGCCCATCAGTGCCGTACCGGCGACGACCGAGCCGAACGCCACCGCCGGATGGATGTCGACGGTCTTCGAGGTCAGCTTGGGCTGCAGCACGTAGTTCTCGAACTGCTGGTACACCACGACGAAACCGAGGACCCACAGCGCGTACCAAGGGTCGACGGTGAACGCGATCAGCATCGGCAGGGCGCCCGCCAGATACGTACCGATCGTGGGGATGAACTGCGAGACGAGCCCCACCCAGACCGCCAGCGCCGGTGCGTACGGCACCCCGAGGGCCAGCAGCAGGATGTAGTGCGCGATTCCGGAGATGAGCGCCATCAGTCCGCGCGAGTAGAGGTACCCGCCCGTCTTGTCGACCGCGATCTCCCAGGCCCGCAGCACCTCTGCCTGCCGGGAAGGAGGGAGGACGGAGCACAGCGCGCGGCGCAGCCGTGGGCCGTCGGCCGCGAAGTAGAACGAGAAGAGGAAGATCGTCAGCAGCCGGAACAGGCCGCCGAGGACCGTGGTGGACACATCGAGAACGCCCGTCGCACTGTTCTGGACGTACTTCTGCAGCCAGTCGGAATGCAGCAGGCTGTCCTGCACCTCAAGGCGGGAGAGGTCCGTGTGGAAGTTCTGGTTGACCCAGTTGATCACCGAGTCGAGGTACTTCGGGAAGTCCTCCACCATGTCGACGATCTGGCCCGCGAGCATCGAACCGAGCAGTGTGATGAAACCGGCACCGGCAATCAGCACACCGAGGAAGACCAGGAACGTGGCGAAGCCCCGGCGCATGCCGCGGGCCGACATACGGCTCACCGCGGGCTCGATCGCGAGCGCCACGAAGAAGGCGATCAGCACATTTATCAACAGACCGATGAGCTGGTCGAAGGCCCAGCTGCCCAGCCGGAAACAGGCGTAGAGAGCCAGGGCCAGCACCATGGCACGCGGCAGCCAGCCGGGCATCCGGGCGCGCCCGTCGCCGGCCGGCGGGGGCGGTGGCGCAGCCGGCGGGACGGGCGGGTCGAAGGGCAGCTGTGTCTGAGCGGTCTCGTCTGTCGGTGCCACGGAGCAAGTCTCGCCTACTGCTCGGACAACCGGTCGCACACCCCGGGGGCGGCCCGCCCGCCGCACCACGTCGAAATGCGCTTCAGCGCTTGTCCGGGGGGATGTCGACGGCCGTACACACCCCGCGCCACACGTCCTTTGCGTCCCACCCCGCGTCAAGGGCCTGGCACACGGTGCGCCCTCCGAGCTCCGCCATCACATGGTCACGCGCGAAGGAATCGGCGTACCCCGCGCCGAAGTGGTCCGCCATCCGTTCCCAGAAAATCGTCAACCGCATGCCACCAGTATCCCGCTCCTGAGAGTGCAGCCTGGCCGCCAGGCCTTGCCGAGGGCGATTGCCGCCCTACGGTCGGTGCATGGCTGGAACCGGAACAAGTCCCCTCAATCGTGCCGAGCAGTTCATCTGGCTCACGGCCCGTGTCCTAGAACAGCGGCGGTTCGCCCATCACTTCCTGAAAGGAAGTGCGGACGCCGTGGAAACGGCACTCGCCGCCTTCCTCAACGAGGACGGCGGGTACGGTCACGCGCTCGAACCCGATCTGCGAGGGCCCGTGAGCCAGCCGCTGCACACGGCACACGCGCTGAGCGTCCTCGACTCCATCGACCGCTGCGGCGGGCTCCGGGTGGAGCGGATCTGCCGATTCCTGACCGACGTGTCGACCAAGGAAGGCGCCTTACCTGCCCTGCTTCCCTCACAACGCGGTTACCCGGCCGCCCCGTTCATCCCGATCGTGGACCACCCACCGGCCGAGCTCCTGGTCACCGGGCCCGTCGTCGGGCTCCTCCACCGCAATTCGGTGTGGCACGCCTGGCTGTTCCGGGCCACGGACTTCTGCTGGGCGGCCGTCGACGCCCTGGAGGCCTCGCATCCCTATGAGATCGAAGCCGCGGTCGCCTTCCTCGACGGTGCGCCCGACCGGCCGCGGGCCGAAGCCGCGGCCGACCGGCTCGGCCGCCTGGTGCGCGACCAGCGCCTCGTCGCCCTGGAACCGGAACGGCGTGCGGAATACCCCGTGGCCCCCGGGTACGCGCCGGGTGAGCAGCATTTTCCGTACGACTACGCCCGCGCGCCCGAATCGCTCGCCCGGCGCTGGTTCACCGACGCGGAGATGGATCGCGCGCTGGACCACCTGGCGGCCCAGCAGCAGGGGGACGGCGGCTGGCCGGTGAGCTGGCGGCAGTGGGCCCCGGGAACCGCTCTGGAGGGGCGCCCCCTGGTCACGCTCAGAGCCCTGCAGACCTTGCGGGCGTACGGGCGCGTCCTGGACTGACACCCGGGCGCGCAGGACCGTCTGTGCGCGTCGGCTAGCCGAGTGCGCGCACGCCGGCGGTGACGGCCACGGCCACCCCCACGACGACGAGAAAGGGTGCGCGCAGGACGAGGGCGAGAGCTGCGGCGGCGAGGCCAGCACCCCTGGCGTCGAGCACCAGCTGCTGTCCTTCACCGAAGGCCTGCTGTGCGGTCAGGGCAGCCAGCAGAGCCACCGGGAGAAGGGCGGCGAGGCGCTGCACGAGGGGGCGTTCCAGGGCGCCGGCGGGCACCAGGAGGCCGAGGAGCTTGGCGAGGTAGCAGCCGACGGCTGTCAGCGCGATGGCGATCCAGACGTTCATCGACCGTCCTCCGACGGGGTGGTGGTGCACGGTTCCCCGGCATCGCGGGCTGCCGCCGGGCTCGGCGCCCGGTCCTCACCGCGTCGCAGGGAGGTGTCCTCAGGGCCCGGCGCAGGGTCCTCCTCACGTCGCAGAGCTGCCGCCGGGCTCGGCGCCCGGTCCTCACCGCGTCGCAGGGAGGTGTCCTCAGGGCCCGGCGCAGGGTCCTTGCCGCGTCCCGTCAGGAAGAGGACGAGGGGCGCCGCGAGGGCGGACAGCAGTACCGGCACTCCTGCGGGCAGTACCGGCAGGAGCCCGAGGGCGAGCAGAACGGCGAGCGCGGCGGTGACCCGCTCCGTCGTGCTCTTCAGCATCGGTGCGAGCAGGGCGAGGAAGACGGCAGGGCCTGCCGCGTCCAGCCCCCAGGCGGCGGTGTCACCGAGCGCCTCGGCGCCCAGCGCCCCGGTCAGTGTGGTGAGGTTCCACAGCACGTAGAGCGTGAGCCCGGTGACGGTGAAGCCGATACGGGCGGCGCGCCGGGTGGGCTGGGGCAACGTCACGGCGGTCGTCTCGTCGATGACCCACTGGGCGGCAAGAGGGCGCAGCGCACGCGGGAGCGCGAGGAGTTGCGACAGCCGCAGGCCGTAGAAGGAATTGCGTACGCCCAGGAAGAAGGCGCCGGCAGCCGCGGTGTAGGGGTTGCCGCCGGCGGCCAGGGCGCCGACCAGGGCGAACTGGGAGGCGCCGGTGAAGACGAGGAGACTCAGCGCGCAGGTCTGCAGCAGGCTCAGTCCCGAGCCTGCCGAGGTGACGCCGAACGCGAAGCCGGAGAGACCGACGGCTATGCCGACGCCGAGCGCGTCACGCACGACGGCCGCGTCCGGCTTGGTCCCGGCGGCGGTCGCGCTGCCGCCGGTTGGGCCGGCCGCGCTCCGAGGGGGTGCTGTCTGTTCTGCCACGCCCGGCAAACTACCCGGACGGTCCGGGTCCGGTCTTGTACGTTCTTGCGCGTTCGCGCTGGTAGGCGCCGGGTGGCACCCCGACGATCCGGGTGAAATGGCGGTTGAGATGCGGCTGGTCGGTGAAGCCGACCGCGACGGCCGCCGCCGCGGGGGCGGTGCCCGAGTCGAGCATCCGTCGCGCACGCCGGACGCGGGCATCGGTGAGCCAGGTGTGCGGCGGCATCCCGTAGTGCTTCTTGAAGGCGCGGAGCAGGGCGAACGGGCTCGTACCGAGTTCGGTGGCCAGCGCCTCCAGGGTGGGCGGCTCCGTCATCCGGCTCTCCAGCACGGCACGGGCACGCGCCGCGTCCCGCGTCCCGGCTGTCCGGGGCGCCGGGGCGGGCAGGGCGCTGCCGTGCCGCGTGAGCAGGCGCGTGACCAGGACCCGCAGCACGCTGTCCGCCGCCAGGGCGTTGCCCTCCTCCGCTGCCCGGTGCACCTCGGCGATCAGCCGCGCCGCGTACGGATCGCTCACGTCGGTCTCCGTGAAGCCGACGGTGCCGCGCACATGCGTCAGGTCGGCCGCGATGTCGTTGATCGCCCGGGAGGACGGGTAGAGCGTCGCGTACACCCAGCCCTCGGGAACACCGGCCCTGGCGGTGTGCGGCACCTCCGGATTGATCATGACGACGGAGCCCGGGCCCGCGTGGACGGTGCCGCCGGGCAGCTCGACGTCCTCGACGCCGTGGGTGACGGCGCCGAACACATAGCCCTCGTGGCTGTGACGCGGGAAGGCGTGGCGGATGTAGCGGGCCCGCAGCAGGTCGAGGCCGGGCAGCTCCGCGTACTGCCAGTGCCTCGCCCATTCCGTCGGCCCCGTCGCTCCTGCCATGCTCGAATTCTCGCAGGCTGCGGGCCAAGGGCTCCGAACCGGCGGCCGCGGCCCGACAGCTGACGGCTGCGGGCCGGCAGTTACGAGCTGCCAACTGCGAGCTCGGGGCCTTCGGCGCAACGGCGGCCCGGCCGGCCGGACCGCTCCCGGACGGTGCACGAGACCTGGCCGTTCCCGCTCACGGCGGGTACACGAGGCCGGCCGCTCCCGCTCACGAACGGGTGCACGAGGCCTGGCGGCGGCGTTTCCGGGCCGTTGTCAGTGGTGGGGTGCACGATGGGGACATGACCGGCTCCGCACTCGATTCGTTCTCCCCCGCGACCCGCAGTTGGTTCACGGGGGCCTTCGCAGCGCCGACGGCCGCGCAGGAAGGTGCCTGGCGGGCCATCGGTGAGGGATCGGACGTCCTGGTCGTCGCGCCGACCGGGTCGGGCAAGACCCTGGCCGCCTTCCTCGCCGCCCTGGACCAGCTGACCGCGGTCCCACCGCCCGCGGAGGCGAAGAAGCGCTGCCGTGTGCTGTACGTGTCGCCCCTCAAGGCTCTCGCTGTCGATGTGGAGCGCAATCTCCGCTCGCCGCTGACCGGCATCCGCCAGGAATCGGCGCGCCTGGGTCTGTCCGAGCCCGAGGTGCGTGTGGGGATCCGGTCCGGCGACACCCCGCCCGCCGAGCGTCGCTCGATGGCCACGCGGCCGCCGGACATCCTGATCACCACCCCCGAGTCCCTCTTCCTGATGCTGACGTCCTCGGCCCGGGAGGCTCTGGCCGGTATCGAAACGGTGATCCTCGACGAGGTGCACGCGGTCGCCGGGACGAAGCGCGGTGCCCATCTCGCCGTGTCGCTGGAGCGGCTCGACGAGCTGCTGCCCCGCCCGGCCCGGCGCATCGGCCTGTCGGCCACGGTCCGCCCGGTCGACGAGGTCGCACGTTTCCTCTCGCCACGGCAGAAGGTGGAGATCGTCCAGCCGCCGTCCACCAAGCAGTTCGATCTGTCGGTGGTCGTACCGGTGGAGGATCTCGGGGAGCTCGGCGGCTCCCCCGCCACCGACGCGGACTCCGGCCAGTCGGACAAGCCGTCGATCTGGCCCCATGTCGAGGAACGGATCGCCGATCTCGTCCAGGCCCACCGCTCCACGATCGTCTTCGCCAACTCCCGCCGTCTCGCCGAGCGGCTCTGCAACCGGCTGAACGAGATCGCGTACGAGCGGGCCACCGGCGAGACGATGCCGGAGGCTCACTCCCCCGCCGAGGTCATGGCGGAGTCCGGTGCGGCGAAGGGCGCGCCCCCGCTCCTCGCCCGGGCCCACCACGGATCGGTCTCCAAGGAACAGCGCGCGCAGGTCGAGGAGGACCTCAAGGCGGGCCGGCTGCCCGCGGTGGTCGCCACCTCCAGTCTGGAGCTGGGTATCGACATGGGGGCCGTCGACCTGGTGATCCAGGTGGAGTCTCCGCCGTCGGTCGCTTCCGGGCTCCAGCGGGTCGGCCGTGCCGGGCACCAGGTGGGCGCGGTCTCCACCGGTGTCGTCTTCCCGAAGTACCGGGGCGATCTGGTGCAGGCGGCCGTGGTCACCGAGCGGATGCGTGAGGGATCCATCGAGGCGCTGCGGGTCCCGTCCAATCCGCTGGACGTGCTGGCCCAGCAGCTGGTCGCGATGGTCGCCCTGGACGTCTGGCAGGTGGACGACCTGCTGGCGGTGACCCGCCGGGCCGCCCCGTTCGCCTCGCTCCCGGAGTCGGCCTTCACCGCCGTGCTCGACATGCTGGCCGGCCGCTACCCGTCCGACGCCTTCGCCGAGCTGCGTCCCCGTGTCGTCTGGGACCGCATCGCCGGTACGGTCACGGGCCGCCCCGGCGCCCAGCGGCTCGCCGTCACCTCCGGCGGCACCATCCCCGACCGCGGCCTCTTCGGGGTCTTCCTCGCCGGATCCGACCCCAAGAAGGGCGGCGGCAGGGTCGGCGAGCTGGACGAGGAGATGGTGTACGAGTCCCGCGTCGGCGACGTCTTCACGCTGGGCACGACGTCGTGGCGGATCGAGGACATCACCCGCGACCGAGTCCTGGTCTCGCCGGCGCCGGGCGTGCCGGGACGGCTGCCGTTCTGGAAGGGCGACCAGCTGGGCCGTCCGCTGGAGCTGGGGCGTGCGCTCGGCGCGTTCCTCCGCGAGCTCGGCGGGCTTTCCCCGCAGGACGCGCGGGAGCGGCTGCTGGCCGCGGGGCTGGACACGTGGGCCGTGGACAACGTGCTGTCCTACATCGACGAGCAGCGCCGGGCCTGCGGCCATGTGCCGGACGACCGGACCATCCTCGTCGAGCGTTTCCGGGACGAGCTGGGCGACTGGCGCGTCGTCGTGCACTCCCCGTTCGGCGCCCAGGTGCACGCCCCGTGGGCGCTCGCCCTCAGCGCCCGCCTCGCCGAGCGATACGGCATGGACGCCCAGGTCATGCACGCCGACGACGGCATCGTGCTGCGGCTCCCGGACGCGGACATGATGGGTCTCGATCTCCTCGACTTCGACCCCGCGCAGGACGCGACCCGGGACCCCGGCGGCGCGCCGCTCCCTCCGGCCAACATGGCCCTCGACAGCGACCAGCCCCCTGTCGGGGCCGCCGATGTCGCCTTCGACCAGGGTGAGATCGCGCAGATCGTCACGGAGCAGGTGGGCGGCTCCGCCCTGTTCGCCTCGCGGTTCCGCGAGTGCGCGGCCCGCGCGCTGCTGCTGCCGCGGCGCAGCCCCGGGAAGCGCACGCCGCTGTGGCAGCAGCGTCAGCGGGCTGCCCAGCTCCTCCAGGTAGCCTCCGAGTTCGGCTCGTTCCCCATCGTTCTGGAAGCGGTCCGCGAGTGCCTCCAGGACGTCTTCGACGTGCCCGGACTCACCGAGGTGATGGGTGACCTGGAGGCCCGCCGGATCCGTCTGGTCGAGGTCACCACTCCGGAACCCTCCCCGTTCGCCCGATCGCTCCTGTTCGGCTATGTCGCGCAGTTCCTGTACGAGGGCGACTCGCCGCTCGCCGAGCGACGAGCCGCGGCCCTCTCCCTCGACTCCCACCTCCTGGCCGAACTGCTGGGCCGCGCGGAGCTGCGCGAACTGCTCGACGCCGACGTCCTGACCGAGCTGGAGCGGGAGCTCCAGTGGCTGGCCGAGGACCGCCGGATCAAGGACGTCGAGGGGGTCGCCGATCTGCTGCGGGTCCTCGGCCCGCTCACCGATCCGGAGCTGGCCGAGCGTGGAGCCGAGCCCCAGTGGGCGCAGGAGCTGGCGACGGCCCGCCGGGCCATCCGGGTCCGTATCGGCGGCGACGACCACTGGGCAGCCATCGAGGACGCGGGGCGGCTTCGCGACGCCCTGGGCACGGCACTCCCGGTCGGCGTCCCCGAGGCGTTCACCGAACCGGTCAAGGACCCGCTGGGCGACCTCCTCGCCCGCTACGCCCGTACGCACGGCCCGTTCACCTCCACCGCGGCGGCCGCGCGGTTCGGCCTGGGTATCGCCGTCACCGACGGTGCGCTGCAACGTCTCGCGGCCTCCGGCCGGATCGTCCAGGGCGAGTTCCACCCCGCCGGTATCGGCCAGGAGTGGTGTGATGCCACCGTGCTGCGTCGGCTGCGGCGCCGCTCGCTCGCCGCGCTCCGTCATGAGCTGGAGCCGGTGCCTCCCGCCGCGCTGGCCGGGTTCCTCCCCCAGTGGCAGCATCTCGGGGACAACAGCCTGCGCGGCATCGACGGACTGGCGCGTGCCGTCGAGCAGTTGCAGGGCGCGCCCGTCCCCGCATCAGCGCTGGAGAAGCTCATCCTCCCCAGCCGCGTCAGCGGCTACTCCCCCGCGCTCCTGGACGAACTGACCACCACCGGCGAGGTCGTGTGGGCCGGTGCGGGCGCCCTGCCGGGCAAGGACGGCTGGCTCTCCCTGTATCCGGCCGACAGCGCACCCCTGCTCCTGCCTCCCCCGCGCCCGCTGGAACTCAGCGCGCTGCACGAATCCGTGCTGACCGCGCTCAGCGGCGGGTACGGGCTCTTCTTCCGCCAGATCGCCGATCAGGTCCGCGCCACCACGCACCCAGAGTCCACCGATCCCCAACTCGCGGACGCCCTCTGGGACCTCGCCTGGTCGGGCCGTCTCACCAACGACACCCTCGCGCCGCTGCGGGCGCTCCTCGGCTCGGGGCGCACGGCCGGATCGACCGCGCACCGCGCGAAACGCAGTGTTCCGCGCGGCCGTTACGGCTCGCTGACGGCTTCGGCCCGCCCTGTCTCGCGCACAGGTCCGCCCACGGTCTCGGGCCGCTGGTCCCTGTTGCCGCCCACCGAGCCCGAGCCCACGCACCGGGCCCACGCCCTGGCCCGCACCCTCCTGGACCGGCACGGCGTGGTGACACGCGGCGCCGTTCAGGCCGAGGGCGTCGAGGGCGGCTTCTCCGCCGCGTACCGCGTGCTGTCCGCATTCGAGGACAACGGGCAGGCGCGCCGCGGCTATGTCGTGGAAGGGCTGGGGGCGGCACAGTTCGCCATGGACGGCGCGGTCGACCGGCTCCGCGCGGCCTCCACAGCCCGCGACCGTACGGAACCGGGCGCGGATCCGCGCGCCCTGGTCCTCGCCGCGGCCGATCCCGCCAATGCCTACGGAGCGGCCCTGCCATGGCCCGAGCCGCCGGCCGGGGCCGGGCACAAACCGGGTCGCAAGGCAGGATCCCTCGTGGTTCTGGTCGACGGCGAGCTGACTCTCTACATGGAGCGCGGCGGAAAGACACTGCTGGCCTGGCCGACCGATCCGGACGCCCCCGCGCTCCGGGCAGCGGCGACGGCCCTGGCCGCCTCCGCCCGCGCGGGAGCCCTCGGCACGGTCACGGTGGAGCGCACCAACGGAGTCTCGTCGCTCACCTCACCGCTCGGGCGCACGCTGGAATCGGCCGGCTTCCTCGCCACCCCGAGGGGCCTGCGTTTGCGCGCCTGATCCGGGGACACCGGCACCGGCACGTGCGCCCGCATCCACCGTCCCGCGCATCATGGACGTATGCCCGAAGGAGACACCGTCCTGCAGACCGCCAAGCGGCTGCACAGCGCACTGGCCGGCCAGGTCCTCACCAGGTCCGATCTTCGCGTCCCCCGGTTCGCCACCGCCGATCTCACCGGCCGGACCGTTCTCGATGTCTCCGCGCGCGGCAAGCATCTGCTCACCCGCTTCGAGGGCGGTCTCACCCTCCACAGTCACCTGCGGATGGACGGCGCCTGGCGTGTCTACTCCCCCGACGAACGCTGGCGGGGCGGCCCCTCCCACCAGATCCGCGCGATCCTGGCCAACACCACGAACACCGCGGTCGGCTACCGTCTGCCCGTTCTCGAACTCCTGCGTACGAAGGACGAGGAAAAGGCAGTGGGGCACCTTGGCCCGGACCTGCTGGGCCCGGACTGGGACGCCGACACCGCGCTGCGCAATCTCCTCAGCGACCCCGCCCGCCCCCTCGGGGAAGCCCTTCTGGACCAACGCAACCTGGCCGGCATCGGCAACGTCTACAAGTGCGAGCTCTGCTTCCTGGCCCGGGCCACCCCCTGGCTCCCCATCGGCCGGCTGCCCGAACCCACGGCAGCTCTTCTGGTCACCACGGCCAAGCAGCTTCTGGAAGCCAACCGTGACCGTCCGGTCCGCACCACCACCGTCGGTGCCCGCCCCCGGGGCACCACCGCTCCGGCGCCCCGCGCCCGCCGCCCCAGCGAGAATCTCTGGGTCTACGGCCGGACGCGCCGCCCCTGTCTGCGCTGCGGGACACCGATCCGCACCGCGGATCAGGACACCCGCCCCACCTCCTGGTGCCCCCACTGCCAATCAGGCCCCACCCCGTAGTGGACAATCCGTCGTCGCAACACAGTTGACGACCCGTCAGATACCGCCGTACGGTCCGGTCATGCCTCTCGCCGCGTACGACCTCACCGGCCGGGCCGCGTTCGTCACCGGCGCCGCCGGCGGCATCGGCCGCGCCTCGGCCGTCCTGCTGGCGACGGCGGGCGCCACCGTCCACTGCGCCGATCTGGACGAGAAGGGCCTCCTGGAGACTCTGGGCCTGATCAACTCCGCAGGTGGCGAAGCCCACACCCATCTGCTCGATGTCACCGACCGCAACCAGGTGCGGGAAGCCGTCGCGTCCGCCGGCGAGCTGGACATCCTGGCCGCCGTCGCGGGAATCATGCACACGAGCAGCGTGCTGGAGACCACGGACGCCGACCTGGACCGTGTGCTCTCGGTCAACTTCAAGGGCGTGCTGTACGCCTGCCAGGAAGTGGCCCGCCCCATGGTCGCGCGCAGCCGCCCCGGCTCGCTGATCACGATGGCCTCGGGCGCGGTCGACTCCGCGAGCCCCGGCCTGCTCTGCTACAGCGCGGCAAAGGCCGCCGTGATCCAGCTGACCAAGACCCTGGCCTCCGAACTGGGACCGCACGGCATCCGGGTCAATGCGGTCGCCCCGGGCTGGATCCGCACCCCCATGACCGCCCGCCACGACGCGGGGCAGCAGCACCGGGCCGAGGCCACGATGGCGCGCATCTCTCCGCTGGGCAGGGTCGGCGAGCCCGAGGACGTCGCACACACGGTGCTGCATCTCGCGTCGGATGCGTCGGCCTTCATGACCGGTCAGATCCTCCGCCCGAACGGCGGCGTCGCCATGCCCTGGTAGCGCGCCATGCCCTGCCGACGGACCACGGCCGTCGGCCCGCACGGCGGGGTGGGCCCTCGACCGGGCGGGACGAGGCACGCCAGGACCTGTCGTTCCCGCGCCACGACGGGCCGGATATCGAGCCGGATATCGCCGATCCGGATATCAGTGACTGCCAGGTCCGGCCCTCCTCACGCATGCCCTCGGCGCACCGTCGCAGCAGGCCCGTCCCCGCGTCGAATATCCCGGTCGGTCGGCCGGTCTCGGCCACGTGCACGGGCAGGAGACTGAGCCCCCATCCTCCAGCCGCCACCGCCCCCTCGACGGGCCCCGCATGCGCCGGTTCCAGGATCAGCCGGAGCACGGCCCACCACCACACACCGCCGAGCACCAGCGCCGGCGTCCATCGCCGCACCATGGCTGCCTCCTTCGGCCGAACCGGGGGCCTGTCGGTCGGAGCTTGCCGGGCTCACGGGCCCGTCCTGATCCGAACGGAAAACCCTAGCCCTGCCCGCTCACCCGGCGGGAGAGCGCACCGGCGCGCTACCGAGCGCGCAGTACGCGGTCGCACGCCTCCTGCCCGCACACCGGCCCGCCAGGGCGGCATCGCGGAGGGACCCCTCTTCAGGGGGAAGCCCCCACCGCATCCGGTGGGGGCTCCGGCGACAGCCGTTCAGTCCCTGTCGTCGCGGCCCAGGGAGTCCTTGACGCCCTCGGCCCGCTCCTGCGCCCCGCCCATGGCGCCCTTCGCCTTGCCCTTCGCCTGGTCCGCCTTGCCCTCGGCCTCCATGCGCTTGTTGCCGGTCATCTTGCCCATGGCTTCCTTGGCCTTGCCGGCGACCTTGTCCTTGGCGCTTTCGTCGGTCATCACAGCTCCTCACGTCTAGCGGTCCGACCTCTGCCCGATCCCGGGCACAGGCCGGTGGAATGGGGACCTGGCCGAGGGACCGGCCAGGTGAGGCAGAGGGCCTGTCAGGCGCTCTCCGCCTGGAACATCCAGGCATGCTTCTCGAGGTCAGCGGTCAGCGCGATGAGAATGTCCTGGCTGACCGGGTCGGGGTCGCCCGTCACCTCGATCCGCTCACGCATCCGGCCGATCACGATGCCCAGGGCGTCCACCAGCGTCCGCACGGCGTCGACATCCTTGACCCAGCCCTCGGGCACGGAGCTGATGGCCGTGGTCTTGGCGATCGTGCCCGACCGCCCGTCCGGATTTACGCCCACCGCCGAGGCCCGCTCCGCCACCGTGTCGGAGTGCTGGCGGGCGGTGTCGACGACCTCGTCGAGCTGGAGGTGCACGGACCTGAAGCGAGGCCCGACCACGTTCCAGTGGACCTGCTTGGCCACCAGCGAGAGGTCGACAAGGTCCACCAAGGCGCCCTGCAAGGCCTCACCCACGGACTTGAGGTCGGTCTCGGACAGCGGGCTTTTCACCACAGACATGCACGTCTCCGATCTGGTATCCGTTCCGTTCAGCACCAACCACGATGGCACAAACGAAGCAAAACGGTCATTCGGGGGAAGCGTTCGAAGCGACCGTTCCCCGGTCTCATAGATCCGCCTGCCCGCAAGAAGCGCGCCAACACCTCCCCCCGACGCCGGCAGACCGCGATGAAGGCCGCTGGGCCGTCACGGCCACGCCCGCTGTCAGCTCCTGCACGCGCAGGAGCCCCGGTCCGCCCCTTGAGGGGAGGACCGGGGCTCCGGCTTCACACCGAACCGAGCAGGTCAGGCGGCGACGACATCCACCGCTTCCGCGGGCGCCTTGATCGTCACCCGCCCCGTCGGAACACCCGCCACCGACGAAACGGAGACGGAATTGAGCATGGGGCGCACCGGTACAGGTACCGGATCGCTGGCCGCTGCCGACTCGGCCAGTTCGGCCAGGGACAACTCATCGCTCACTTCACGCATGAGCTCGGACATCCGTACATCAAGCGCGTCGCAAATGGCGGAGAGCAGTTCGGAGGATGCCTCCTTCTGCCCCCGCTCCACCTCGGAGAGATAGCCGAGCGAAACTCGGGCGGACGAGGAGACTTCGCGCAGAGTACGGCCTTGGCGCTGGCGCTGCCGACGCAGCACGTCACCAAGCAGGCGACGGAGCAGAATCATCGGTGGCTCCCTCCTCGGACCGCGTAGCCGCATCCTTCACGCCCCACCGTACCGCCTAGCGCTGCGGCCGTGCGGGGAGCGATGTCGTGTTCACTCAGGGCTGCAAACATCAATTCCCCCCGTTGTGTTCCGTATCCTGTGCGCCCGCGTACCCGCCGAGTTCGCCGAAGAGCAGTTCGAGCACGCTCCGTACGCTCTCTCTACGGATGTCCGCCCGCCCTCCGTTCAACCGCAACGCGGTCACTTTCCCGGCGTCACCGGGCCCGCGGACTGCGACGAAGACCGTTCCGACCGGCTGGCCGTCCTGCGGCTCGGGGCCGGCGACGCCGGTCGTCGCCACACCCCAGTCTGCGCCGAGCGCCCGGCGCACGCCTGCCGCCATCTGGAGCGCGACCTCGGCGTCCACTGCCCCTCGTGCCGCCAGAAGCTTTGCTTCCACACCCAGGACTTCACTCTTGAGGGGGGTCGCATAAGCCGTCACCGACCCCCGGAAAGCCTGCGAGGCACCAGGGACGGACGTCAACTCCGCCGCGACCAGGCCTCCGGTCAGCGACTCGGCGACGGCAAGGGTCTCCCCCCGCCCGACGAGCAACCGCAGTACCCGGGCCGCGGCTGTCACCGCTCGGCCTCCGCGGCACCGCGGTTCCCGGAGACCCGCTCCGCGCCACTGGGGCCCTCACAGACCGCCTCGGCAGCTTCGGCGCCGCGGGAGGCCCGCCCCTCGTCCTTGGCGCTCTCCAGAGCCGCCTCGGCGTTCTCAGCGGCCTTCCGGGCCACCGCGTCCTTGTCCGCCTTGAGCCCGTGGCGGCGCAGCACGACGGCCTGGCGCACGTAGTCCAGGCCGGTGACGACCGTCAGTACGACGGCCACCGCCATCACCCAGAAGCGCAGCGTGGCCAGTGGGCCGGTCAGCGCCAGGACGTACATCCCGACGGCGGTCCCCTGCGCCAGCGTCTTCATCTTCCCGCCGCGGCTGGCCGGAATCACTCCGTGCCGGATCACCCAGAACCGCATCAGCGTGATGCCGAGTTCACGGAAGAGGATCACGCCCGTGACCCACCAGGGCAGGTCACCGAGATAGGACAGGCAGATCAACGCAGCGCCCATGATCGCCTTGTCGGCGATCGGGTCGGCAATCTTCCCGAAGTCGGTGACCAGGTTGTACTTGCGCGCCAGATGCCCGTCGAACACGTCGGTGATCATCGCGATGGCGAACGCGGCCCATGCGATGGAACGCCAGGCCGGGTCGTATCCACCGTCGTGGAGCAGCAGCGCGACGAACCCGGGAACCAGCACCAGCCGCGCCATGGTGAGGAGATTGGCGATGTTCCACAGGCTGGCCTGATTGACGGCCGCAGCACCCAGTTTTCCGCCGCGGACCGGCGTCGCGCCGGAACCGCCTGCCGCGGATGCCGGGACTCCGGTCATCTGGCTACCTCCGCAAGCTCACAACACTCCGCCACCAGGTCCACGCCTTCGGTGCCCACGACCTTTGCCTCGACCATACGGCCCGGGACAAGTCCTTCGCGTGCGGTGAAGAGCACCTGGCCGTCCGTTTCGGGGGCCTGGTGGGCGGCTCTGCCCACGGCGCGCGACTCGTCCTCGGTGGGCTCGACCGACTCGACCAGCACCTGGAGCGACTCACCGACCCGCTCCTCGGCCCGCTGCGAGGTCAGCTCCTCGGCGAGTTGCGAGATGTGCGCCAGCCGCTCGGCGATCGTGTCGGCGTCCAGCTTGTTCTCGTAGCCGACCGCCTCCGTGCCGTCCTCGTCGGAATAGCCGAAGACGCCGATGGCGTCGAGACGCGCGCCCGTGAGGAACCGTTCCAGCTCCGCCAGGTCCGCCTCGGTCTCGCCGGGGAAGCCCACGATGAAGTTGGAGCGCGCGCCGGCCTGCGGTGCCTTGCTCCGGATGGTGTGCAGAAGCTCAAGGAAGCTGTCGGTGTCACCGAAGCGCCGCATCGCGCGCAGCACCCCGGGGGCCGAGTGCTGGAACGACAGGTCGAAGTAGGGCGCGACCTTCGGCGTCGAGGTCAGCACGTCGATCAGACCGGGCCGCATCTCTGCCGGCTGCAGATAGCTGACCCGGATGCGCTCGATCCCTTCGACGTCCGCGAGCTCCGGGAGCAGGGTCTCCAGGAGGCGGATGTCGCCGAGGTCCTTGCCGTACGAGGTGTTGTTCTCGGAGACGAGCATGACCTCCTTCACGCCCTGCTCCGCCAGCCAGCGCGTCTCGCCCAGGACGTCCGAGGGACGCCGCGAGATGAACGAACCGCGGAAGGAGGGGATGGCGCAGAAGGAGCAGCGGCGGTCGCAGCCCGACGCCAGCTTCACGGAAGCGACGGGGCTGGTGCCCAGCCGGCGGCGCAGGGGTGCCCGCGGACCGGATACCGGCGCGACTCCGTCCGGAAGATCGGCGGGGGGCGGCGTGGTCTCCTGGGCATGACCGGGCAGGGCCACGGCCGCGTCCTGGCGCTCGGCGGGGCTGATGGGAAGCAGCTTGCGGCGGTCGCGCGGGGTGTGGGAGGCGTGGATGCCGCCGTTGAGAATGGTCTGGAGGCGGTCGGAGATGTCTGCGTAGTCATCGAATCCGAGGACTCCGTCCGCCTCCGGCAGGGCCTCGGCGAGGTCCTTGCCGTAGCGCTCGGCCATACAGCCGACGGCGACGACGGCCTGGGTCCGGCCGTGGTCCTTCAGATCATTGGCTTCGAGCAGGGCATCGACGGAGTCCTTCTTGGCGGCCTCGACGAATCCACAGGTGTTGACCACGGCGACATCGGCATCGGAGGCATCCTCGACGAGCTCCCAGCCGTCCGCTGCCAAGCGGCCTGCGAGCTCCTCCGAGTCCACCTCGTTACGGGCGCAGCCAAGAGTGACAAGGGCGACGGTACGGCGTTCGGGCATGGGCTCAAGACTACTTTGTCCCGGCACTGGCCCCGCCGCGCAGGGTTCGACCGTCACAGGGAGTGACAAAAGGGGCGAGCGCCCGGCCTGATGGCCGGACGCTCGCCGCGATCCTTGTGTTCCCGGGTGGCCGGTCAGCCGACCTCGGGGTCGCCCTTGGTGTAGGAGAGCCGCTCGACCTGTCCGGGCTGGAACTGGTCCTCGACCTTCTTGCCGTTGACGAACAGCTCGATCGAACCGGCGTCACCGAGGACGAGGTCGACCCGCTCCTTGTCCTGGAAGGTCTTCGTCTCGCCCTGCTGGAGGGTTCCGTCGAAGAGGGACCGGCCGTTGTGGTCCTTGGCGGAGATCCAGCTCTTGCCCTGGCTCGCGCTGAGCTTGACCGTCACCTTGTCCTGGGGCGCCGCCGCGATGGCGCTGTCCGAGGGGGCCGGTTTGGGGTCGACGGGCTTGCTGGATGCCGGCTTGGGGGTGATCTTGTCGGACGTCGGGCCCTCGGCGACCCGGCCGGCGGTCGAGGGTTCGTCACCGCCCTTGAAGAAGGTGAAGCCGACGAAGCCGATCACTGCGACGATGGCCGCGACCATGGCCGCGGTCCAGTTGGGCCGACGGGGTTCGGAACGGATCCGCTCGGCCTCGAACAGCGGGGCCGCCGGCGTGGGCGCGGGACGGCCGCCGTGCTCGGCGTCGTACTGCGAGACCAGCGGTTCCGGATCGGTGCCTACGGCACGTGCGAGCGTTCGGATATGGCCGCGGGCGTACACGTCGCCGCCGCAGCGGGAGAAGTCGTCCTCTTCGATCGCGTGCACGATGGGGATGCGCACCCGGGTGGACGTGCTGACCTCTTCGACCGTGAGACCTGCGGCGATACGAGCCTGCTGAAGCACTCGACCGATCGAAGGACGGTCGTCTTCGGGGGAGTTGCCGATGGACACGGGGGCGCCTTTCGAGCGTGAGCCACCTGCTGGGTGTTCAGTCTAGGGGGGTTACGAAAGAGTGGGGCAACCGGGAGGGAGGACTTTGTACGCCATCAGATTCGAACAGAGTCGGATTCGCCGGACCGCCCAGGGAAGGAACATGCTGTCCCTCCCTTCAACTTGACGTACGGCCCGGCGAAACGGTTGCCCGCAAAACACTTACGAACCGGTTTCCCCACGGATCAGTGCCAACACACCGTCGAGTTCGTCCGGTTTCACCATGACGTCGCGCGCCTTGGAGCCCTCGCTGGGGCCGACGATGTTCCGCGACTCCATCAGGTCCATCAGCCGGCCCGCCTTCGCGAACCCCACCCGCAGCTTGCGCTGGAGCATCGAGGTGGACCCGAACTGGGTGGAGACGACCAGCTCAGCGGCCTGGCAGAGCAGGTCCAGGTCGTCGCCGATGTCCTCGTCGATCTCCTTCTTCTGCTTCGTCCCGACCACGACGTCGTCGCGGAAGACGGGGGCCATCTGATCCTTGCAGTGCTGCACGACCGCCGCGACCTCGTCCTCGGTGACGAAGGCACCCTGCATACGGGTCGGCTTGTTCGCCCCCATCGGCAGGAACAGCCCGTCGCCCTTGCCGATGAGCTTCTCGGCTCCCGGCTGGTCCAGGATCACGCGGCTGTCGGCCAGCGACGAGGTCGCGAAGGCGAGCCGGGAGGGCACGTTCGCCTTGATCAGGCCGGTCACGACGTCCACCGAGGGGCGCTGGGTGGCCAGCACCAGATGGATTCCCGCAGCACGGGCCAGTTGGGTGATGCGGACGATCGAGTCCTCGACGTCGCGGGGGGCCACCATCATGAGGTCGGCCAGCTCGTCGACGATCACCAGCAGGTACGGATACGGCGACAGCTCCCGCTCACTGCCCTCCGGCGTCTTGAGCTTGCCGGTGCGCACCGCGTGGTTGAAGTCGTCGATGTGCCGGTAGCCGAAGGCGGCGAGGTCGTCGTAGCGCAGGTCCATCTCGCGCACGACCCACTGGAGCGCCTCGGCCGCCTTCTTGGGGTTGGTGATGATCGGCGTGATCAGGTGCGGGATGCCCTCGTACGCGGTCAGCTCGACGCGCTTGGGGTCGACCAGCACCATGCGGACGTCCTCCGGCGTCGCCCGCACCATCACCGAGGTGATCAGACAGTTGATGCAGGAGGACTTGCCGGAACCGGTGGCACCGGCCACCAGGACGTGGGGCATCTTCGCGAGATTGGCCATCTCGTAGCCGCCCTCGACGTTCTTGCCGAGCGCGACCAGCATCGGATGGTCGTCCTCGGCCGCGTCCGCGAGCCGCAGCACGTCGCCGAGGTTGACCATCTCCCGGTCGGAGTTGGGAATCTCGATGCCGACGGCGGACTTCCCCGGGATCGGCGAGATGATGCGCACGTCGGGGCTGGCGACGGCGTACGCGATGTTCTTCGCGAGCGCCGTGATCCGCTCCACCTTCACGGCCGGCCCGAGCTCGACCTCGTACCGCGTCACCGTGGGACCGCGGGTGAAGCCGGTGACCGCGGCGTCCACCTTGAACTCGGTGAAGACGTTGGTCAGGGACGCGACGATCGCGTCGTTGGCGGCGCTGCGGGTCTTGCCCGGGCCACCACGCTCCAGCAGGTCGAGCGAGGGCAAGGAGTAGGTGATGTCACCGGCGAGCTGGAGCTGCTCGGCGCGGGGCGGCAGCGGCTGCGACTGCGACCGGTCGGGGGCCGGCTTGGTCAGATCGGGTACGCCCCCGGAGGAGGGTGCGGGAGCCCTCTCCCCCGGCCTGCGGGCCCCTTCCGCCTCCCTGGCGCCGGGCACCGGAGTGCCCGCGCGCTCCCGGTCCACCGAGACGCCCTGGGTGAGGTCGGCGACCACCGGCGAGGGCGGCATGCCGTTGAGGACGGCCCCGTCGAGCGCGGCAGCCGCGGCGGCGGCGACGTCCACGGCGTCCATGGACCGGTTCATCGCCGGCTGCACGGAGGGCCTGCGCGGCCTGCGGCGCTTGGAGAGCGCGTCGGTCTCCGCCCGGTCGGGGTCGTAGTCCTCGGGCGCCTCGGAGCGGCGCCGCGAACGGGCCGGCAGCGACTCGCGCCACTGCTCGTCGTACCGCTCGTCGTCGTCCTCGTCCAGCGCCTCCGGGTCGTACACCGGGTCGATGATTCCCAGCCTGGAGCCGAGCAGCCGCAGCCGCTGCGGGATCGCGTTCACCGGCGTCGCCGTCACGACCAGCAGCCCGAAAACGGTCAGGAGCAGGAGCAGCGGTACGGCGAGCACTTCGCCCATCGTGAAGATCAGCGGCTTGGAGGCGGCCCAGCCGATGAGGCCGCCCGCGTCCTGCATGGCCTCGGTGCCGTCCTCGCGCCCCGGTGATCCGCAGGCGATGTGGACCTGTCCGAGCACCCCGATGACCAGGGCGGAGAGCCCGATGACGATACGGCCGTTGGCCTCGGGCTTCTCCGGATACAGGATGAGCCGTACGGCGACGGCGCCCAGCAGTATCGGGACGAGGAGGTCGAGCCGGCCGAAGGCTCCGGTGACGAGCATCTCGACGAGATCGCCGACCGGCCCGCGCAGATTCGACCAGGTGCCCGCAGCGACGATCAGCGCGAGGCCGAGCAGCAGCAGCGCGACGCCGTCCTTGCGGTGAGCGGGGTCGAGGCCCCTGGCGCCGCGCCCTATTCCGCGGAACATCGCGCCGACGGCGTGGGCCGCTCCGAGCCAGACCGCGCGCACCAGGCGGTACACACCGCCGGTGGGCGACGGCGCCGGTTTGGGCGGTGCGGCCTTCTTGGCCACCGCCTTCTTCGCAGGTGCCTTCCTGACGGGTGCGGTCTTCTTCGCCGCGGTCTGCTTGGCGGGCGCGGCTTTCTTCGCCGGGCCCGGAGCACGGCCGACGCGCTTCGCGGTGCCCGCGGCGCCCTGGGAACCCTTGCCGGACGTACGTGAGGCCATGGGGCCGAGGTTACCGGTGTCTGCTGCAGTGAACACGTGCGCGTGCCGGTTCACCCGACCGTGTCGCCGTACGGCGGCCGCAAACTGACGCGACCTCACCGGATTCGGACTTGGAATACCGGCGCCGACCGAGAAGGCCCGAGCCGGGATTCACCGCCGAACGGCGCCGCACCCCCCGGCCACTTGCCGCCTCCCGGCCCGAAGAAACCTGACGGGCGGGGGCGGTGCGGCCGGCAGCCGCGTCACGAGGAGAGGCTCGCGGGCCCGCCGGCGGTACCGGGCTCCAGCGCGTCCAACGCCCGGCGCAGCCCGGTCAGCTTCCGTTCGAGATGAGCGGCCGTGGCCACGGCCCCGGCGTCCGCCGACTCGTCGTCGAGCTGCTTGGACAGGGCCTCGGCCTGCTCCTCGACGGCCGCGAGCCGTGCGGAGAGTTCGGCCAGCAGTCCGGCGGGCTCCTTCTCGTGGTTGGCGGACGCGTGCCCGCCACCCTCCAGCTGGAGCCGCAGCAGCGCCGCCTGCTCACGCAACTGGCAGTTCTTCATGTACAGCTCGACGAAGACCGAGACCTTGGCGCGCAGCACCCAGGGGTCGAACGGCTTCGAGATGTAGTCCACCGCGCCGGCCGCATAGCCGCGGAATGTGTGATGCGGACCGTGGTTGATCGCGGTGAGAAAGATGATCGGGATGTCCCGGGTCCGCTCCCGCCGCTTGATGTGCGCCGCGGTTTCGAAACCGTCCATGCCCGGCATCTGGACGTCCAGCAGAATCACCGCGAAGTCGTCCGTGAGCAGCGCTTTGAGCGCTTCCTCCCCTGACGATGCCCGTACCAGTGTCTGATCGAGCGCAGAGAGGATGGCCTCCAGCGCCAGCAGATTCTCCGGCCGGTCATCGACCAGGAGGATCTTGGCCTTCTGAACCATGGCCCGTCCTCCTCGCCCCGGAATTGCACCGGGCGCCGCCCCAGGGGACGGCTCCCTTACGCCGTCCGTCCTTGTGCCGGTCATGGTAGCCGCACCCCGTCCGTCACCACACCCTGTCACCGCGATGTCACTGTGCACACAGGAAAAACGCGGTGGGAGCCCAGAAGGTTCCCCGGAAACCGCGCTCCCACACTCCTTCCGACACCACCAATCAACAAATCACGATCGATTCGCTCAATTGGCGATCACTCTCCGCGCATCCACTGCTCCATAACCGTAAGAAGGTGATCAGGATCGACCGGCTTGGTGACGTAGTCGGACGCGCCTGACTCGATCGCCTTCTCGCGGTCGCCCTTCATCGCCTTCGCCGTCAGCGCGATGATCGGCAGACCGGCGAACTGCGGCATCCTGCGGATCGCCGAGGTCGTCGCGTAGCCGTCCATCTCCGGCATCATGATGTCCATCAGCACGACCGTCACATCGTCGTGCTGCTCCAGGACTTCGATCCCCTCGCGCCCGTTCTCCGCGTACAGCACCGACAGACCGTGCTGCTCCAGCACGCTGGTGAGCGCGAAGACGTTGCGGATGTCGTCGTCGACGATCAGCACCTTCTCACCGCCGAACCGGAACGTCCTGCGGGCCGGGGGCTCCTCCTGGCCACCGAGCGCCCACGGCTCCTGCGGGGCGGGCCGATCGGCCGAGGGAGCGGTTCGGGGTGGCAGCGCGGGCTGCTGTCGCGCACCGCCCAGCGCCTTGCGCCGCCGCCTCAACAGCCCTGCCGCGCCGCCCTGGTCGTGAGCGTGCCCGGGCGTCCCGGAGGCCTCCCCGAAGGTCTGGAAGCCCGTTCCGGGGCCCTGTCCCGCCTCGGGCAGCCGGCCGCTCTCGACCCCCGCACCGTGCACCTCGATGGGGCCGGGTCCGATCTGCGGGTAGCCCTGGGGCGGGAGTTCGCTCGGGTGCAGGGGCAGGTACAGCGTGAACGTCGAGCCGCGGCCGGGCTCGCTCGCCGCATGGATCTCGCCACCCAGCAGCCGTGCGATCTCCCGGCTGATGGAGAGGCCGAGGCCGGTGCCACCGTACTTGCGGCTGGTCGTCCCGTCCGCCTGCTTGAACGCCTCGAAGATCACCAGCATCTTGCTGGACGCGATCCCGATACCGGTGTCCGTCACCGAGAAGGCGATCAGATCGGCGTCGGTGTCCCGCAGCGAACCGGCTTCCAGCAGCTGCTCACGGATGGCGTTCGGCACCTCGGCACCTGCGTGCCGGATGACCAGCTCGACGGCGCCGCTGTCGGTGAACTTCACCGCGTTGGAGAGCAGATTCCGCAGTACCTGGAGCAGTCGCTGTTCGTCGGTGTGCAGCGTGGCCGGGAGTTCGGGCGAGACCCGTACGGAGAAATCAAGCCCCTTTTCCGCGGTGAGCGGCCGGAACGTCGCCTCCACGTAGTCGACCAGCTGAACCAGTGCGATCCGGGTCGGGCTGACGTCCATCTTGCCCGCCTCGACCTTCGACAGATCGAGGATGTCGTTGATCAGCTGGAGCAGATCGGAACCGGCCCCGTGGATCGTCTCGGCGAATTCCACCTGCTTCGGCGACAGATTGCCCTCGGCGTTGTCCGCCAGAAGTTTGGCCAGAATCAGCAGGGAGTTGAGCGGTGTCCGCAACTCGTGCGACATGTTCGCCAGGAACTCCGACTTGTAGCGCATGGAGACGGCGAGCTGTTCGGCGCGCTCCTCCAGGACCTGACGCGCCTCCTCGATCTCGGTGTTCTTGACCTCGATGTCGCGGTTCTGCTGGGCCAGCAGCTCGGCCTTCTCCTCCAGCTCGGCGTTGGACGCCTGGAGTGCCTTCTGCCGGTTCTCCAACTCCTGCGACCGGTCGCGCAATTGCTCGGTGAGCTCCTGCGACTGCTCCAGCAGCTTCTCGGTCGTGGTGTTGACGCTGATCGTGTTGACGCTGGTGGCGATCATCTCGGCGAGCTGGTTGAGGAAGTCCCGCTGGATGTGGGTGAACGGCTGGAACGAGGCCAGTTCGATCACCCCGAGGACCTTCCCCTCGAAGAGCACCGGCAGCACGATGACGTGCGCGGGCGGCGCCTCGCCGAGGCCCGAGGAGATCTTCAGATACCCCGGTGGCACGTTGTCCACCTGGATCGTCCGCTTCTCCTCGGCCGCCGTGCCGATGAGCGTCTCCCCGGGGCGGAAGGACGTCGGCATGGAGCCCGCGGAATAGCCGTAGCTGCCCCGCATACGGAGCTCGTACGCGCCCTCCCTGTCGCCCTCCGCACCCAGCGTGTCGACGTCCCCGGTCGCCATCGCGAGGAAGAACGCTCCGTGCTGTGCGGAGACGACCGGCGTCAGCTCGCTCATGATCAGGGAGGCCACGTCGTCCAGGTCACGCCGCCCCTGCATCAGGCCGGAGATCCGGGCGAGGTTGCCCTTGAGCCAGTCCTGCTCCTTGTTGGTGGCGGTGGTGTCACGCAGGTTGGCGATCATCGTGTTGATGTTGTCCTGCAGGGCCTGGATCTCGCCCGCGGCATCCACATCGATCTTGAGGTTGAGATCGCCGCGGGTCACGGCGGTGGCGACGGCCGCGATGGCACGCACCTGGCGGGTCAGGTTCCCGGCCATCTCGTTCACGGACTCGGTGAGGTCGCGCCAGGTGCCGTCGACGTCCCTGACGCGGGCCTGACCGCCCAGCATCCCCTCGGTGCCCACCTCGCGCGCCACCCGGGTCACCTGGTCGGCGAAGGACGACAGCTGATCGACCATCGTGTTGATGGTGTTCTTCAGCTCCAGGATCTCGCCCCGGGCATCGATGTCGATCTTCTTGGTGAGATCGCCCTTGGCGATGGCGGTGGTGACGGTGGCGATCTGGCGCACCTGACCGGTCAGGTTGGACGCCATCGAGTTCACCGACTCGGTCAGGTCCTTCCACGTACCGGAGACCCCGGGGACACGCGCCTGGCCGCCCAGCTCGCCCTCCGTGCCCACCTCGCGGGCGACTCGCGTCACCTCGTCGGCGAACGAGGACAGGGTCGTCACCATCGTGTTGACGGTGTCGGCCAGTTCGGCGACCTCGCCGCGCGCCTCGACGGTGACCTTCTTCGTCAGATCGCCGTTGGCGACCGCGGAGGAGACCCGGGAGATGTTGCGCACCTGACTGGTCAGGTTGTTGGCCATCAGGTTGACGTTCTCGCTGAGGTCCTTCCAGATTCCCGTGGCACCGCGCACCCGGGCCTGACCGCCGAGGATGCCCTCGGTGCCCACCTCGCGGGCCACCCGCGTCACCTCGTCGCCGAAGTTCATCAGCTGGTCGACCATCGTGTTGACGGTCGTCACCAGTTCGAGGATCTCGCCCTTGGCGTCGACGGTGATCTTCTTGGAGAGATCGCCGTTGGCGACCGCGGTGGTGACCTCGGCGATGTTGCGCACCTGAAGCGTCAGATTGTTCGCCATGCCGTTGACGGACTGGGTGAGGTCCTTCCACGTACCGGAGACCCCCTGCACCTCGGCCTGGCCGCCGAGAATGCCCTCCGTGCCCACCTCGCGGGCGACCCGCGTCACCTGCTCGGCGAAGTTCGAGAGCTGGTCGACCATCGTGTTGAGGGTGTTCTTCAGCTCCAGGATCTCGCCGCGGGCGTCCACGTCGATCTTCTGCGACAGGTCACCCCGCGCCACCGCCGTGGCGACCTGGGCGATGTTACGGACCTGGGCGGTGAGGTTCCCGGCCATGCCGTTCACCGAATCGGTCAGATCGCGCCACACACCGGCCACGCCGGGCACCTGCGCCTGACCGCCGAGACGCCCGTCCGTGCCCACCTCACGGGCCACCCGGGTCACCTGCTCGGCGAACGCGGACAGCTGGTCGACCATCGTGTTGATGGTGTTCTTCAGCTCCAGGATCTCGCCGCGCGCGTCCACGTCGATCTTCTGCGACAGGTCACCCCGCGCCACCGCCGTGGTCACCTGGGCGATCTGCCGCACCTGGGAGGTCAGGTTCCCCGCCATGAAGTTGACGGAGTCGGTGAGCTCCTTCCACGTGCCGGAGACGCCGTCGACGCGTGCCTGACCGCCGAGGCGGCCCTCCGTACCCACGTCACGCGCCATGCGCGTCACCTGGTCTGCGAAGGAGGACAGCTGCGCCACCATCGTGTTGACGGTGTTCTTCAGCTCCAGCATCTCGCCGGCCACATCGACGGTGACCTTCTGCGACAGGTCGCCGTTGGCCACCGCGGTGGTCACCTGCGCGATGTCGCGCACCTGGCCCGTCAGGTTCCGGAACGCCGTGTTGACCGAGTCCGTGAGGTCCTTCCACGTACCCGCCGCGCCCGGCACTTCGGCCTGGCCGCCCAGCCGGCCCTCGACGCCGACCTCCCGGGCCACCCTCGTCACTTCCGAGCCGAAGGACTGAAGCTGGTCGACCATCGTGTTGACGGTGTTCTTCAGCTCCAGCATCTCGCCGGCCACATCGACGGTGACCTTCTGCGACATGTCCCCGCTGGCCACCGCGGTGGTCACCTGCGCGATGTCGCGCACCTGGATCGTCAGATTACGGAAGACGGTGTTGACCGAGTCCGTGAGGTCCTTCCAGGTGCCCGCGGCACCCGGGACCTGCGCCTGACCGCCGAGCACACCCCCGCCGCCGACCTCGCTGGCCACGCGGGTCACCTCGTCCGCGAAGGTGCGCAGCGTCTCCGTCATCTGGTTGATCGTCTCGGCGAGCTGCGCGACCTCGCCACGCGCGCTCACCCGTACCTTCTGCGACAGGTCGCCGTTGGCGACCGCAGTGGTCACCTCCGCGATACCGCGTACCTGGGAGGTGAGGTTTCCGGCCATCGTGTTGACGGAGTCGGTGAGGTCCTTCCAGACCCCTGCCACACCGGGCACCGTTGCCTGCCCGCCCAGCTCGCCCTCGGTACCCACCTCACGGGCGACGCGGGTCACCTCGGAGGAGAACGAGGACAACTGGTCGACCATCGTGTTGACGGTGTTCTTCAGCTGAGCCATCTCGCCGGCCACATGAACGGTGACCTTCCGCGACAGATCGCCCTTGGCCACCGCCGTGGTCACGAGGGCGATGTCGCGCACCTGTGCCGTCAGCCGGTACGCCATGGTGTTCACGGAGTCCGTGAGGTCCTTCCAGGACCCGGACATACCGCGCACCTGGGCCTGGCCGCCCAGCTTGCCCTCGGTGCCCACCTCGACCGCGACCCGCGTCACCTGCTCGGTGAACGCAGACAGCTGGTCCACGAGGTTGTTAACCGTCCGGGCCACTTTCAGGAACTCTCCGCGCAGCGGCCGTACCGTCTCGTCGGCCGTGTGCGAACGCAGCTCCATCCGCTGCTCCAGATCACCGTCGGCCACCGCCGACAGCACCCGTCCGACCTCCGAGACGGGACGCGCGAGATCATCGACGAGCTCGTTGGACGCGTCGATCGCGGCAGCCCATGAGCCCTCACAGGCCCCCGTCTCCAGCCGCTCGGTGAGCTTGCCCTCCCGGCCGACCACGCGCCGCACGCGCGCGAGCTCACCCGTGAGATGGACGTTGCGATCGGCGACCTCGTTGAAGACCGCCGCGAGCTCCGCCATGACTCCGTCGCCGGAGACGGTCACACGCCTGCGGAAGTTCCCGTCACGCATGGCAACCAGACCGGACAGCAGTCTGTTGAGTGCCGCGGCGTCGACTTCGACGGTTCCATTGCGCTGCTTCTTCACGGACTGTCCGCCTTTACTGCGCGTACCTGATCCCCGCGCCGCCACGTCAGACTCCACCGTGTCCCTCCCGCAGGGGTTGACCGAATCGCTCGGGCCTTGTCCGAGAGCTTGCCCAGATCCTCTATGGCTCACCGCCACAGCCCACCGTCGACGGGTGACCATGCGGACGTCAAATCGTTGAAACGTACCAGGCCGGAACGGGTCGGGGTGCAACCTCCCATGGTTGTCCCACATCCCTCCGAGGGGAAGCCCACACTTGTCCGGTCACAGGTCCGTTCCTGCCCGTCCTTGCCCGAACCCGGCCCTCGTGTATCCGGCACCTGCGCGGAGCGTCTAGCCTGGCAGGCGAATCGAAGCGGCGAGAAACGGGCACAGGACTCGGGGAAGCGACGAGACACCATATGGGGAGTGCTGTGATCACGGCGCGCGCGGCTGCCACCTTCGACCCGGTGGGGCGCTCCGTCGCGACGGCCCGCGCCTTCGTCCGGGACACGCTCCAGGGGTGGGGGTACACCGATGTCGTCGACGACGCCGTCGTCCTCACCAGCGAGCTCGTCACGAATGCGGTGGTCCACGCGGGCACGGCGGCGGACGTGCTGTGCCTGCGTACGGAGGAAGGCGTCCGGGTCGAGGTCTCTGACCACTATCCGGAACGGGAGATCCCGCTCCAGTCCACCGGGCTGGACTTCGGCAGCCCCGACCGGGAGGGCGGCCGCGGCCTCCTCCTGTGCGCGGCGCTCGCTTCCCGATGGGGTGTCGAGTACTCCCCCACGCACAAGCATGTCTGGTTCCAGCTCGATCTCCCCGACCGCCCGGTGGGAATCCGCTCCGCGGGCCCGCTGCTCCCCGTCGGCCTGCTCCCCGTCACCGACGAACGGGTCAGGGTCGCCGTCGTCCAGATCGACAGCTCGGGCTCCGTCGCGGCCTGGAACGACGACGCCTCGTACCTGTTCGGGCACACGGCGGACCAGGTCACCGGCAAACCGTTCACCGACCTGACCGCCTGGCCGCAGACCCCGGGCACCAACACCGGCATCGCCGATGCCCTGCGCCTCTCGCGCTGGGAGGGCAGCTACGGCATCCGGGCCGCCGACGGCCGCACGATCCAGGTCTACGGCTCCCACCTGCGCGTACGGGACACCGAGGGCGAACCCTCGACGGTGTGCCTGCTGGTGCGCGACTTCGAGCGGGCCGTGCTCCAGTCGCCGGTGCGCACCCCGGTCTCCGACGCGACCACGGAGAGCCGCACGACGGACCCCTTCGAGGTCTTCATCGGCTCCCCCGCCCCCGACGACCTCGACGGGCTGCTCCAGCGCACCGTCGAGCGTGCCCGCGACATGCTCGACGCCGACGCGGCCTTCCTGCTGTTGGCGACGGACGACGAAACGGAACTGGAGGTACGGGCCACGACCGGCCTGCCCTCCGCCCGTCAGCGCTTCGCCCGCGTCCCTGTCGAAGCGGGCACGGGACGTTACGGCTCCGCGCGCATGCCCGCCGTCCACGAGGACCTGGACGCGGTACCCGGCGCAGTCCCGCTGCTCGCCGACACGGGCATGCGCTCGGTGGTCACGGTCCCGCTGAAGGTCGAGGGCCGGCTCACCGGCTCCCTGGGCGTCGCCGCCGAAGCCGCCGGCAGATATTCGAACGAGGAGGCACTGCGTCTGCAGTTCGCCGCCGACCGCATCGCCCTGGCCGTGGAGTCGGCCCGGCTGGGAGAGCTGGAACGCCTCCGCCGCGGCTCGCTCTCCTTCCTCGTCGAGGCGTCCGACCTGCTGGCCGGCACGCTCGACCGGGACCAGACGCTGGCCCTGATGGCGCAGATGACCGTCCCCACCCTCGCCACGTGGTGCGCCGTCTACACGATCGCCGACCAGTCCTCGGACCCGTACCTCTCCTACGTGCTGCACGAGGACGAGGAGCGCATCGACGGCCTCAAGGCCCTGCTCTCCAAGATCTCCCCGCCGGACCCGGTGCCGACGCCCGGTGCGCGGGTCTGGTCCGCGCCGTCCGAGGCCGCCCATGAGGCAGCCCTGCGCACCTCGATGCGCAGTATCGGCCTCGGCGACCCCGGCGGACTCGGCGCGGGTATCCGTACGACACTCGCCACCGCGGCGGCGGTGGGCGGGGAGACCGTCGTCCTCCCCCTTGTCGCCCGCAACCGGGTCATCGGCATGCTCACGCTCGGCAAGCCGTCCGACGACCACTTCCGCCAGGAGATCCTGGAACTGGCCGAGGACCTGTCCCGCCGGGCCGCCCTGGCTCTGGACAACGCCCGTCTCTATTCGGAACGCATGGCGATCAGCCAGTCCCTCCAGCGCAGCCTGCTGCCGCCTGGCCTGCCGGACGTCCCTAATGTCGAGATCGAGGTCATCTACCGGGCTGCCGGTGAGGGCAACGAGGTGGGCGGCGACTTCTACGACGTCTTCCCGATCCGTGACGGTGCCTACGGCTTCGCGATCGGCGATGTCTGCGGCACGGGCCCGGAGGCCGCGGCCGTGACGGGCCTGGCCCGGCACGCACTGCGCCTGCTCGCCCGGGAGGGCTTCGGCGGCCCCGCCGTCCTGGAGCGGCTCAACGCCGCGATCCTCGACGAGGGGGCCCGCAGTCGCTTCCTCACCCTTCTGTACGGGGAGTTGTGGCCTCAGGAGGACGGCAGCGCCCTACTGAAGGTGGTCTGCGCCGGTCACCCGCTGCCGCTGCGCCTGCGCCAGGACGGCTCGGTCGAGGCAGCGGCGGAGCCCCAGCCCCTGCTGGGCGTCATCGAAGACCTGGAGCTCTACGAGCAGACGGTGACCCTGGACCCGGGCGACGTCCTGCTGTGCGTCACCGACGGCGTCACCGAACGCCGGGAGGGCACCCGCATGCTCGGTGACGACGGGCTGGCGGACGTACTCACCAACTGCACGGGCCTGACGGCGGGTGCGGTGGCGTCACGCATCCTGCGGGCCGTGGAACGCTTCGCCGCCGAACCGGCCTCGGACGACATGGCCATCCTCGCGATGCGCGTCCCCGAACCACAGGCCGCCATATAGCCCTGCCGGTCCCGGCACGGCCAGGAACTACCTCGTATACGCGAAAGGCCCCCGCCACTTGGCGGGGGCCTTTCGTCTGTACGAGCCCCAATGCGGAATCGAACCGCAGACCTTCTCCTTACCATGGAGACGCTCTACCGACTGAGCTATTGGGGCCTTGCTGCCCTGCGGCAACGAGCTAAAGCATACCCCGAACCAGGGGGTGTGCAAAACCGCCTGTCGAACCGTCACGACCCCGCCCACCAGCGGCGTTCCGAGGCCGCACCCAGCCCTCGGACGAACCACGGGCTCCCCCGCGACGGTGCGCCGGCGAACTGGTCCGGAACGCAGAAAAGCCCCGCGCCACAAGGGCACGGGGCTTTCTACAATGATTGTTCGGCGGCGTCCTACTCTCCCACAGGGTCCCCCC
>NZ_JBEXXX010000056.1:0-46656 GCF_040630635.1 Streptomyces sp. NPDC005761 | reverse complement strand
GGCCGCCACACGAGGTGTGGCGGCCCGCCGTCATGCATGCGCCCGGCAAGGTTTTGATGTGCGTGAAACTGCTTGGCCCTGTCGACGAGTGATCACAATCGAGCACTACTGCACCGCTTCTGACGGTATTGCAGTTGCCTTCACCCGGGGGTGCGGCGGTTCCGTGTCGCTTGTGTGCCCATTTCGTGCGTCCGCTCTGCCTTCGGCTGTGCTTGCTGCGACTTTTCCATGCCAATAGATGTTCGTTACGTCAGTGAAATGAGCAACTCTTGCCATCGTGGTGTGCGGTCGTGAACTATGTGGCTGTCGCCGCGCAGGAGCAGCGGACGCGCCTTCAGCGGCGCGCACCGCCTCCACGTATGCGGGACGTCATCTCGCTTCATCAGCCCTGGAGGTGCCTGTGACGATGGCAGATGCGCCGGTCACAGCCGTGCGGCCACGCGAGCCGCAGCCCCGCGACCCCGACGAGGCGGGCCGCCCCGCCGGGAAGAAGGGCGGGAAGGGCCGAATACGGCAGCCGCTGCGGTATCGGCTCAAACGGGACAGGTCGCTGCTGCTCCTCTGCCTGCCGGGTGTTCTGTACTTCGCGCTCTTCTTCTACCTGCCGCTCGCGGGCAACGTCATCGCCTTCCAGGACTACCAGCCGTTCCTGGGCTTCAAGGAGAGCCCGTTCGTCGGCCTCGCGAACTTCACCGCGCTGCTCGCCGAACCGGAGTTCTGGAGCGCGGTCTCCAACACGCTGCAGATCACCGCGATCCAGCTGCTCCTGTACTTCCCCGCGCCGATCGCCCTGGCCCTGCTGCTCAACTCGCTCATCAGCGAGAAGATCAAGCGGTTCATCCAGACCGTCGTGTACCTCCCGCACTTCCTGTCCTGGGTGGTCGTCGTCGCCATGTTCAAGCAGGTGCTCGGCGGCGCGGGTTCGGTCACCACGCTGCTGATGGAGCACGGGGTCAGCATCGGCAACGTGATGACGGACCCCGGCACGTTCAAGCTGCTGATCACCGCCCAGGCCATCTGGAAGGACTGCGGCTGGGGCACCATCATCTTCCTGGCGGCCATCGCCTCCATCGACATGGGGCAGTACGAGTCCGCGGCGATGGACGGTGCCGGCTGGCTCCGCAGGATCTGGCACGTCACCCTGCCGGGCATCCGGCCGGTGATCCTCATGCTCCTGATCCTGCGCCTCGGCGACATCCTCTCGGTGGGCTTCGAGCAGATCATCCTGCAGCGTGATGCCGTCGGCCCGGACGCTTCCGAAGTCATGGACACCTATGTCTACTTCCACGGCGTCGTCGACGGCGACTGGGGCATGAGCACCGCCGCCGGACTGATGAAGGGCGTCATCGGATTCGCGCTCATCCTCGCCGCCAACAAGCTGGCCCACCGCTTCGGCGAGCAGGGAGTGTACCGATGAGTCAGCAGTCCCTCGCCGGCCGACTGCGCACGGCACGGTTCGGCCCCCGGGGCGCCTCGCGCCCCCGCATCACCCACGGCAGGCCGCCGTGGATGGAGCGCCCCCACTGGTACGGACAGGGCGCGAAGGCGGCAGCTCTGGCCGTCCTCACCGTGATCGTGCTCTACCCGTTCGTCCTGGCGATCGGCACCAGCCTGGCCGGCCGTGAGGAGCTGAACGCCAATGGCGGTTACGTACTCCTGCCGCACCACCCGACCCTGGAGGCGTACCGCGTCATCCTCTCCGGAGGCGTCGTCACGCAGGCCGCTCTGGTCTCCATCTGCATCACGCTGATCGGCACGGCGCTCAGCCTGGCGTGCACGGTGATGATCGCGTACGGCACCTCGCGCCCCGGCACGGTCCTCGGCAAGCCGATCCTGTTGCTGGTACTGGGTACCTTCCTCTTCGCGCCAGGCATCATCCCGACGTACCTGGCGGTCCAGCAGTTCAAGATGCTGGACACCTACGCCGCGCTGATCCTTCCGGTCCTGCTCAACGCGTTCAACATCGTTGTCGTCCGCTCCTTCTTCCAGAGCATCCCCGAGGAGTTGTACGACGCGGCCCGGATCGACGGGGCCGGTGAGGTCACCGTCCTCTTCCGGATCGTGCTCCCGCTGTCCAAGGCAGTGCTCGCGGTGGTCGGCCTGTTCTACGCGGTGGGTTACTGGAACAGCTTCTTCAACGCGGTGCTCTACCTCAACGACTCCAGCAAGTTCCCCATCCAGGTGATCCTGCGCAGTTACGTACTGAACGGGCAGAGCATCAACGCGTCGGCCATGGGCGTCCATGCCGTGCCACCCGCGACCTCGCTGCAGATGGCCGTGCTGATCATCGCCATCGTGCCCATCTTCTGTGTCTACCCCTTCCTGCAGAAGTTCTTCGTCAAGGGCGTCCTCACCGGGGCGATCAAGGGCTGATCCGCCCACCCCGCCCCGAAGTCCCGCAGGCCACACACTTCTAGGAGCACCATGTCCACCAACCTGTCCCGGCGCGGCTTCATGGGCGCCGCGGGAATCGCCGGTCTGACCGTGGCCGGCCTGTCCACTCTGAGCGCCTGCGGCAGCGGAGCGACGGTCAGCAAGGGCGGCGCCAAGGCATCGGCCAAGCTGAAACTGCCGACGTACGTGGCAGCGCAGACCGCCCCCGCGGACCTGGCGGGCAACGCGGCCGGCCTGGACGCCACATATCTGCGCTACCCCAAGCAGCTCACCAAGTCGGTGTCCAAGGTGCCCGGTGACGGCAGCCGTATCACCGCCCTCACCGAGACCTTCACGACCCCCGCCCCGCCGCAGGCCAAGAACGCCTACTGGCAGGAGCTGAACAAGCGCCTCGGGGCGCAGTTCGACATGACGATCGTCGTCGACCAGGGCGTGGACGCGTACCTCACCAAGTTCAACGCCATGATGGCCGGCGGAGACATACCCGACCTGGTCTGGTTCCCGCCGAACCAGGGCATCCAGCGCGTGCCCGAGCTCCTGGACGCCAAGTTCCACGACCTCACGCCGTACCTCTCGGGCGACGCGGTGAAGGCCTACCCGAATCTGGCGAACCTGCCGACCACCGCCTGGAAGACCGCCGTGATCAACGGCAAGATCCGCGGCGTGACGGTGGCCTACGGCTCCATGGGCCAGGTCTACGTCGTCAACCAGGACTTCTGGAAGCCCGTCGGCGGTGCCGAGTTCACCAGCGCCGAGGACTTCCTCGCCAAGGGCAAGGAACTCGCGGACCCGAAGCGCAACAAGTACGTCCTGGAGCCGGCGTACGTGAACCACGTCGGCCAGTTCGGCCAGTGGTTCGGCGCGCCCAGCGGCTGGCGGCTGGAGGACGGCAAGCTGACGCACATGTACGAGACGGAGGAGTACCAGGAAGCCCTGGCGTTCGGCGTCAAGGTGGCGAAGGCCGGACTGTTCTGGCCCGACCCCAACCTCAGCACGACGATGGAGAAGATGGCGCAGGGCAGCCTCGGCGCCTATGTGCAGTCCTTCCCCAGCTTCCTGGTCGACTCCAAGACGTACGACTTCCCGTTCGGTGTCATCGTGCCGTTCGCGGCCAGGACCGGTGCCGAGCCGAGGTACAACATGGGCTACGGCTCGGTCGGCTACACCGCGATCAACAAGAAGGCCGACGCCGAACGCGTGAAGATGCTGCTGGGCGTCATGGACTACCTGGCCGCGCCCTTCGGTACGGAGGAGCGGCTCTTCCTCGACAACGGCATCGAGGGCAAGCACTTCACCCGCACGGCGAAGGGCGACATCCAGCTCACGCCCAAGGGGAACTCCGAGGCGGTCACCACGGCCATGCCGCTGGCCTTCCTCGCCGCAGGCCCCGAGTACGTCTACCTGCCGGGCAAGGCCGAGCTGGCCGGGAAGATCCACGGCTGGCAGGAGGACCTCCTCAAGATCAGCCAGTCCAACCCGACGAGCGGGCACTTCTCCGACACGTCGACCAGCAAGAGTCCCTCGCTCACCACCGCCATGGCCGACGTCCAGCTGGACATCATCGCGGGCCGCAAGCCGATCTCCGCCTACAAGGAGCAGTTGCGCAAGTGGCGTTCCGGCGGCGGCGACAAGATGCGGGCCGAGTTCGAGGCCTCGATCGCCGGTAAGTAGCCTCCGCCCGCACGACCCGTACACACAGAGAAGGGGACTCCCGTGTCAGACCTGCGACTCGGCGTCATCGGACTCGGCCTGCGCCGTTCCATCGCGATGTCCGCCCACCACCCGGGACAGGGATCGGCCGTCACCGCCGTCTGCGATCTCGACCCGGAGGTGCGCCGGCGCGAGGCCGAGCGTTTCGGCACCGACGTCGCGGTCGAGGACTACAAGCTGCTCCTCGACCGGGACGACCTCGACGCGATCGTCATCGCGACCCCGGACGACACCCACGAGGCCATCGCGATCGACGCGCTCCGCGCCGGCAAGGCGGTCTTCGTGGAGAAGCCGCTGGGGATCACCGTCGAGAGCTGCGACAACATCCTGCGCGCCGCGTACGAGACCGGCACCCGGCTCTACGTCGGCCACAACATGCGGCACATGGGCGTCGTACGGCTGATGCGCGACATCATCGCCCGCGGCGACATCGGGGAGCCCAAGGCCGTCTGGGTGCGCCATTTCGTGGGCTACGGCGGCGACTACTACTTCAAGGACTGGCACGCCGACAGGACCCGGACCACCGGACTGCTCCTCCAGAAGGCCGCGCACGACATCGACGTGCTGCACTGGCTGGCCGGTGGCTACACACGGCGGGTCAACGCGCTGGGCGACCTGCTCGTCTACGGCGGGCTGCCGCGCCGCGAGGCCGGAACCCCTCGCCCGGACAACTGGCTGCGCGAGTTCGACTGGCCGCCGACCGCCCGGAAGGACCTGCACCACATCGTCGACGTCGAGGACGTCTCGGTGATGAACATGCAGCTCGACAACGGCGTCGTTGCCGCCTACCAGCAGTGCCACTTCACCCCGGACTACTGGCGCAACTACACCGTGATCGGCACCGAGGGGCGGCTGGAGAACTTCGGCGACAGCCCCGGTGACGAGGTCAAGGTCTGGAACACCGGCCCCAGCGGATACCGCGCCGACGCCGACATCACCTACCGGGTGCCGGAGGCCGGCGGTTCGCACGGCGGCGGTGACACCCGGATCATGGAGGAGTTCTGCCGGTTCGTGCGTGACGGGGGAGTCACCGACACCTCACCGGTCGCCGCGCGGATGAGCGTCGCCGCCGGTGTCCTCGCGACCCGCTCCCTGCGCGAGGGCGGTGCGCCGTACGACGTGCCGGCCCTCGACCCCAGGCTGGTCGCGTACTTCGAACGCGGGCAGGTCCGTTCCTGAGGATCTGACCGGGAAGGCCGGACAGGGCCACGGCCCTGTCCGGCGGGTTTCACCGCAAGAGATGCACCGAGCCGGTGCATGCAAGGAACCGATCCCCATCCCCCCAGCAGAAGCAGGTGCAACGCATGACTCTGCGCCACTTGTTCGGAACCATCACCGCCACCGCCGCGGCAGCCGCTCTGGCACTGCTCGGCACGGCAGCCCCCACACAGGCAGCAGGTATCGGGACGACGCCCGGCACCTACACCAACTACACCTTCTCCGGTGCGCCGAAGCTGACCGACGTCACCTGGTCCACCACTGTCCAGCACGATCCCGGATACCAGGCCAACGTCTTCTGGAGCCACCAGTTCGGCTTCGACCAGGGCAACGGCGCGTACATCGGGATGCAGTCCAACGGAGGCAAGAGCCGCATGCTCCTCTTCTCCGTCTGGGACGTCTCCGAGGCCAAGGCCGGCTCCACCGGCAGCTGGTGCCAGGGCTTCGGCGGCGAGGGCGAAGGCATGAGCTGCCGGATGAACCTCGACTGGACCGCCGGCCACCGCTACACCTTCAAGGTCGCGGCCGAGGGCGACGGCTGGTTCGGCGCCACCGTCGCGGACACCGCCACGGGCGCCTCGTACAAGCTCGGCACCATCAAGACTCCGGCGACCGCCATCTCGCCCACCGGGATGGTCGACTGGACCGAGTACTTCGAATGGAACGACTCCCGCGCCAACTGCTACGACCAGCCGTTCAGTGACGTTCGCTTCGGGACGCCCACCGGCAACGGCGGGGCAGTCACCGGCGCGGTCTCGGGCACGTCCAACAACGGCAACGCGTGCGCGTCCACGACCCGGACCGATGTCGTCGCCGGCTCCACGGTGCAGAACCTCGCGGTCGGCAACTCGGTGCGCGGCCCGGTGACGGGGCAGGGCGGAAAGTGCGTGGACGCCGCGGGAGGCGTCTCGAACGGCACCGTCGCCGACGTCTACACCTGCTCGGGCGGCGCCAACCAGGCCTGGGTGAGAGCGGCCGACGGCACGCTGCGGCTGCCCTCCGACTACTGCCTCACCGCGGAGGGCACGGGCAACGGCGCGGCCGTACGGGTACGTGACTGTGCGGGAACGGGTACGGGCGGAGCCGTCTCCGACCCGGCCAAGCAGTGGACGTACAACGGTTCCACGCACGCACTCGTCAACAAGGCGTCGGGCCGATGCCTCGACGCGCCGGGGAGCGCCACCGCGGACGGGACCGCGCTGAACGTGTGGGACTGCCACGGCGGCGCCAACCAGCAGTGGAACGTGCCCGCGACCTACTAGTACGTGAGACCAAGCCCCCGGCGGGCCGCCTCCCGCGGTCCTACCCGGGGGCTTTTCGGCGCCTGTTTTCAGCCATGCTCGGTGGGTAATCGACCTCCGCCGGTTTGACGGCGGGCCACTGCGCATCGGTGACGAGGGGGGAGGCGGCCGGGGGATTTGCTCCGAACTGTTCCGGTGCTGTCCGGCCGTGCCTGGCTCGATCGCTCTCGTACGGTCACCGGCCGGCCGCCTCCCGAGTGGCGAATAGTCGATTTCACGCCAAAGGGAGGGTCGAGTGGCCGGGTTCGAACGCAAGACCGGAAACCGGTCGGCATAATCGCGTCCATGTCGATCACGGGTGGAGACGTCGTTGACCTGGGCCGGGGCCTGTACGCGTGGCTCCCGCCGAAGCGGGGCTGGGGGCTGGCCAACTGCGGCCTGCTCGTCTCCCCTCGTGGCGCGCTCTGGATCGACACGCCGTACGACACGGTGCTCGCGGGGCAGTTCCTGGCCGAGAGCACGAAGCTGCTGCCCGACGGTGTCTCCATCGACCGCGTCATCGTCACGCACGCCAACGGGGACCACTTCTGGGGTGCGGGGGTCCTCCCGGACGCCGAGATCATCGCGACCCGCGAGGCCCGGGAGCACATCCACTACGAGCCCACGCCGCAACAGCAGCACGCCCTGGTCAACGGGAGCGATCCGGCCACCGCGCTCGGCGCCTACCTCGGGCGTCACTTCGGCCCCTTCGACTGGTCGCAGACCGATCCGGTCCGGCCGACGACCTACTTCACCGGGGAGCTGGAGCTCACCCTGGGGGAGTACCCCGTCCGCATCACGTCCCTGCCGTCCGCGCACACCACGGGGGACCTCATGGTCCACCTGCCCGCGCAGGGCGTCGTGTTCAGCGGCGACATCATCTTCTCCTCGACCCCGCAGCAGCCGGGCGACCACCCGATCCACTGGGCGGGCCCGCTGAGCAACGTGATCGCGGCCTGCGAACAGGTACTGGCCACCGGCGCCGAGACCGTCGTGCCGGGCCACGGGCCGGTCCTGGACCGGGCAGGCGTACGCGACCACATCGTCTACCTGGAGTACGTGCGGGAGCGCGCCCACGCCTTCCATTCCGCGGGCGTGCCCGCCGTGGAGGCGGCCCGCCGGGTGATCGGGGAGGGGCGCCACCCCGAACTGGGGCTTCCGGAGCGGCTGGTGGTCACGATCGGCAGCGAGTACCGGCAGCTCGACGGATCCGAACTCCCCGGCGTACTCCAGGTCATGACTGACGTCGCAGCAGTCGCGCAAGAAGTGGAGCAGGCCCGTGAGAAGGCAGGCCGGGCGGACTGACCGCACGGCCCCCGGCCGCCGCGGCAGCAACGGGGCCGGCGCTCGCGGCCACGGCAGCCACGGGACCGGCCTCCTTCGCCCCGGCCACGGGACCGGAGGCCGCCGCCCCGGACACAGGACCGACCCGACGACAGAAACGCGGTAACGGCATGGCATGGATCGTGGCGGTGGTCGCCGTCATAGCCGCCGTGGCAGCAACGGCACGCTTCTACCGGGCCGCCCGCTCGGAGCAACTGGCCGTGGCCCACGCCGAGCTGGCCGAACGCCAGGCGAAGGCGGCCGAGGCCCGCACCGCGGCCCTCGTCGACGAGATCCGGCAGCTGGCGCGCAAGCGGATCCCGGCCGGCGCGCTCGCCCTCTCCCACCCCAGCGCCCAGGTTCCCGGGCTGCGGGAGGCGGCCGAGGTCGACGGCGAGGCGGCGAGGCTCCTCACCGAGGCCGTGCAGGCGGCCCGGACCGCGGTCATGGAGGAGCGGCAGCGCGTCGACGCGGCCGCCCGTGCGGCGATGCGCGGCACCTCCGCCAAGATCCAGTCCCTGCTCAACCAGTCCCAGCAGCTGCTGCACGAGCTCCAGCACGAGTACGACGACCCGCGCATCCTGCAACTGGACTTCCGCAACGAACTCGCGCTGCGCCGCACCCAGTCCACCGCCGTGCTCTGCGACGCGTGGCCGGGCCTGGCCCGGCAGAACTCGCCCCTGGTCGAGGTCGTGCTCGGGGCGCAGTCCCGGGTCGCGGGCTACGAGCGGATCAAGGTGGCGAACCACCTCCGCGACGAACGCCTGGGCCTCGCCGCCCGCGCCGCCGAACCCCTCGCGATCGCGCTCGCCGAACTGCTCGCCAACGCCACGGCCTACTCGCACCCCGACACCGATGTGCAGGTGACCGTCCAGCAGAGCGGCGGCCGGGGCGCGTTCGTGGTGGTCGACGACGCGGGCATCGGCATGGACGACGACGCGCTCGACCGGGCCCGCGCCCTGCTGGCCGGGCCGTCCGAGGTCCTGCTGACCGAGCTGGGCGACCCACCGCAGACCGGGTTCGCGGTCGTCGGCCGGCTGGTGGTGCAGTACGGCTTCCACTGCCACATCGAGGCGTCGCCCTTCGGCGGCATGCGCACCATCCTCCGTGTCCCCGCCCACCTGCTGACCGTGCTGGAGGACGACCACACCCTTTCCGTCCTGGCCCCGGTGCCTGTGTCGGCCACCCCCGCCCAGGACCGGTCGGACGCCCCCGCGGAGTCCGGACCGCCGGAGCCGCCGCCCGCCGCGGTACCTTCGGGGCTGCCCAGCAGGCGCCGACGCGCGCCGCGCCCGGCGGCTGCCGCGACCCCGGCCGCCCCGGCCGCCGGACAGGTGTCCCGTACACCCGAACAGGCCGAGTCTTCCTGGGCGGCCCTCCAGCAGGGCACCCTGATCGGCAGGAGCGTCGCCGGGCGGGCCCCCGTACCGGATGCCGACGGCCACGACCACCTGGGCGACCAGGCTGACCAAGGAGACGACGAGAAGTGAGCGCCCCCAGCCCCAGCACCGGTGACCTCGCGTGGGTGCTGACCCCGCTGCTGGAACTGCCCGGAGTCCAGCACGCCGTGGTCGCCACCGGCGACGGTCTCGTCGAGGGCGCCTCGCCCGGCCTCGACCGGGCGTCCGGTGAACGGGTCGCCGCCATGACGGCCACGCTGCACGCCGCCGCCCGTGCCTTCACCACCGCGTTCACCAACGCGGAGGCCCCGCAACTGGCCCAGACGGTCGTCGAGTCCGACCTGGGCTTCGCCATCGTCGTACCGGCGGGCAGGAACACCACGCTGGCCCTGTTCGCCGAGCCCGGCGCAAAACTGGGGGACATCGCCTACCAGATGCAGGTGCAGGTCACCGCGCTGACGCGGGCGATGCACGCCCCCACCCGCCAACCGGACACCGCCACCCGGCCATGACTGCCGGCCCAGGACGCCGCCTGATTCCCGCCTATCTCGTCACCGGGGGCCGGTCCCGGCCCACCGGCCCCGCGCTCGACCGGCTCGCCGTGCTCGTGCGCACCGAGGAGGCCCTGCCGCAGGACACCGGCTCCGAGCAGCGCAGGCTGTGCGACCTGCTGGAGCCGGGCGCGCTCACCGTCGTCGAGTGCTCGGCCCATCTGGACCTGCCGGTCAGCGCCACCGTATTCCTGGCCACGGATCTCGCGGCCGCCGGACTTCTGCTCACGCGACCGCCGATACCCAGTGCCGGGGACATCGACCGGTCGCTCGTCGAGAGGCTGCTCGTTGGACTCCGCTCCCTCCACTGACCGGACGGACGTCGGCTATCTGCCGGCTGCCGCCCGGACCCTGATGAAACTCGTCGTCACGGGTCCCTTCGGCGTGGGCAAGACGACCCTGATCCGCACCCTCTCGGAGATCCCCACGCTCCACACCGAGGAGGCGATGACCCAGTCCAGCACCCTGCTCGACGACACCGCCGGGCTCCCCGACAAGACCACGACCACGGTCGCCATCGACTTCGGACGCCTCACGGTCCTGGACGACCTCGTGCTGTACATGTTCGGCACACCCGGCCAGGACCGGTTCCTGCCCCTTTGGGAGGACATCGCGCGCGGTGCGCTGGGCGCGCTCGTCCTCGTGGACACCCGCAGGCTCGCCGACTCCTTCGCCGTCATGGACATGGTCGAGGAGCAGGGGCTGTCGTACGCCGTCGCCGTCAACCGTTTCCCCGACGCCCCCGCCCACAGCGACGAGGTCCTGCGGGCACACCTCGACCTCGACGCCGGGACCCCGCTGGTCCAGTGCGACGCGAGGGAGCGACGCGGCAGCATCGACGCCCTGATCGCGCTGGCCGAACACGTGCTGACCCGACTGCCGCAGCCCGAGGACCCGCAGCCCGAGGACCCGTCATGACATCGCATCCGCAGCCGCCGCAGCCCCTGGCGCTGTACGGCCCCGACTTCGCGGCAGACCCGCACGGTCACTACCGCAGACTGCGGGAACACGGCCCCCTCGCGCCGGTCCGGATCGCTCCGGGCGTCGACGCGATGCTCGTCACCGACTACCAGGCGGCCGTCGACACGCTGCGCGACACCCACACCTTCAGCAAGGACCCCCGTACCTGGCAGGCGACGGTCCCGGCGGACTCCCCGGTCCTGCCCGTACTGGGACACCGACCCACCGCACTGTTCAGCGACGGCGCGGAGCACGCCCGTTACCGCGACGCCATCAACGACACCCTCGCCCTGATCGAACCGCACCTCCTGCGCGCCGAGGTGGCCAGGGTGGCCCAGCAGCTCATCGGGGCGTTCGCCGCGACCGGCAGCGGCGACCTCATCGCGCAGTACGCCCGCCGGCTCCCGCTGCACGTGTTCGTCACCTGGTTCGGCGTCGATCCGGCGGACGGCGAACGCATCGTCGACGGCATCGGCGGCATGATGAACTCGGCTCAGGGTGCCGCCGCCGCGTACGCCGACCTCGTCGACGTCGTCACCCGTCTCGTGGCCGACCGGCGCGCCCGGCCGCGCCGCGACCTCACCTCGTACTTCCTCGCGCATCCGGCTCAGCTGGACAACGACGAGACTGTGCGTCAGATCACGTTGCTCATGAGCGCGGGCCACGATCCGGCGACCAACCTGATCGGCAACGCCACGCTGCACATGCTCACCGACGAGCGGTATGCGGGCTCCCTGCACGGCGGCGCCATGACCGCCCACGAGGCGATCAACGAGGTCCTGTGGCAGGACCCGCCGATCGCCAATCTGGCGGCGCACTACCCGCGCCACGACACCGAGTTCCACGGGGTCCGGCTGCGCGCGGGACAGCTCGTCCTGGTCTCCTTCGGTGCAGCCAACACCCAGTCGGGTCCCGCCACTTCGGAGACCGGAGTGCGGTCCGGAGGCAGCGCCCATCTGGCCTGGTCGGCCGGCCCCCACCGATGCCCGGCGAAGCAGCCGGCCCTGCTCATCGCGATGACCGCGATCGAGCAGCTCACCAGTCAGCTGTGCGATGCGGAGCTGGCCGTCCCGGTGAGTGAACTGCTCTGGCGGCCGGGACCGTTCCACCGTGCGCTGGTGCATCTTCCGGTACGGTTCACCCCCCTCGACACCACCGTGTCCGCGGGCCCGGACCGGGATCCCGCCGGGCGGCAGGAGGTTCCGATCGGTTCCTGAGCCGTGTCGCTGGTAGGCCGAACGGGTGAGGGGCGAGAGAATTGCCCGATGAACAGTGAGCGCTGCCGGCGCAACGCCGACCGATGCACAGACGGGGTGGTCCGGTGAGCAGGTACGACAGGTATGACGTCACGGACGAGCAGTGGGAGGGGCTCGCCCAGGTCGTCCCGCTGCGCAGTCGCAACGAGTGGCCCTCCCGGGTGGACCACCACACGGTCCCGGACGAGCGGGAGAGCGCCGAGCAGCGGCGCATGGTGGTGCTGCGGGTGCAGATCTTCGCCGACGCGCGCGAGGTCGCCGAGTACCTGGTCGCACAGATTCCGGTACTCCTCGATCTGACCAGTGCCGAGAGCGATGTGGCCAAAAGGATCCTCGACTTCACCAGCGGTGTCGTCTTCGGGCTCGGCAGCGGAATGCACCGGGTCGACCGGAACGTCTTCCTGCTGTCGCCCCTCGGCATGGAGGTCGAAGGCGTGACGGCGGCGGGCGTACCGGGGGCGTAGCCGGCGCAGCGGCCGGGGCCGCCACGCATCCGGTACGCCGTGACCGGATGCGGCCCCGGTGCGCCGCCTGCCCGCCGGAGCGGCGGTGGTAGACCTGGGCTGTGACAGAACTCGACGTACGCACGCTCCGGCAACGGCTCGTCGCCTTCGCGGCCGCACGCGACTGGGAGCAGTACCACACCCCGAAGAACCTCGCGGCGGCGCTGAGCGTCGAGGCCGCCGAACTCCTGGAGATCTTCCAGTGGCTGACGCCGGAACAGTCGGCGCGGGTGATGGAGGACCCGGGAACGGCGCACCGGGTCGCGGACGAGGTCGCGGACGTTCTCGCCTATCTGCTGCAGTTCTGCGAGGTGCTGGGGATCGACGTGCTGGCTGCCCTGGCGGCCAAGATCGACCGGAATGAGGGGCGCTTCCCGGTGCCGGAGCCGGCGGATCGCCCCACTCGTCACTCTTCGGAGTGATCGACTTGTCCACATTCGATTTCGTGTCCACAGATTTCCGAAATCCCCTGGCCTTTCGGTACCACCGCCCTCACTGTGGGTAATGGAAGAGGTGAGTGGGTTTTCGCGTCGAACGGGGGCACGGGATGGAAGCGGAGCGGCTTGTAGCAGTCATCCGGAGGGCACTGGCGCAGAGCCGGGGCACGCCGGACATCATCGCCGAGGCCTGGCAGGCCCAGGCGCTGGCGCAGGCGATCGGGAGCCGGCTGGCAGCGGGTGGGCCCAAGGAGTTACGGGGCGAGGCGAGCGGGCTCAGCGAGATCGGCGGACGGAGCAACGGGGCTCTGGATCACCCGGCTGCCCGGGCAGGAGTGGCCCGGGCGGCGCAGCTCTCCGAGGTCGCCGATCCGCGAGCGGCCCTGACCGGCCTCGGCGCGCTGCTGGGCGAGGTGGGGATAGCCCTGGTCGGGGTGGCGTGCGAGACCGATGAGCAGGGCCTGTACTGGCAGTGCATGGAGGCGATCGACGCCGCCGACGAGTCGACGGACCGCGTGCACGGCATGCTCCGGCTGCTCGATGAGCGTGACCGGGAGCGCCGGGAGGATCTGGAGCGTGGCCGGGAGCGGGACGGCCCGCACGGCGTGCTGCACGGACCGGTGGGTCCGGCCCCCGGCATCGGCTGAGTGCCGGGGCACCGGGAGCGCGGCGGCGCGGGGAGGACGGCCGGAGGGGAGTGTGGGGCGTCCGGAGGTGCAGGATGGATGTATGGATCTTCGAATCTTCACCGAGCCCCAGCAAGGGGCGAGCTACGACACACTGCTCACTGTCGCGAAGGCGGCGGAGGACCTCGGCTTTGATGCCTTCTACCGGTCCGACCACTATCTGCGCATGGGGCAGGGCGACGGCCTTCCCGGCCCGACGGATGCATGGATCACGCTGGCCGGGCTGGCGCGCGAGACCAAGCGGATCCGCCTCGGCACACTGATGACGGCCGGGACGTTCCGGCTGCCTGGTGTCCTCGCCATCCAGGTGGCCCAGGTCGACCAGATGTCCGGCGGCCGCGTCGAGCTGGGTCTGGGCGCCGGCTGGTTCGAGCAGGAGCACAAGGCCTACGGCATTCCCTTCCCCAAGGAGAAGTTCGGCCGGCTGGAGGAGCAGCTGGCGATCGTCACCGGCCTGTGGGCCACCGAGGTCGGCAAGACGTTCAGTTACGAGGGCACGTACTACCAGCTCACGGACTCGCCCGCGCTGCCCAAACCCGCGCAGGCCAAGGTGCCGGTGCTGATCGGCGGGCACGGTGCCAAGCGCACGCCGCGGCTGGCCGCGCAGTACGCCGACGAGTTCAACATCCCCTTCGCCTCGCTGGAGGACAGTGAGAGGCAGTTCGGCCGGGTCAGGGCGGCTGCCGCGGAGGCGGGCCGGGGACCGGACGACCTGGTGTACTCCAACGCCCTGGTCGTCTGCGTCGGCAAGAACGACGCCGAGGTGGCGAGCCGTGCCGCCGTCATCGGGCGGGACGTGGCGGAGCTGAAGGCGAACGGACTGGCCGGCTCTCCCGCGGAGGTCGTCGACAAGATCGGCCGGTTCGGCGCGATCGGGGCGTCGCGCATCTACCTCCAGGTGCTGGATCTCGACGACCTGGAGCACCTGGAGCTGATCTCGTCGCAGGTCCAGTCCCAGCTCACCTGAGACAAGGAGCCCCTGATGCCACCCGCCCGCGATCCCGGCCGTACGGCCGGGGCCCCCTCCCGTCCCCTTGCCGCCGCGCTGGCGGCGGGAACGGTCCTGCTCGACGGCGGACTCTCCAACCAGTTGGAGGCGCAGGGCTGCGATCTGTCCGACGCGCTGTGGTCCGCCCGGCTCCTCGCCGACGGACCGGGGCAGATCGAGGCCGCGCACACGGCGTATCTGCGGGCGGGCGCGCAGGTGCTCATCACAGCCAGCTATCAGGCGAGTTTCGAAGGGTTCCGGAAGCACGGGACCGGGCGGGCGGAGGCGGCCGCGCTCTTCGCCCGCAGCGTGGAGCTGGCACGGCGGGCGGCCGGGGCGGTGGACCGGGACGTCTGGGTCGCGGCCTCGGTCGGCCCGTACGGGGCGGTGACGGCAGACGGCGCGGAGTACCGGGGCCGCTACGGGCTCACGGTCCGGGAGTTGGAGCGCTTCCACCGCCCCCGGATCGAGGCCCTGGCCGCCGCCCGTCCCGATGTGCTGGCGCTGGAGACGGTGCCGGACGTGGACGAGGCGCAGGCGCTGGTGCGGGTGGCGGGGGAGTGCGGGCTGCCGGTCTGGCTCTCGTACACCGTCGCCGGGGACCGGACCAGGGCCGGGCAACGGCTGGAAGAGGCGTTCTCCCTCGTCGACGGAGAGGACCTGGTGGTGGCGGCAGGGGTGAACTGTTGCGATCCGGCCGACGCGGACGCGGCCGTCCGTGCGGCGGCCGAGGCGACGGGGAAACCGGTCGTCGTCTACCCGAACAGCGGTGAACGCTGGGACGCGGAGGGGAGGAGATGGGCCGGGGGAGCGACGTTCGACCCCGGCCGGGTCCGGGCCTGGCAGAGTGCCGGTGCGCGACTGGTCGGCGGATGCTGCCGCGTCGGTCCCGCCACCATCGCGGAGCTGGCCGCGCTGCTCGGCGAGGGAAGGTCGACACCCGAGCCCGGGGAGAGGTGAAAATGCCTGGTGAGGGCGAGTGAACCGGACCATACTCGGACGCGTGTTCCTGACGATCAGTACTACCGGCACCTCGGAGCGTCCCGCCACCGATCTCGGTTTCCTGCTGCACAAGCATCCCGAGAAGGCGCAGACGTTCTCCACTTCGCACGGCACCGCGCACGTCTTCTACCCCGAGGCGTCCGCGGAACGGTGCACGGCGGCGTTGCTGCTGGAGGTGGACCCCGTGGCGCTGGTGCGGCGGGGCAAGGGCAAGGGCCGTGGCGGCGCCCCCGACGCGGCACTCGCGCAGTACGTCAACGACCGCCCCTACGCGGCTTCCTCGTTGCTCGCCGTCGCGATGAGCACCGTCTTCAAGTCCGCGCTGAGCGGTACCTGCAAGGTGATGCCCGAGCGGGCGCAGGAGCCCATGCCGCTGCGGATCGAGGTGCCCGCCCTGCCGGCCCGCGGTGGGGTCGAGCTGGTGCGGGGACTCTTCGGGCCGCTCGGCTGGTCGCGGGTGGACGCGGTGGCCGTACCGCTGGACGAGGAGTTCCCCGAGTGGGGGGACTCGCGGTACGTACGGCTCGTGCTGGAGGGCGAGTTGCGACTCGCTGACGCGCTGCGTCAGCTGTACGTCCTGCTGCCCGTGCTCGACGACGCCAAGCACTACTGGGTGGCACCGGACGAGGTGGACAAGCTGCTGCGGGCCGGTGAGGGCTGGCTGGCCGACCACCCCGAGCAGAAGCTGATCACCAGCCGGTATCTGTCGCGGCGCTGGGGGCTGACCCGGCAGGCGATGCAGCGGCTGGAGCTGGTGCGGCTGGCAGAGTCCGACGACCTCGATGTCGACAGCATCGACAACGCCGTCGACGAGACGGCCGACACGGAGGAGCGGCCGGTGCCGCTCGCCGAGCAGCGCAGGGCCGCGATCCTGGCGGCGCTGACCGCCGCGGGAGCGAGCCGGGTGCTCGACCTGGGCTGCGGTCAGGGCCAGTTGGTGCAGGCTCTGCTGAAGGACGTGCGCTTCACCGAGATCGTCGGCGTCGACGTCTCGATGCGGGCCCTGACGATCGCCTCGCGGCGGCTGAAGCTCGACCGGATGGGGGAGCGTCAGGCCGCGCGTGTGACGCTCCGGCAAGGCTCGCTCACGTACACGGACAAGCAGCTCAAGGGGTACGACGCGGCGGTGCTGAGCGAGGTCGTCGAGCACCTCGACCTGCCGAGGCTGCCGGCCCTGGAGTACGCGGTGTTCGGGGTGGCGCGCCCCCGTACCGTGCTCGTGACCACGCCGAACGTCGAGTACAACGTCCGCTGGGAATCCCTTCCGGCCGGTCACGTCCGGCACGGCGACCACCGCTTCGAGTGGACCCGGGCCGAATTCCGGGACTGGGCGGGCGAAGTGGCCGGCAGGCACGGATACGGGGTGGAGTTCGTCCCGGTGGGTCCCGACGACCCCGAGGTCGGCCCGCCCACCCAGCTGGCCGTTTTCACGATCACCGCGCCCGGCGAGAGCGACAGGACCGGCGAGAGCGCCAAGGCCGAGAAGGAGGCGAAAGCCGCATGAACAGCAGCACCAGCGACCGCAGCAGCGACACCGACAGCGACCACAGCACCGACCGCACCGGGCGTGTCCTTCCGGTGACCGACCTCTCCCTCGTCGTCCTCGTCGGAGCGAGCGGCTCGGGCAAGTCCACCTTCGCCCGAAGGCACTTCAAGCCGACAGAGATCATCTCCTCGGACTTCTGCCGGGGTCTGGTCGCCGACGACGAGAACGACCAGAGCGCGAGCCGGGACGCCTTCGACGTCCTGCACTACATCGCGGGCAAGCGCCTGGCTGCGGGACGGCTGACCGTCGTCGACGCCACCAGCGTCCAGCCCGAGAGCCGCCGTCAGCTGGTGCAGCTGGCCCGGGAGCACGATGTGCTGCCGATCGCGATCGTTCTCGACCTGCCCGAAGAGGTCTGTCTCGCGCGCAACGCGGGCCGCCCGGACCGTGCCGGCATGGCCCGTCACGTCGTCCAGCGGCACCGCCGGGAACTGCGCCGTTCGCTGCGCGGCCTGGAGCGCGAGGGCTTCCGCAAGGTCCACATCCTGCGCACCGAGGAGGAGGCCGAGCACGCAGAGGTGGTCCTGGAGCGGCGCTACAACGACCTCCGCCACCTCACCGGCCCCTTCGACATCATCGGGGACATCCACGGCTGCAGCTCCGAGCTGGAGACCCTGCTCGGCAAGCTCGGGTACGTGGACGGATCGCACCCCGAAGGGCGTACGGCGGTGTTCGTCGGTGACCTCGTCGACCGCGGGCCCGACAGCCCCGGTGTGCTGCGCCGCGTCATGTCCATGGTCTCGGACGGCAACGCACTCTGCGTTCCCGGCAACCACGAGAACAAGCTCGGCCGTTACCTCAAGGGCCGCAAGGTCCAGCAGACCCACGGGCTCGCCGAGACCATCGAACAGCTGGAGCGGGAGGACGCCGAGGATCCGGAGTTCCGGGAGCGCGTCAGGCAGTTCATCGACGGTCTCGTCAGCCACTACGTGCTGGACGAGGGCAAACTGGTCGTCTGCCACGCCGGTCTGCCCGAGAAGTACCACGGACGCACCTCCGGGCGGGTCCGGTCGCACGCCCTGTACGGCGACACGACCGGTGAGACCGACGAGTTCGGGCTGCCGGTCCGCTACCCGTGGGCGGAGGACTACCGCGGCCGAGCCACCGTGGTCTACGGCCACACCCCCGTCCCCACCACCTCCTGGATCAACAACACCATCTGCCTGGACACCGGAGCCGTGTTCGGCGGGAGGATGACCGCGCTGCGCTGGCCGGAGCGCGAACTCGTCGACGTACCGGCCGAGCAGGTCTGGTACGAGCCGGTGAAGCCGCTGACCACCGAGGCGCCGGGCGGCCGGGAGGGCCGGCCGCTGGACCTCGCGGATGTGCAGGGCCGCCGGGTCGTGGAGACCCGGCACATGGGCCGGATCGCGGTGCGTGAGGAGAACGCGGCGGCCGCGCTGGAGGTCATGAGCCGGTTCGCCGTCGACCCCCGCCTGCTCGCCTACCTCCCGCCGACCATGGCACCGACCGCCACCTCGCACGAGGAGGGCTATCTGGAACACCCGGCCGAGGCGTTCGCGCAGTACCGGGCGGACGGCGTGGCCAAGGTCGTGTGCGAGGAGAAGCACATGGGCTCCCGGGCCGTGGCCCTGGTCTGCCGTGACGCGGACGTGGCGCGCGACCGCTTCGGTACCGGCGGCGACTTCGGCAAGGGCGGCCCGACGGGTGCGTTGCACACCCGCACCGGGCGGCCGTTCCTGGACGATCCCGCGCTCACCGAGGCGGTGCTGGGCCGGCTGCGCGAGGCCTTCACCGCCGCCGGGCTGTGGGAGGAGTGGGACACCGACTGGGTGCTGCTCGACGCCGAGTTGATGCCCTGGTCCCTGAAGGCCGCGGGACTGCTCCGCTCGCAGTACGCGGCGGTTGGTGCGGCGTCGGGGGCCGTCTTCCCCGCGGCAACCGGCGCGCTCGCGGCAGCGGCGGCGCGCGGCATCGACGTCGGCGCGCTCGCGGACCGGCAGCGGGGGCGGGCCGAGGACGCGGCCGCCTTCACCGAGGCGTACCGCCGTTACTGCTGGAGCACGGAAGGGCTGGAGGGCGTGCGCCTGGCGCCCTTCCAGATCCTCGCGGTGCAGGGCCGCTCGCTCGCCTCCGTACCCCACGACGAGCAACTGGCATGGCTGGACCGGCTGGTGGAGAACGACCCCACCGGTCTGCTCCAGGTCACCCGGCGGCTCGTCGTCGACACCGCCGACGAGGCGTCGCTCCGCTCGGGCATCGACTGGTGGCTGGAGATGACAGGCCGCGGCGGTGAGGGCATGGTCGTCAAACCGCTCGGCGCGCTCGTCAGGGACGGCAAGGACCGCCTCGTGCAGCCCGGGATCAAGGTGCGCGGTCGCGAGTACCTGCGGATCATCTACGGCCCCGAGTACACCCGGCCGGAGAATCTGGACCGGCTGCGTGGCCGTTTCCTCGGCCACAAGCGGTCGCTCGCCCTGCGCGAGTACGCGCTGGGCCTCGAAGCGCTGGACCGGCTGGCCGATGGGGAGCCGCTGTGGAAAGTCCACGAGGCGGTGTTCGCGGTCCTGGCGCTGGAGTCGGAGCCGGTGGACCCGAGGCTGTAGGATGCGCTGCCCGGCCGGGACCGTGACCGGTCCCGGCCGGGTCGGCGGAACCGACTGGCGATTCGCGGGGTGAACGGCGTCCCGCGCGGTGAGGATGAGGGCATGGGATTCCATGTCGACTCCGAGGCCGGGCGGCTGCGCCGCGTCATCCTGCACCGCCCCGATCTGGAACTGAAACGGCTCACCCCGGGCAACAAGGACGCGCTGCTCTTCGACGACGTGCTCTGGGTGCGCCGGGCCCGCCAGGAGCACGACGGCTTCGCCGACGTGCTGCGCGACCGCGGGGTGGAGGTGCACCTCTTCGGCGACCTGCTCCAGGAGGCGCTGGAGATTCCTGTCGCCCGCCGGCTCGTGCTGGACAGGGTCTTCGAGGAGAAGGAGTACGGACCGCTGGCCACCGAGCATCTGCGGGCCGCCTTCGAGGAACTGTCCACGGCCGACCTTCGCGAGGCGCTGGTCGGCGGGATGACGAAGCGGGAGTTCCTGGAGCGGTATCCCGAGCCGACATCCGTGCGCTTCCACGTCATGGACCTGGACGACTTCCTCCTCGGACCGCTGCCGAACCACCTCTTCACCCGCGACACCTCGGCGTGGATCTACGACGGTGTCTCCATCAACGCCATGCGGTGGCCCGCCAGGCAGCGCGAGACCGTCCATTTCGAAGCGATCTACCGCCACCACCCGCTCTTCACAGGACCCGACGCCGGTGCGTTCCACCACTGGTCGGAGGGCCAGGACGACTACCCCTCCACGATCGAGGGCGGCGACGTCCTCGTCATCGGCCGGGGGGCCGTGCTCATCGGAATGAGCGAACGCACCACCCCGCAGGCGGTGGAGATGCTGGCCCGCGGCCTCTTCGACGCCGGTTCCGCACGGACGATCGTGGCGCTGGACATGCCCAAGAGCCGGGCGTTCATGCACCTCGACACCGTGATGACGATGGTCGACGGGGACACCTTCACCAAGTACGCGGGCCTGGGCATGCTCCGCTCCTACACCATCGAACCCGGGGACGGGCCGCGCGATCTCAAGGTCACCGACCATCCGCCCGAGCACATGCACCGCGCCATCGCCGAGGCACTGGGTCTGGACTCGATCCGGGTCCTGACCGCCACCCAGGACGTGCATGCGGCGGCGCGCGAGCAGTGGGACGACGGCTGCAACGTCCTGGCGGTCGAACCTGGCGTCGTCGTCGCCTACGAGCGAAACGTCACCACCAACACCCATCTGCGCAAGGAGGGCATCGAGGTCATCGAGATCCGTGGCAGCGAGCTGGGCCGGGGCCGGGGCGGTCCGCGCTGCATGAGCTGCCCGGTGGTCCGGGACCCGGTGTAGGCGGGATGTACGGCGGCGGGCGAGGGGTCAGGAGGGCTCTGTATAGCGATGCATTGCGTCGTATAGACTTCCAGGGTTACGGTATGCGTCCCCGTCCGACCCAGGAGCAGTCACCATGGCCATAGACCTCGCAGGCCGCCACTTCCTCAAGGAGCTGGACTTCACGGCCGAGGAGTTCCGCGGCCTGATCGACCTGGCCGCCGAACTGAAGGCGGCGAAGAAGGCGGGGTCCGAGGTCCAGCGGCTGCGCGGCAAGAACATCGCGTTGATCTTCGAGAAGACCTCGACCCGCACCCGCTGCGCGTTCGAGGTGGCAGCAGCCGACCAGGGCGCCTCCACCACCTACCTCGACCCCTCCGGCTCGCAGATGGGGCACAAGGAGTCCGTGAAGGACACCGCCCGAGTCCTCGGCCGGATGTTCGACGGGATCGAGTACCGCGGTGACAGCCAGGAAGCCGTCGAGGAGCTGGCGGCCCATGGCGGCGTCCCCGTCTTCAACGGGCTCACGGACGACTGGCACCCCACCCAGATGCTCGCCGACGTCCTCACGATGACCGAGCACAGCGACAAACCCCTCGAGCGCATCGCCTTCGCCTACCTCGGTGACGCCCGGTTCAACATGGGCAACTCCTACCTCGTCACCGGCGCCCTGCTGGGCATGGACGTGCGGATCGTCGCGCCGAAGGCCTACTGGCCCGCCGAGACCGTCGTCGCCCGGGCCCGCGAGCTCGCCACGGCGAGCGGCGCGACGGTCACGCTCACCGAGGACATCGCCGAGGGTGTGGGCGGCGCCGACTTCGTCGCCACCGATGTCTGGGTCTCTATGGGCGAGCCCAAGGAGGTCTGGGACGAGCGCATCGCCGCCCTCGCTCCCTACGCCGTCACGATGGACGTCCTGCGGGCCAGCGGCAACGACGGCGTGAAGTTCCTGCACTGCCTTCCGGCCTTCCACGACCTCGGCACCAAGGTGGGGCGGGAGATCCATGCCCGGCACGGTCTGACCGAGCTGGAGGTCAGCGACGAGGTCTTCGAGTCCGCGCACTCCGTCGTCTTCGACGAGGCGGAGAACCGGATGCACACGATCAAGGCCGTGCTGGTGGCGACGATGGCCACACGCTGACACGGTCGTACCGCATGGCCATGCACCCAATTGGGTGAACATGCGTGCGGGTGCCTACTATGGTCCCCGTTGGTGGGGTTCGAGCTCGCACGCTCGAACCCCATTTTCGTGTGCGGGTGACCGGCCCCCACAGCCGTCGCCACACGCTCCCCCCACCTGTACCGCCAGAGATGAGACCACCGCCGTGAGCCCCCTGCGCCTCCCCGGCCCGCCGCACCGCGTCAAGGACCCCCACCAGCTGATCGCCGAGTCCGGCGCCGACCTGGAGGGCCACGGCCTCAAGCGCACCATGGGGCTCTTCCAGCTGGTGTGCTTCGGGGTCGGCGCCGTCGTCGGCACCGGCATCTTCGTCGGCCTGTCCGACAGCGTCGCCGAAGCCGGACCCGCCGTCGTGCTGTCCTTCGTCCTCGCGGCCGTCACCTGCATCTTCACTGCGTTCTCGTTCGCCGAGCTGGGCAGCGCGATCCCGGTCTCCGGCAGCTCGTACTCCTTCGCCTACGCCACCCTCGGCGAGCGCACGGCCTTCCTTGTCGGCTGGTGCCTGCTCCTGGAGTACGGGGTATCGGTCTCCGCCGTGGCGGTGGGCTGGAGCCAGTACGTCAACGAACTGCTCGACAGCCTCTTCGGATGGCAGTTGCCGGCCGCGCTCTCCGCCGGTCCCGGCGACGGTGGTGTGATCAACCTGCCTGCGGTGCTCGTGGTGATGATGGCGGCGACTCTGCTGGTGCGCGGCATCCGGGAGAGCGCCGGGGCCACCGCCGCGATGGCCGTCCTCAAGATCACCATCCTGATCATGTTCTGCGTCATCGCCTTCACCGCCTTCGAACACGGCAACCTGACGCCGATCATGGCCCATGGCGCGGGCGGCGTCACCGCGGGCGCCTCGCTGGCGTTCTTCTCGTACATCGGATTCGACGCCATCACCACCACGGGCGAGGAGGTGAAGAACCCCCGGCGGAACATCCCGATCGCGATCATGATCTGCATCGGTCTGGTCACGCTGCTCTACTGTGCGGTCGCCCTCGCCGCGATCGGCGCCCTCGGTCCTGACGCGGTCGCCGACAAGCCGGCCGCGCTCTCCCTCATCGTCGACCAGGTCACCGACTCGACCGTCGGTGGCGGGATCATCGCGTTCGGTGCGGTCGTCGCCATCTCCTCGGTCGTCCTCGCGGTGATGTACGGACAGACCCGCATCCTGATGTCGATGTCGCGCGACGGCCTGGTCCCGCGGGTCTTCGAACGGGTCTCGCCGCGCACCGCGACGCCGGTCGCCAACACCTGGATCGTCGCCGCCGTCTTCGCCGTTCCGGCGGCCTTCTCCTCGCTCGACGTGGTCGTGAACCTGACCACGATCGGGACGCTGGCCACGATGGTCGCCGTCAACGTCGCCGTGATCGTGCTGCGCCGCCGCAATCCGGAGGTGAAGGGGTCCTTCCGGGTGCCGCTCTACCCGCTCAGCCCGCTGCTCGGCGTCGCCTTCTGCGTGTATCTGATGTACGGGACCGGCTGGTCGACCTGGGTGCAGTTCGCGGTGTTCCTGGTGGTCGGTGCGGCGGTGTACGCCGGTTACGGGCGCGGGCGCTCGCGGCTGGCGGGACGGGCCGAGGCCTGAGCCGCCGTCCGGCTAGGGCGTCGGACGGGCGGGCGACGGCAGGGTGAACCACACCGCCTTGCCTCGCTCCGTCGTGCGGTGACCGCAGGACGAGCTGAGGGTCCGGATCAGCAGCAGCCCCCGTCCGTGCTCCTGCCACGGATCGGGCACGGAGTCCGGCTCCGGACGGGAGAGATCGCCCGGCGGGGCCGGATCGCCGTCGTGCACCTCCACCTGGCAGCCGGTCGGCAGGAGCTCCACCACCAGTTCGACGGGCTCGTCACCGGGCGTGTGTTCCACGGCGTTGGCGACCAGTTCCGCGGTCAGCAGTTCGGCGGTGTCGCTGTCGGCGGGTGCGTCGAGGTCCGCCAGCACCGTACGGATCAGCGCCCGGGCGATCGGCACGGCTGCCGCGGAGTGCGGCAGCGTGATGCGCCAGACGGTGGGCGCGGGGGCGTCGGACGGCACGGTGGGCTTCCGTTCGGGAGACAGTGAACAGTTCTGGGCTCGAGGTGGTGGTGAACAGTTCTGGACTCAAGGATCAGAGAGCTCAGAACTTCACGACTTCAACCTTACGAATCCCCACGACACGGGCAAGGGCCTGCCGACCGGTATGAAGGGGACGTTCGTCACTGCCCTCTCACGCTCCGCTTATCGCGTACTCGTGACGGAAGTCACGTACGGGTGATAAATTCGGGGCCAGGCAGCAGCACGACGGCTGAAGGGGACCACCCTCGATGAGTCCGTTTCCCAGCTCCGCGTCACATACGGACGCCTGGCAGCATCTGCGGGTCACGACGCAGGACGGCGTCGCCACCGTCACCCTCGCCCGGCCCGAGAAGCTCAATGCGCTGACCTTCGGCGCCTACGCCGATCTGCGCGATCTCCTGGCCGAGCTGTCGCGCGAGCGGTCCGTGCGCGCACTCGTGCTGGCCGGTGAAGGACGCGGCTTCTGCTCGGGCGGCGACGTGGACGAGATCATCGGCGCCACCCTCGCGATGGACACCGCCCAGCTGCTGGACTTCAACCGGATGACCGGCCAGGTCGTACGGGCCCTGCGGGAGTGCCCTTTCCCCGTCGTCGCGGCCGTGCACGGGGTCGCTGCCGGAGCGGGCGCCGTCCTCGCGCTCGCCGCCGACTTCCGCGTCGCCGATCCCTCGGCCAGGTTCGCCTTCCTCTTCACCCGCGTCGGCCTCTCCGGCGGCGACATGGGCGCTGCCTACCTGCTGCCCAGGGTCGTCGGCCTCGGACACGCCACCCGGCTGCTGATGCTCGGCGACGCCGTCCGGGCCCCCGAGGCCGAACGGATCGGGCTGATCAGTGAACTGGCCGAGGAGGGCAGGGCCGACGAACGGGCCGTGGCCCTCGCCCGGCGCCTCGCGGACGGGCCCGCACTCGCCCTCGCCCAGACCAAGGCGCTGCTCACCGCCGAACTGGACATGCCCCTGGCCGCCTCCGTGGAGATGGACGCCGCCACCCAGGCCCTGCTCATGCACGGCGAGGACTACGCGGAGTTCCACGCCGCCTTCACCGAGAAACGGCCGCCGAAATGGCAGGGCCGGTGACGCGATGACGCCCACCGATTCCTCGCGCCGCGACGGCCGGGCGTCCGCACTCCGCCGCGTCGCCGTCATCGGCGGCGGCCCGGGCGGGCTCTACGCCGCGGCGCTCCTCAAACGGCTGGGCCCGGAGCGCGAGATCACCCTCTGGGAACGGAACGCACCGGAGGACACCTTCGGCTTCGGAGTGGTCCTCTCCGACGAGACCCTCGGTGGCATCGAACACGCCGACCCCGTCGTCCACGCCGCACTCCAGCGCGAGTTCGTCCGCTGGGACGACATCGACATCGTCCACCGCGGCCACACCCAGACCTCCGGCGGTCACGGCTTCGCGGCCCTCGGCCGCCGCCGGCTGCTGGAGATCCTGCACGAGCGGTGCGCCGGTCTGGGGGTGCGCCTCCGCTTCCGCACCGAGGCGCCGCCCGCCGCCGAACTGGCCGCTTCCCACGACCTGGTGATCGCGGCCGACGGCGTGCACAGCAGGACCCGCGACACCCACGCGGACCGTTTCGGGCCCCGCGTCACCCGCCACCGCTGCCGGTACATCTGGCTCGCCGCGGACTTCGCCCTGGACGCCTTCCGCTTCGAGACCGCCGAGACCGCGTACGGCGTGATGCAGCTGCACGCCTACCCCTTCTCGCCCGGCGCCTCGACCGTCATCGTCGAGATGCGCGAAGAGGTCTGGCGCGCGGCAGGATTCGACACCTGCGACTCCGCCGAATCGACCCGGCACTGCGCGAAGATCTTCGCCGACGCCCTCGGCCACCGGCCGCTGCGCTCCAACAACTCCTCCTGGCTCACGTTCCGGACCGTCGTCAACGAGCGCTGGTCGCACGGGAACACGGTGCTCATCGGCGACGCCGCCCACACCGCGCACTTCTCCATCGGATCCGGCACCAAGCTCGCCGTCGAGGACGCCCTCGCCCTTGCCGCCTGCATCGAGGAACACCCCGGTCTGCCCGCGGCCCTCTCCGCGTACGAGAGCGAGCGCCGGCCCGTCGTCGAATCGACCCAGCGCGCCGCCGCCGCCAGCCTGCGCTGGTTCGAGGACCTGGGCACGTACGTCGACCAGCCGCCCCGCCAGTTCGCCTTCAACCTCCTCACGCGCAGCCGCCGCGTCACCCACGACAACCTGCGGCTGCGCGACGCCTCGTTTACCGCGGCGGTCGAGGACGAGTTCGGGAGCGTGGCCGGCACACCGCCGATGTTCACCCCCCTGCGGCTGCGCGGCCTGGAGCTGCGCAACCGTGTCGTCGTCTCCCCCATGGACATGTACTCGGCCACCGACGGCGTCCCCGGCGATTTCCACCTCGTCCACCTGGGCGCCAGGGCGCTAGGAGGCGCCGCCCTGGTCATGACGGAGATGGTGTGCGTCAGCCCCGAGGGCCGCATCACTCCAGGCTGCACCGGCCTCTACACCGAGGAACAGGCGGCCGCCTGGACCAGGATCACCGACTTCGTGCACTCCGGATCGCCCGGAACCGCGATCGGGATCCAGCTCGGCCACTCCGGCCGCAAGGGTTCCACCAAGCTCATGTGGGAGGGCATCGACCAGCCGCTCGACGACGGCAACTGGCCGGTCACCGCAGCCTCCCCACTCCCTTACGCGCCGGGTGTCAACCAGGTGCCCCATGCCCTGGACCGCGCAGGCCTGGACGCCGTCCGCGAACAGTTCGCGTCCGCCGCCGAGCGGGCCGATGCCTGCGGATTCGACCTTCTCGAACTGCACTGCGCCCACGGCTATCTGCTCTCCGGCTTCCTCTCCCCGCTCACCAACCACCGCACCGACGCCTACGGCGGCACCCTGGCGGGCCGGCTCCGCTTCCCGCTGGAAGTCTTCGACGCGGTCCGAGAACGGTGGCCCGACGACCGGCCGATGACCGTCCGGATCTCCGCGACGGACTGGGCCGAGGGCGGGACGACGGGCGAGGACGCCGTCGAGATCGCCCGCGCCTTCGTCGCGCACGGAGCCGACGCCATCGATGTCTCCACCGGTCAGGTCGTTCCCTTCGAACGGCCCGAATACGGGCGCTCGTACCAGACGCCCTACGCGGACCGGATCCGCAACACCCTGTGCGTGCCCGTCATCGCCGTCGGCGCCATCTCCTCCTGGGACGACGTCAACTCGCTGCTGCTCGCGGGCCGCGCCGATCTCTGCGCCCTGGCCCGCCCCCACCTGTACGACCCGCACTGGACGCTCCACGCGGCGGCCGACCAGGGGTACACCGGACCGGGCGCCCCCTGGCCGCTCCCGTACCGGGCGGGCAGCCGCACCCCGCCGACGGGCCGGACCGACGCACCGAAACCGCGCCTCACCCTGGACTGACCGGCAGGCACTCGTGGCAGAGACAGGGGTCGGGGTGCGGGGCGCTGTGATACGTGTGGCGGCCGTGACGGGCGATCCCGTCCAGCCGTTCCGCCAGCTCCACCGCCTCCTCGCGCGTCCGCGAAGGCGCTGCGGCGCAACGCCTGAGTACGGCGGGGGAGTACACCAACTGCGACCGGAACGTGTGCAGATGACGGGTGCCGGTGTCGATGGTGATCCAGCCCCCGGTGTGCCGGCCGTGACCCACCGCGGTCAGCTGCTCGTCGGCCGTTCCGGGGTAGGTGTCCAGGACGTAGACCTTCGCCCCGCCGCGGAAGGCCTTCGTACCGGGGCGGAACTCCTGCCCCAGGTCCCCGTACCGTCGCCACCGCACCACGTTCGCCGCGACGAGCCACGTCGGTTCGGGCACGTCATCCATCGCTGTCCTCCGCGCTGATCAGCAGCCGGTCCGAGACCGCCCGGTAGCCGATGCGGGTGTACACACCGTTGCTCGTCGGGTTCGCCAGGTCGGTGAAGAGCAGTACCTCGTCGGCGCCCGCCTCCCGTGCCGCGCGGCTGACCTCCGCGGTCACCGCCGCCGCGTACCCGCGGCCGCGGTGCTCCGGAGGGGTGTAGACGGGAGCCACGCGTGCGGTGCCCGCGAGCTGCGGCGAGACGCCCGCCATCGACACGGGGACGCCGTCGTTCTCCCAGAGCGTCAGCCGGCCCTCCGCAGTCCGCTCGTCGACCGTCCGGCCGTGGCGGTCGCCGGATCCGCCCGGGCCGCCGACATCCACGGCGAACGCGGCGTACCAGCGCAGCAGCAGGTCCCGGTCCGCGGGAGTCGCGGTCCTCGGCCGCCCGCCGGGAGCGGGCGAGGGAGGGGTCAGCTCGCCCAGCCGGTAGAGACGCTGCTCCTCGTCGACGCGGTGCCCCGGCCAGTGGGCGGCCACCGCCCGGGCGGTGGCCCGGTCGGCGTTGACGCGGGTGAGCCGCCGGGCGGCCATCAGCGGGCCGACCGCCTCGGGGACGAGCGCGTTCAACGTGGCGGGGTAGGGCGGTGTCTGGAGCAGGGTGCCCGCCACCTCGCCGTCGGCGCCGCGCCACCAGCCGAGTACCGGATCGTGGGCGCCGTAGGCGTGCGGGCCGTGGCGGCGCAGCGTGGCGGTGACGGTCAGCACGACCGTGTACTCGGCCGCCCGGGCGGCCAGCGATTCGCCGGCCGCGTCGAGAAAGGCGTCGACGTCATCCGTGAAGGTCCAGGTCATGCAGAGGCATTCTGCCGGGCGGGCCCCGCCGGGGCAGCCGTATCACCCACGGACGAACTGCGCCCCCGCATCCCGCAACCGCTCGTGCAGCAGCCCGAACACCTCCGCCGACCTGCCGCCCGGCCACGCCGGCGGAAGCAGTTGCCTCGGCAGTCCCGGATCCGCGTACGGCACCTGCCGCCAGGAATCCAGCGCCATCAGGTAGTCCCGGTACGCCGTCTCCGGATCCGGTGGCCCGGCCGCCCGAGCCTCCCACGACCGCAGCACCGGTTCGTGCCGCTCCAGGAAGCCGTCGTGCAGCCGGGCCACGGCGTCGAGGTCCCACCAGCGTGCCACCGACTCCCCGGTGCCGGCGAACCCCAGATGGTCACCGCGGAACAGCTCCACGTACGGGGCGAGTCCGAGGCGTTCCAGGGTGTGCCGGGTCTCGTCGAACAGTGCGGCCGGCGCGATCCACACCCCGGGCGCGGCCGAGCCGAAGCCGAGCCCCGACAGCCGTGAGCGCAGCAGGTGCCGCTTGTGCCGTTCGGCCTCCGGTACGGAGAACACGGCGAGGACCCAGCCGTCCTCGATGCGCGGGTCCGGATGCCGGTAGATCCGCCGGTCCCCGTCGTCGAGCAGTTGCCGGGCGTCGGCCGAGAGCGCGTACCCGGCCGCCCCGCCCGGTGTCCGGGCCGCGACGAGCAGTCCCCGCCGCTTCAGCCGGGAGACGGAGGACCGCACGGCGGGGGCGTCGACACCGACGGCGCCGAGCAGCCGGACGAGTTCCGCCACCGGCATCGGGGTGTCGCCCGGGGTGCGGCCGTACGCGCCGTAGAGGGTGACGATCAGCGAGCGGGGGGTGTGCGGTTCGACCATGTGATCATTCTCGGTCCGGCGCGCCGGAGTCCGCACCGGGTTCGTCGTCACGGAGGCGGAACCGCTGCAGCTTTCCGGTCGCGGTACGCGGGAGCGCGGGCAGGAACGTGATGAGGCGGGGGCATTTGTGCGGGGCCAGCTCCGAGCGCATGAAGGCGCGCAACGCGTCGGCCGTCAGGGCCGAACCCTCACTGAGCACCACGTACGCCGCCACGATCCGGCCGCGCAGCTCGTCCGCCCGGCCCACCACCGCGGCTTCCGCCACCTCGGGGTGGCGCAGCAGGGCGTCCTCGACCTCGGGGCCCGCGATGTTGTAGCCGGAGGAGATGATCATGTCGTCGGCGCGGGCCACGTACCGGAAGTAGCCGTCCGCGTCACGCACGTAGGTGTCGCCGGTGACGTTCCAGCCGTGCCGTACGTACTCCCGCTGCCGTTCGTCGGCGAGGTAGCGGCAGCCGACCGGCCCGCGCACGGCGAGCAGTCCCGGTTCGCCGTCAGGCACCGGTTCGCCGTCCCGGTCCACCACCCGCGCCTGCCAGCCGGGCACCGGGACCCCGGTGGTACCGGGGCGGATGGCGTCGTCGGCGGCGGAGACGAAGATGTGCAGCAGCTCGGTGGCACCGATGCCGTTGATGATCCGCAGACCGGTCCGCTCGTACCAGGAGTGCCAGGTCGCGACCGGCAGGTTCTCACCCGCGGAAACACAGCGGCGCAGCGCGGAGAGGTCGTGCCCGTCCAGCTGGTCGAGCATCACCCGGTAAGCGGTCGGGGCCGTGAACAGCACCGAGACCCGGTGCGCCGCCAGGGCGGGCAGCAACTGCTTGGGACCCGCCTGTTCCAGGAGCAGCGCCGAGGCGCCGGCCCGCAGCGGGAAGACGACCAGGCCGCCGAGCCCGAAGGTGAAACCGAGTGGCGGACTGCCGGCGAAGACGTCGTCGGGCAGCGGCCTCAGGACATGCCGGGAGAACGTGTCCGCGACGGCCAGCACATCGCGGTGCAGATGCATGCAGCCCTTGGGGCGCCCGGTGGTCCCCGAGGTGAACGCGATCAGCGCCACGTCGTCCGCCGCGGTGTCCACGGCCCGGTACGGGCCCGGCCGGGCAGCGGCCAGCCGCAGCAGGTCGTCGGGGGCGTCGCCGCCGTACGCCGTGATCCGCAACCCCGGTACCCCGGCCTTCACCAGGTCGTCGGCGGACCGGACATCGCACAGGGCATGGCTGATCCGGGCGATCGAGCAGATCGTGGCGAGTTCGGCGGCCCGCTGCTGGGCCAGTACGGTGACGGCGACCGCCCCGGCCTTCAGTACCGCCAGCCAGCAGGCGGCGAGGTGGGGTGTGGTGGGGCCGCGCAGCAGCACGCGGTTGCCGGGCACGACGCCCAGGTCCGACGTGAGGACATGGGCGATCCGGTCGACGAGATCCCGCAGTTCCCCGTAGCTCAGCACCCCGCCGTCGGGCGTGCGGAAGGCGGGCCGCTCGGCACCGAAGCGCTCGGTCGTACGGTCCAGCAGCTCTGCGGCGCAGTTGAGCCGGGCCGGATAGTGCAGCTCGGGCAGGTCGAAGACCAGTTCCGGCCACTGGTCGGCGGGTGGCAGATGTTCCCTGGCGAAGCTGTCGATGTGCGCTGAGGTGTTCGGGTCCATGAAGGATCGCCCCCTTGTCGCCCTTGGAGCGTATCGTTTGGGTGACGGTAGTCAACGGTCCGCGATAAAATCCGGGTTCCGGAGGGACGGCACCGGGACTTCGACAGGAGAGGCGCCGGTATGACGGCATTCTCGCTCGATCCGGCACAGACCGCCTGGTGCGAGGAACTGCGCACCCTGGCCGCCGAACGGCTGCGCCCGCTCGCGGAGAAGGGCGAGCCGGGCCACGTCAACCGCCCGCTGGTGGCGGCGCTCGGCGAGCTCGGTCTGCTGGACCGGCTGCTCGGTTCCGGCGCGCTCGACCTGTGCCTGCTGCGCGAATCCCTCGCCCGCGGCTGCACGGAGGCCGAGACCGCCCTGGCGCTCCAGGGCCTCGGGACGTACCCCGTCGTGCAGGCGGGCACCCCCGCACACCGCGAGCGGTGGCTTCCCGAGGTCCGTGCGGGCCGCGCCGTCGCCGCCTTCGCGCTCAGCGAGCCGGGGGCCGGATCCGACGCGGCCGCCCTCGATCTGGAAGCCGTGGCCGCGCCCGACGGCTGGCGGCTGACCGGTGAGAAGTGCTGGATCTCCAACGCCCCGGAGGCGGACTTCTACACCGTCTTCGCCCGGACGACGGCCGGCGCCGGTGCGCGTGGCGTGACCGCCTTCCTGGTCCCCGCCGACCGTCCCGGGCTGACCGGCACCCCGCTGGACATGCTGTCCCCGCACCCGATCGGCGCCCTCCGCTTCGACGGCGTCCCGGTCACCCCCGACGACGTGCTCGGCGAACCGGACCGGGGCTTCCGCGTCGCCATGAACACCCTCAACCTCTTTCGGCCCAGCGTCGGCGCGTTCGCCATCGGCATGGCCCGCGCCGCCCTGGACGCCACCGTGGAGCACACCGCCACCCGCACCGCGTTCGGCGGACCGCTGAGCGACCTGCAGGCCGTCTCCCACCAGGTCGCGGAGATGGCCACCCGCACGGAGGCCGCCCGGCTTCTGGTGTACGCGGCCGCCGCCGCGTACGACGCGGGGGAGCCGGGCGTCCCGCGGCGGGCCGCGATGGCGAAGCTGTACGCCACCGAGACCGCGCAATACGTCGTGGACACGGCCGTCCAACTGCACGGCGCCCGCGCCCTGCGCCGCGGCCATATGCTCGAACACCTCTACCGCGAGGTCCGCGCCCCGCGCATCTACGAGGGAGCGAGCGAGGTCCAGCGCACCATCATCGCCAAGGAGCTGTACGCGAACCGGGAGCCGTCCGCATGAGCCCGATCCACCGGATCAACCCCGCCGAACTCTCACCCCCCACGGGCTTCTCGCACGCGGTCACCGCCACCGGGAGCCAACTGGTCTTCCTCGCCGGGCAGACGGCCCTGGACCAGCGGGGCGACATCACCGGGAGCACCCTGCCCGAGCAGTTCGCCACCGCGCTCACCAACCTCCTCAGCGCCCTGCGCGCGGCCGGCGGCGCCCCCGCCGACCTGGCACGGGTCACGGTCTACGCCACCGATGTCGCCGACTACCGGGCCAACGCCGCCGAACTGGGCCGGATCTGGCGCCGGCTGGCGGGACGCGACTACCCGGCGATGGCCGTCATCGGGGCGGCACGGCTCTGGGACGAACAGGCACTGGTCGAGATCGACGGGGTGGCGGTCCTGCCCTGAAGGCGTGAACGCCCTGTGCGGGCCCGGGAATCCGGTCCCGCACAGGGCGTTCAGGATGATCGCGACGATCGGCGCGCGCGATCAGTACGGCTGCACCAGCACGTGCGCCGCCCCCGGGATGCCGATCTTCAGGAGCTCGTCCTCCTCGGGCGTCGTCTCCCCGCCCGTCTCCTGCTTGAGCACGGCACGCGACATGGCCTGTACCCACATGGCACGCGGGCGACGACGGGCCTCCCAGGCATCGAGCGCGGCCGCCACGTCCGCCTCGGCGTCCAGCGACTCGGCGAGCACGAGCGCGTCCTCCACGGCCATCGCCGCACCCTGCGCGATGTGCGGGGTGCTCGCGTGCGCGGCGTCACCGGCCAGGACCACCCGGCCGACGTGCCAGGGCTCCTCGACGGTCACCTGGGAGATCCGCGAGTACACGACCGCCTCCGGACCGCTGACGGCGGCGAGGGCCTCGGCGACCGGGCCGGAGAACATCGGCAGCCGCTCCTTGAGCTGCTCGTGCGCCTTCTCGGCGTCGGGCCGGAAGTCCTCGGCCTCGGCGAACACCGTGCCCAGGTACATCAGTTCGTCCGTGATCGGGGTGAGCAGGGCCTTGGCGGCCTGGCCCGCGGTGCCCATGACGACGCCCTTGACCTGCTCCTGGCGGGCCATCGTGACACGCCAGTTGGCGAAGCCGGTGTACTCGGGAACGTAGCGGTCGCCGTACAGCCGGGTGCGCAACGGCGAGCCGATGCCGTCGAAGCCCACGACCAGGTCCCAGCGCGCGGCCGAACCGTCGGACAGCGTGACGTCCACGCCCTCGCCGTCGTCGGTGAGCTCCGTGATGGTCGCGCCGAAGCGGATCGTGGCCCCGGCCGCCGTGGCGGCGGTGCCGAGGATCCGGGCGAGCTCGGGGCGCGGGATGCCGTTGTTGGACGGGGCGTCGCCCATGCGGGGCTGCGGGATCTCGGCCAGGGTGTTGCCGGCCGGGTCGGCGATGGTCAGGACCTCCCATTCGAAGCCCGCCTTGAGGCAGTCGTCGAGGACCCCGATCTCCCGCATGACGTGCAGGGCGTTGGACGGCTGGATGATGCCGACGCCCAGGGCCTCCAGCTCGTCGCGCAGTTCGGCGACCTCGACGGTGTGGCCGCGCCGGGCGAGGGCGGTGGCGAGGGTCAGTCCGCCGATGCCGCCGCCGTGGATCAGGACGCGCAGAGGTGTTGCCATATCGGTTCTCTCCAGTGCGGAAATGGTGCGAAGGAGCGGGGGGAGGGCGATCAGCCGGCCGCGACGGGCAGGCTCATCAGGTGGTCCACCAGGGCCAGCAGCACGTCACGTCCGAACGGCCGCTCGCGTACGTCGCCGACCAGCAGGGGGACATGCGGATCGAGGTCCAGGGCCGCTCGGACCTCGTCCAGAGTGCGGGTGTTGTGCCCGTGGAAGCAGTTGATCGCCACGACGAACGGGATGTCCCGGCTCTCGAAGAAGTCGATCGAGGCGAAGCTGGTTTCCAGCCGCCGGGTGTCGGCGATCACGACGCCGCCGAGGGCCCCGTTGACCAGGTCGTTCCACATGAACCAGAAGCGCTCCTGGCCCGGTGTGCCGAACAGGTAGACGACGAGCTCCGGACTGACCGTGATCCGGCCGAAGTCCAGGGCCACGGTGGTCGTGTCCTTCTGTCCCACACCGGCCAGGTCGTCGACGCCGATGCTGGCCTTGGTCAGGAACTCCTCGGTGCGCAGGGGCGCGACCTCGCTGACGGCGCCCACGAGGGTGGTCTTGCCGACGCCGAAACCGCCGGCGATCAGGATCTTTACGGCGGCGGGGGCCGCCTGACTGATGGTCATCTTGGCTCAGAGTCTCCCGAGTCCGTCGCGAAGGGCGGCCAGCATTCCCATGTCGGCGCCACCGGCCGCCCGGGCCACCGAAAGGGGCGCACGGGCGAGCAGCAGGCCCTGGGCGACCAGGTCCGCCAGCAGGATCTTGGTCACCGACACCGGGAGGTTGAGGTCGGCGGACACCTCGGCGACCGCGGCCGGACGCAGACAGCGTTCCAGGATCATCCGGTGCTCCGGCTGGAGCCTGCCCGGATGGACCGGTGCGCCGTGCCCGTCCCGTGGGTCGTGCGCGGTCGTCAGCACGGTGATGAGGGTGAAGTCGTCCCGCTCGGGAGCGGTCCGGCCACGGGTGATCGTGTACGGGCGCACCATGGTGCCCGCGCCGTCCTCCTCCGTCTCCTCGTCCTCCCAGTGCGGGGTCACGCGCGCGGCCCGTCCCCGCCGCCGAAGGCGTTGAAGTCGCCCCGCACCGGGGTGCTGAGCTTCTGGCCGACCTGCTGGACGAGGTTGTGCATGGCGAGCGACATGATCTCGGCGTCCACCTCCTGGGAGGCGACGACGGCCAGATGTGTGCCCTGGGCCGCGGAGATGATGAAGAGCCACAGATCCGACAGCTCGACGATCACCTGGTGCACGCCGCCGCCGTTGAAGAGCTGGCCCACACCACGGGCCAGGCTCTGCTGGCCGGTGCAGATGGCGGCCAGCCGCTCGGCGTCGGACCGCTCGACGGTGCGCGAGTGGCTCACCACCAGCCCGTCGTCGGAGAGCAGCACGGCGTTCAGGGTCTCGGCCACCGAGTCCACAAGACCGTCGAGCAGCCAGTCGAGGTCCTGGTGAGTGGCGGTTGTGCGTGTCATGACCGTTCTTCTCTCGTGGGGAGGGGTGCGGGAGGGTCGGGCTGCGTCGGCGGCTCGTCGGTCGCGCGTGCCGCGCGGGACCGGCGCTGGAAGGCTCCGATGGCGGCACCGGCGCGGCGCGGGGCCGGACGGGACTGCGGGTTCGCCGACCGGCCCGGCGACGGGGACGCCGCAGGCGCGGCGGCCGGAGTGATCCGCAGTTCGTCCGCGAGGCTGGCCTGTCGCACCCGGCGAGGCAACGGGGGTTCCGTGGCGGGTGCCGCCGGCAGTGCGGGCCGCCCCGGCCCGCCCTCCCGGCCGGTCGTACCGGCCGCCGGGGGAGCCGCATGGTCGGGTTCGGCCACCGGGAGCTGTCCCGGGTGCCCGGCTGCCAGTTCCGGCTGCCGGGGCCCGGGCACCTGATAGCCGGTCCGCTCGGGGACGCCCGCCGCGTACGGTCCCGGGTACGGCTGGGGCGGAGACACGTACGGCTCCTCGGGCGTCTGGTAGGGCTGGTGCGGTACCGGGTACTGGCCCTCGGCCTTCATGTACGGCTGCTCGGTGTCCGCGTACGTGTCCTGGTGGGACGTGCCGTACGCGGTGTCGCCCAGGTTGTCGTACGGGCCCTGGTCCGTGCCGCCGTAAGGGGAGGCGGGTACGGCTTGGCCGTACGTACTTCCCGGCGTGCTGTCGGCGTACGGGGTGTACGGGGTCACCGGGTCACCGAACGGGTTGTCGGCGGGGGCCGGCTGCGGCTGCTCCTCCCGGTCGGGGAAGGGCTCGTCCGCCACCGTGTAGGGCGCACCGGTGGTGTCGAACGGTGCGCCCGAGGCGTGCAGTGCCGTGACACCGGCGAGGGCCTGGCCGCGGCCGCGGCTGGGCAGGGCGTCGGCGCCGCTGGCCGGGGAGGGTTCCGGGGCCGGTGCGGTGTCCGCGCTCTCGGGGGAGGGGACGGCTACCGGGCCGGAGTGCGGGCCGGGGACGGTGAGCGCGTCCGGGACGAGCACGACGACGCGGGTGCCGCCGAAGGCCGACTGGCGGAACTCCACCCGCAGGCCGTGCTGGTCGGCGAGACGCGCGATCACGTACAGGCCGAGGCGGATGTCGTCGGCGTGCGCCAGCACGTCCATCCGGGGCGGCTTGCTCATCAGCTCGTTGGCCTCGGCGAGCTGCTCCTCCTCCATGCCGAGCCCGCGGTCCTCGACCTCGATGGCCAGACCCCGGCTGACCCGGGCCGCCCTGACCTCGACGGGACTGGGCGGCTTGGAGAAGGTGAGTGCGTTCTCGATCAGCTCCGCCAGTACGTGGGAGACCGGGCCGACGGCCCGCTCCGAGAGCCACGGGGCGCCGTCCAGATCCAGCACCACACGCTGGTAGTCCTGCACCTCGCCCTGGGCGGAGCGCATGACGTCCAGCAGCGGTACGGGCTTGCGCCAGCGCCGGTGCGGGGAGCCGCCCGCGAGGATCACGAGGTTCTCCTCGTAGCGCCGCAGGCGGGCTGTGAGGTGATCGAGGTCGAAGAGGCCGTCCAGCACCTCGGGGTCCTCGTGCTTGCGCTCCAGCTCGTCCAGCTTCTTCAGCTGCTGGCCGATCAACTGCTGGGTGCGGCGCGCGATGCGCTGCAGCAGCCGCTCGAAGCCCCGGTGCTGGTCGGCCTGGTTGACCGCCGCCTGGAGGGCGCTGGTGCGGGCCAGGTCGAGGGCGTGACCGAGCTGGGTCAGCTCGTCGGCCTTGCCCCCCTCCTTGCGGTCGTGACCGATGGCGCGGGCCTCGGTCTCGACATCGATGCGTTCGCCCTTGCCGAGTCGCTCGACGACATCGGGCAGCGCCTTCTCCAGTTCCTCCGCCCGCTCCTGGAGCCGGCCGATCCGGCGGCGCAGGTTGCGGGTGAGGCGCCAGGTGATCCAGATGACGGCGATGACGGCGACGAGGCCGATGACCGTGGTGAGGATGACCCTGATCAGCAGGGAGAGGACACTGTCCTTGCCGTTCGCGACGACCAGGTCGGTGCGGTGCTCCATCAGCTTCATCAGCTGGGGGGTGACCTGGTCCATCGCGCCGCGCCAGGTCGCCTCCTTCGCGCGGAGGCTGACGAAACCGGCACTGTCCGCGTCCGCGGGGCGCAGAACCTCCGTCTCCACCCGGGTCTTGGTCTTCCAGGCCGAACTGGCGGCGATCTCCTCCCACATGGCCTTCTCGTCCGCCGGGAGGTAGGGGACCACCTTGGTGGCGTACTGGAAGGACTGGCCGGAAACGGCCTGACGGACCTCCTGGAGGTCTGCCGTGCTCAGCTTGCCCCGGACCCAGCCGCGGGCCAGCAGGGCGTCCGAGCGCGAGATCATCTCCTTGGCCCAGAACAGGTCGACCAGCGGCTGCGACAGCGTGGTGATCTCGCCGTTGTCCACATGGCTGAGCGCGGTGAAGAGCTTCAGGTCGACGGCTATCAGGTCCGTGTAGTAGCGGTACACGGCCTTCTGCTGGTCGTTGTCCCCCTCGTCGACGAGGGAGCGCTGGGCCGGGAGTTGGGTGATCGCCGTACGGGCCCGGACGACCGCGTCCCGGACCTCGTCCGGGGCGTCGTCGGTGGCGATGTCCGACAGGGACTGGAACCCGGTGATCGCTTCGTCGGTCAGCTTGCGCTGCTTGCGCAGCTCGTCGGTGACACCTCCGTGGCGGGCCAGAGCTTCGGCACTCAGCCGCCGCTCCTCCTGCAGGTTGTAGTACACGATGTTGGACGGCTGGCCGGCCTTCTGGGCCAACAGCCCCTGGGCTGCCTGCCTCTGGAAGTCGAGCAGAGTCTGACCACTGGTGACGGCCCAGAGGGCGGCCAGTGCTACACCGGGGACGATGGCCAGTACGAGCAGGGCCGTCCGCAGCGACATTGTGGTCGAGCCGCTCCGCCTTGACGCGCGCGTGCGCAGGGCATGCTCCTTGACGATGATGCCAGCCTCACGACTGGTCAAATCCGTTGGAAACTTCGACACATAGATATTAGTCACACTGCAAAAAAGGAAAGGAAGCGGGCTCACATGTGCATCACCGATCATGCACAGAACCACCATCAACGCGCGGAGCTGTCCGGAAAGTGACGTTACGGCGGCGGCCGCAAGAAGCGGATGCGGCGCTTCGAGGAGCCGTCGCGCAGCGGGCCGACGGTCAATCACTGTCCGTGCGGCGCGCCGTACGGGTGAAGTGTGGCTGGGGATATATCTGTACTTAGTGCTCATTGTCTGTTCTGTGGCCTCTCCCGCCACGCCTGCCGTATGACCGCGCTCGTCCTCTGCCACTTCGTCCTCGCCGCGTGCGCACGGCCGCTGGTGGGGCGGCTCGGCGCGCGCGCCTTCGTGGTCCTCGCGCTGCCCCCGGCCGCCACCACCTGCTGGGCGTTCACCCAGTGGGACACGGCGGCCTCCGGCGCCTCGGTCACCTGGTCGTGGGCCTGGATCCCCGCGTACGACGTCTCCGTCGCGCTGCGCCTGGACGCCCTCGCCGAACTCATGGTGCTGCTCGCGGCGGGCGTCGGCACGCTCGTCCTGCTCTACTGCGCCTCCTACTTCACCGACGACACCCCGCAACTGGCCGGATTCGCCGGGAACCTGCTCGCCTTCGCCGGCGCCATGCTCGCCCTCGTCCTCAGCGACGACCTGATCACGCTCTACGTCTTCTGGGAGCTGACCACGGTCTTCTCCTACCTGCTGATCGGCTACGACAGCGAGCAACGGCACAGTCGCCGCTCCGCCCTCCAGGCGCTCACCGTCACCACCCTCGGCGGACTCGCCATGCTGATCGGCTTCCTGATCATCGGTCAGGCGTCGGGCACCTACCGCATCTCCGCGATCCTCGCCGACCCGCCCCCCGCCGGCCTCGCCGTCTCCGTGGCCGTGGTGCTGATCCTGTGCGGGGCCCTGTCGAAATCGGCGATCTGGCCGTTCAGCCTCTGGCTCCCGAACGCCATGGCGGCGCCCACCCCCGTCAGCGCGTATCTGCACGCCGCCGCCATGGTCAAAGCGGGCGTCTACCTGGTCGCACGGCTAGCCCCGGGCTTCGCCGACGTACCCGTCTGGCGGCCCGTCGTGATGGTCCTCGGTGCCGCGACGATGCTGCTCGGTGGCTGGCGGGCCCTGCGGCTCAACGACCTGAAGATCGTCCTCGCCTACGGCACCGTCAGCCAGCTCGGCTTCCTCACGCTGCTCGCAGGTGTCGGCAACCGCGACGCGGCACTGGCCGCCGCCGTCATGATCCTCGGCCACGCCCTGTTCAAGGCCCCGCTGTTCCTCGTCACCGGAATCGTCGACCATGCGGCCGGCACCCGTGACCTGCGCAGACTCTCCGGCGTCGGGCGGTCGCTGCCGCACGTGTGCGCCGTCGCCGTGACCGCCGCGGCCTCCATGGCCGCACTGCCCCCGCTGCTCGGGTTCGCCGCGAAGGAGGCCGCCTTCGACGCGCTGCTCCACGGCGACGCGGCGGACCGCTGGGCGCTGGGCATCACGGTGGCGGGGTCGATGCTGACCGTCGCGTACACCGTCCGGTTCGTCTGGGGCGCCTTCTGGCGCAAACCCGGGATCGCCGACACCCCCGTCCACCGGGTCGGCTGGGCCTTCCTCGCCCCGCCCGCCCTGCTCGCCGCCTGCGGGCTGGTCCTCGGCCCCGGCGTGGGGTGGACCGACCGGCTCCTGAGCGCGTACGCGGACGACCTCCCCGCCCCCGCCCACCCGTACCACCTCGCGCTCTGGCACGGCTGGGGCACCGCCCTGCTGCTGTCCGCCGTCGCCACTGCCGGCGGTGCGGTGCTCTTCGCCGCGCGCGGCCCGGTCGTCAGGCTCTCCCGGCGGATCGCGTGGCCGACGGCGGACAACGTCTTCGGCCATCTGCTGCTGGGCCTCGAACGGCTCTCGCTCCAGATCACCGGCTTCGTCCAGCGCGGCTCCCTGTCGGTCTACCTCGCCACCACCCTGCTCGTGATGCTCGCCGGCCAGCTCACCGTGCTCGGCGTCGACCGGCCGTGGCACGGGGCCGCGGCGCCGCGGCTGTGGGACGTACCGCTGCAGGGTGCCGTCGCGGCGCTGACCTGCGCGGCGGCGTTGTTCTGCCTGACCGTCAGGCGCCGCATGAAGGCGGTGGTGCTGGCCGGACTGACCGGGTACGGGACGGCGCTGCTGTTCGTCGTCCAGGGCGGACCGGACCTGGCCCTCACACAGTTCTGCGTGGAGACCGTGTCGATGATCGTGTTCGTGCTGGTGCTGCGGCGGATGCCGGTGCACTTCCAGGAGTCGGTCAGCACCTGGCGGCGGGCCGTCCGGATCCCGGTGGCGCTCGCGGCGGCGGCCACCCTCAGTGTGGTGGTGTGGGTCGCGGCGGCCGCACGCACCGCGGATCCTGCGGGCGACGCCATGGTCGAGGAGACCGCGCACCACGGCCTCAAGGACGTGGTGGCCACGATCCTGGTGGACCTGCGGGCCTGGGACACGATGGGGGAGTCCGCCGTCCTGGCCACCGCGGCGATCGGCGTGACGAGTCTGATCTACCTGCACCGCCGCGCCGAGGGAACCGCGGCACCGTCGGAGGTGCGGGGGCGCACCGCCTGGTCGGTCACCACGACCCCGCTGACAGGGCTGCCACAGGGCGATGAGGGCGCGCCGGAGCGCAGCTGGCTGGCGGCCGGCTCCACGCTCGCGCCCGAGCACCGCTCCGTCGTCTTCGAGGTGGTGGCCCGGCTGCTGTTCCACCCGATCCTGGTGCTCTCGGTGTATCTGCTGTTCTGCGCGGAGAACATGCCCGGCGGCGGATTCGTCGCCGGACTCGTCGCCGGGGTCGCGCTGATCACCCGCTACCTGGCGGGCGGACGCTTCGAACTCGCCGAGGCCGCGCCCCTGCAGCCCGGGCTCTTCACCGGCCTCGGCCTGTTCCTGTCCACCGGAGTGGCGCTGCTCGGCCTCGCGGACGGTACGGTCCTGCACGCCTGGACCCACCACGGACACCTGCCGCTGATCGGCGACTACCACTTCGGTACGCCGGTGATCTTCGACTGCGGGGTCTATCTGCTGGTCCTGGGCGTGGTGCTGGACATCGTGCGGGCCCTCGGGGCCAAGATCGACCGGCAGATCGAGCGGGCGGCGGCCGAACAGGCGGCGGCCGGGCCCGCACCCGGCCCCGCCCCCGGAACGGGAGGCGCCACCCCATGACCGTCAGCGTCTCGCTCCTGGCCACCGCCGCGGTCCTGTGCGCGGTCGGTGGCATCCTCATGCTCACCCGGCCCCTCACCCGGATCCTGCTCGGCGCGGTCATCGCGGGCAACGGCATCAACCTGCTCGTCCTGTCCACGACCGGGTCGGCCGGGCGCGAACCCCTGCTCTACGGCGTCGAACTGGGCCGGGTCACCGACCCGCTGCCCCAGGCCATCGCCCTCACCGCCATCGTCATCACGCTGGCCACCACGGCCTTCCTCCTCGCCATGGCCTACCGCAGCCATCAGCTGACCGGCACGGACGAGGTGCACGACGACGACGAGGACCGCCGCATCGTGCTGCGTGCCGAGGTGCTGGGGGAGCGCGACGAACTGCGCGAGCAGTACCGCGCCGCCTCGGACCGCACGGTCCAGGAGCGCCGCCGCTACCGCGAGGAGCGCCGCCGTCTGCGGGCCAGGCTGCGTGCCGACCGCGCCCTCCAGGCCCGCGGCCGGGACGCGAGCGGGGACCTGTGGCACGACGTGCTGGGCGCGGACCCGGAGGACTACGCGGCCCGGCGCCCCACGGACCGGCCCGAGACCCCCAGCACCCCCGACGACGTGAACCGAGGAGACACCGGGTGAACGCACTCGTCCCCCTGCCGGTGCTGCTGCCGCTCTGCGCCACCGGCCTGAGCCTCGCCTTCGGCACCCGGCTCAAACAGTTCCAGCGCTTCATCAGCGTCGCCGTGCTCACGGCCGTGCTGGGCCTGTCGGTCGCCCTGATGATCGCCGCCGACAGGAACGGCCCGCTCAGCGTGCACCTCGGCGACTTCGCGCCGCCGCTCGGCATCACCCTGGTCGCCGACCGGCTCTCCGGGCTGATGCTGACCGTCTCCTCGGCCGTCACCCTCTGCGTCCTCGTCTACTCCCTGGGCCAGGGCATGGCCGACCGGGACGAGGAGACGCCGGTCGCGGTCTTCCACCCCGCGTACCTGATCCTGGTCGCCGGGGTCTCCTGCACCTTCCTGGCCGGCGACCTCGTCAACCTGTACGTCGGTTTCGAGATCATGCTGGTCGCCAGCTTCGTCCTGCTCACCCTCGGTGGCACCGGCTCCCGGATCCGGGCGGGCTCCACGTACGTGATCATCTCCCTGTTCTCCTCGATGCTCTTCCTCACCGCCATCGCCATGACCTACGCGGCGACCGGCACCGCCAACTTCGCCCAGCTGGCCGGCCGCCTCGCCGAACTCCCGTTGGGCGTCCAGACCCTGATCCAGGCGATGCTGCTGACCGTCTTCGCCATCAAGGCCGCCGTCTTCCCTCTCGCCGCCTGGCTTCCCGACTCCTACCCGACCGCTCCGGCCCCCGTCACCGCGGTCTTCGCCGGACTGCTCACCAAGGTCGGCGTCTACTGCATGCTGCGCACCGAGACCCTGCTCTTCCCCGGCAACCGGCTCGGCGACCTCCTGATGGCCGCGGCGCTCGCCTCGATGGTCGTCGGCATCTTCGGCGCCGTCGCCCAGACCGACCTGAAGCGGCTGCTCTCCTTCACCCTCATCAGTCACATCGGCTACATGGTCTTCGGCATCGGCCTCGCCACCCGCCAGGCGTACAGCGGCGCCATCGTCTACGTCGTCCACCACATCACCGTCCAGACCACGCTGTTCCTGGTGGCCGGACTGATCGAGCGTCGGGGCGGTACGACCGAGCTCACCCGGCTCGGCGGCATCGCCAGAGCCGCCCCGCTGCTCGCCGTCCTCTTCTTCGTACCCGCGATGAACCTGGCCGGCATCCCGCCGCTCTCCGGCTTCATCGGCAAGCTCGGACTCATGCGCGCCGGTGTCGCCGACGGCAGCGTCTGGGCGTGGATCCTCGTCATCGGCTCCACGGTGACCAGCCTGCTCACGCTGTACGTGATGGCCAAGGTCTGGAACCTCGCGTTCTGGCGGGCCGCACCCCCCGGCCAGGCCGCGGACGGCACGGTCCTGGAGTCGGACGACGACACCGACGACGACACCGACGAAGGCCCCGACCGGATGCCGGGCACCGGCGACGAAGGGGTACGCCCCCGCCACGAGCCGGCCGGACGCGCGGTCGCGGCCACCCTCCACGGCCATGCCGTCACGACCACGACCAGACTGCCGCACCTGATGACCTGGGCCACCGCCGCGACGGTCGCGCTCGGGCTCGCCTACACCGTGTTCGCCGGCCCCCTGACTTCGTACACCGACCGCTCGGCCGCCGAACTCATCGCGCGTGCCCCGTATATCGAGGCGGTGCTCGGCCGGTGAAGCGCCTGATCACGTTCCCTCGCCGGAACAACGCACTGCCACCCCTCAGCTGTGAGTTCGGCGGCCGCCGGCCGCGCGTGCTCGACCTCCCGCTGATCGCCTGGCTCACCGTCATCTGGGTACTGCTCTGGTCCAGCCTCAACTGGGCCAACGTGCTGACCGGCGCCGTGGTCGCGGTGACCGTCTGTCTGGCGTTCCCCCTGCCGCAGGTCGACCTGGGGCTGCGGCTGCACCCCTGGGGCATCCTGCGGCTGGCCGCCTATCTGTTCTACGACATGTACACCTCCGGCGTGAAGGTGACCCGGCAGATCTTCGCGGACCACCCGCACCGGCCCGCCGTCATCGCCGTACCACTGCGCTGTCGCTCGGACCTGATGCTCACGGCGACGGCTGTGGCGGTGTCGAACGTGCCGGGCGGGTCGGTCGTCGAGGTACGCCGCGCCACCGCCACCGTCTTCGTGCACGTCCTCGACGCGGACCTGCCCTTCGAGCTGGACGCGGCCCGGCGTTCGGTCTGGCGCATGGAGGAACTGACCGTCCGGGCCTTCGGGACCCGCGACGAGATCGACCGCGTCGCCGTCCCGCCCCCGCCCGCCCCGCACACCGGCGAGCGGCCGGGAGACCAGGAGGAGGGCGCATGAGTGTGCCGGAGACCGTCGACCGGGTGCTGCTGACCGCATCCGTCGTCCTGATCGTCGTCGCCGGAGCGGGCCTGCTGTTCCGCATCTGGCGCGGCCCCTCCATGCTGGACAGGGCGCTCTCGCTGGACGTCTGCGCGGCCCTCATCATCTCCGGGCTCGGCGCCAAGTCCGCCTTCGCGCGGGATCCGTTCTACTTCCCGATCATGCTGGTACTGGCCTTCCTCGGATTCACGGGATCGGTCGGCATCGCCCGCTTCATCGCGGTCCGCGACCGGCCGCCGGGCCGCCCGCGGGCCGACAAGGAGACACCATGAGTCTCTGGCTCCAGATCGCGGACACGGCGGGCGCGGTCCTGCTGCTGATCGGCGCGGCCATCTGCCTGCTCGGTGTGATCGGCATGCTGCGGCTGCGGGACGTCCTGTCCCGCAGCCACGCCGCGACGAAGCCGCAGTCCCTCGGCATGCTGCTGGTGCTGGCCGGGGTCGCGCTGCGGCTGCGCAGCGGCATGGACCTCGCGACGCTGGCGCTGATCGGCTTCTTCCAGCTGATGACCGGGCCGGTGGCCGCACACCTGGTCGCGCGCTCCGCCTACCGCACGGGGCAGATCGACCACAGGGAACTGCTCTTCGACGAACTGGACGAGCAGCTCACCGAGGAGAGCTGAGCCGGCACCGGCTCAGCCGTCCCGCTCGAGCGCCGGGTACTCGCCCTGCTACAGCGGCAGCGGTCGGTGCAACTGAGTGGGCCGCACCGCCGCCCCGGAGTGGGACGAGGTGCGGCCCGAGGCCGTCGGATGCCGACCGGACTCCCCTACTTCGGATCGTCGTTGAACTTCGAGGTCGACCAGAAGTAGCCGAGGACGGTGAGGGCCAGGCACCAGGCGAGGGTGAGCCAGCCGTTGTAGCCGATCTCGGTGCCGAGCAGCAGGCCGCGGAGCGTTTCGATGGCGGGCGTGAAGGGCTGGTATTCGGCGATGGGCCGGAACCAGCCGGGCATGGTGTCGACGGGGATGAACGCGCTGGAGAGGAGGGGGAGAAGAATCATGGGCAGCGCGTTGTTGCTGGCGGCTTCGGCGTTGGGGCTGATGAGGCCCATGCCGACCGCGATCCAGGTGAACGCGGTCGCGAAGAGGACGAGCAGTCCGAAGGCGGCGAGCCATTCGAGGAGGGTGGCGTCGGTGGAGCGGAAGCCGATGGCCACGGCGACCGCCCCGACGAGGATGACGCTGGCGATGCACTGCAGGACGCTGCCGACGACGTGTCCGACGAGGACGGAGCCGCGGTGGATGGCCATGGTGCGGAAACGGGCGATGATGCCTTCGGTCATGTCGTTGGAGACGGAGACGGCGGTGCCGATGGTGGTGGAGCCGATGGTCATGAGCAGCAGGCCGGGGACGATGTAGGCGATGTAGTCGGAGCGGTCCGCGTTGCCGCCGCCGATGCCGGCGCTCATGACGTCGCCGAAGATGTAGACGAAGAGCAGGAGCAGCATGATCGGGGTGAGCAGGAGGTTCAGCGTGAGGGAGGGGTAGCGCCGGGCGTGCAGGAGGTTCCGGCGCAGCATGGTGTGGGAGTCGCGGACGGCGAGGGCAAGGGCGCTCATCGGACTGTCTCCTTGGACTGGCTGGGCTGGGCAGGCTGGTTGGTGCCTGTCAGTGCGAAGAACACGTCGTCGAGGTCGGGGGTGTGGACGGTGAGTTCGTCCGCCTCGATGCCGGCGGAGTCGAGCCAGTCGAGGATGGAGCGCAGTTC
>NZ_JBEXXX010000055.1:0-46697 GCF_040630635.1 Streptomyces sp. NPDC005761 | reverse complement strand
GGACCCCGGACCCCCACCCACCGGGCAAACGCGCCGCCGGGGCGGGGCACCCGCGCCACCAAGCCCGTCCGGCGATTGAGGACAAAACCCGCACCCGGAGCGCCGCGCCGCCCGCGGGGCACCCGCACAAACAAGCCCGTCCGGCGATTGAGGACGGAACCCCGAGCCACAGACAGGGGCAAGGCACAGAACCCCCGCCCCCGCCGTACGCTCGTACACATGACGACTGACGTACCCCTCCCCGCCCCCGGACGCGAGATCCAGACGCTGGACACCCTCTTCCCCGAGCAGGCCGAAGCCGTCGCGGAGCTCCTCGCCGAGGCCGCGCGGTCCGACGGCCGGCAAGCCGTCTCCGAGCAGGGGCGGCTGCAGCTGCGGGGCGGGCACCGGGAAGGCGTGCGGCACTTCCTGCTGACCGCCGGCGGCACGCTGGTCGGGTACGCGCAACTGGAGGACACCGACCCCGTCGAGGCACCGGCCGCCGAGCTGGTCGTGCACCCCTCGCACCGCGGGCACGGCCACGGGCGGGCTCTCGGGGCGGCGCTGCTTGCCGCCACCGGCAAGCGCCTGCGCGTCTGGGCGCACGGCGGAAAGTCCGCGGCACGACACCTCGCGCAGGTGCTCGGCCTCTCACTGTTCCGCGAACTGCGGCAGCTGCGACGCCCGTTGACCCCGCTGAACATCGCGGAGCCGGCCCTGCCCCCGGGTGTCACCGTCCGCACTTTCGTGCCGGGCGAGGACGATGCCGCGTGGCTCGTCGTGAACAGCGCCGCTTTCGCCCACCACCCCGAGCAGGGGTCACTGACCCAGCGCGACCTCGACGACCGCAAGGCGGAGCCGTGGTTCGACCCGAAGGGCTTCTTCCTCGCCGAGCGCGCGACCGATGACGGCGGCACCGAGCTCATCGGCTTCCACTGGACGAAGGTGCACGCCGACGAGCAGCTCGGCGAGGTGTACGTGGTCGGCATCCGGCCCGACGCCCAGGGCGGCGGCCTGGGCAAGGCGCTGACCGCGATCGGGCTGCGCCACCTCGCCTCGGAGGGCCTGCCCACCGCGATGCTCTACGTCGACGCGGACAACACCGCGGCCGTGGCCGTCTACGAGCGGATGGGCTTCACCACCCACGAGGTCGACCTGATGTACCGCACGGAGTCCTGAGCCTCCCTCAACACCCCCAGGGGCGGCGCCGCTTGACGCCGCCCCTGCTTTGCGCCACCCTTTCACTACTCAATTAGTGAAAGGGGTGAACATGGCAGAGTCCGCAGCGGTCGAGTTCCGCATCGACCGGCGCAGCGGCGTCGCCACGTACCTCCAGATCGTCCAGCAGACCAAACAAGCCCTGCGGCTGGGGCTGCTGGAGCCCGGCGACCGGCTGCCCACCGCCCGCGAGGTCGTGGAGGCCACCGCCATCAACCCGAACACCGTGCTGAAGGCGTACCGCGAACTGGAGCGCGAGGGTCTCGTCGAGGCGCGGCGCGGCCTCGGCACTTTCGTCACCCGGGCCCTCGGCGGCGCGGCGGCGGCCGACGACGCCCCGCTGCGCGCCGAGCTCACCGACTGGGCCCGCCGGGCCCGCGCCGCCGGCCTGGACAGGGACGACGTGGGCGCGCTCTTCACCGCCGTACTGGACAAGACGTTCGAGGGGGATCACACCGGATGACAGGCGCTGCGATCGAGGCCGTGGGCCTCGGCATGACCTATCGGAGCAGGGGCGGGAGCCGGGTGCTGCACGACTGCTCGTTCCGGCTGCCCGCCGGACGCGTGTGCGCGCTCGTCGGGCCCAACGGGGCCGGCAAGTCCACCCTGCTGGGCATCGCCGCGGGGTTCCTGCGGCCTGCGGAGGGAACAATACGGGTGCTGGGCCTGACGCCCGCCGACGCCCGCGCCCGGATGGCCTTCGTGGCCCAGGACAAGCCGCTGTACCCGCAGTTGACGGTCACGGAGACGCTCTGGGCGGGCGCCGAGCTGAACCCCGCCACCTGGGACCGGGCCACCGCCGAACGCATCACGGAGCCGCTCCCCGGCGGCGCGAAGGTCCGCACCCTGTCGGGCGGTCAGCGCACCCGGCTCGCCCTGGCCCTCGCGCTGGGCAAGCGGCCCGAACTGCTGCTCCTGGACGAGCCGATGGCCGACCTCGACCCCCTGGCACGGCACCAGCTGATGGGCGCGCTGATGGCGGAGTCCGCCGAGCACGGCACGACCATCGTGATGTCCTCACACATCCTCACCGAGCTGGAGGGCGCCTGCGACTACCTGCTCCTCGTCGACGGGGGCCGTATCCGCCTCGGCGGTGAGACGGACGACCTGATCGCCGCGCACACCCTGCTCACCGGCCCGGTGGGCGACCTCGCCCCGCACACCGTGGTCGAGTCCCGCACCACGGGGCGGCAGCTGACCGCACTCGTCAGGAGGGAGGGCCCGGTGGACGCGTCCGCCGGCTGGGAGACAGCGGAGCCGTCACTGGAGGAGCTGCTGCTGGCGCACCTGCGGTCACCGGACGCGCCACCGCTGCTCACGCCGAGCGCGGACGGCCCGGCCCGCGAGGCGGTGAGCGCCGCATGAGCACCCTCGCCCTGCGCGGCCCGGCCCGCATCGTCGTACTCCAGCACCGCCGCGCCCTGTGGATCGCGGGCGCCCTCGCACTCGCCGGGGTCGCCATGCTCATGACGGCAGTGTGGTGGAACTCCGGCCCGGCTGACACGTACACGGACAGCGGGTGCTCCTACATGGACACCTCCCCACGCTGCCTCGCGGCGCTCGACGACGTCCTCAGCCACCAGGCGTGGCTCAGGGACGTGCTGCGCTACACGGGCACCGCCATGATGGTGCTGCCCGCGGCCATCGGCGTGTTCGTCGCCGGTCCGATGATCGGCCGGGAGCTGGAGAGCGGCACGTACCGGCTGGCCTGGTCCCAGTCCGTCTCCCCCGCTCGCTGGCTCCTCACCAAGCTCACCGTTCCGGCGGCGATCACGGTGGTGGCGGTGCCGGTGCTCTCGGCCGTGTACGCCTGGTGCCGGACCTCCCCCGACACCGACCGCCCGGCCTGGTACGACACGAGCGTGTACGCCGCGACGGGCACTCTGCCCACGGCCTCGGCCCTGCTCGGCATCGCCCTCGGCGCGCTCGCCGCGCTGCTGGTGCGCCGCACGCTCGTCGCCATGAGCGTCACGGCCCTGGTGTACGGGGCGGTGGCGCTCGCGCTCGGCGCCGTACGCGACAGCCTGTGGGCGGTCACCACGGTGGTCACGCCGCTGAACGCCACCCCGGCCGGTCTTCCGGGCAGCACCCTGTTCGTCGGGAGCGGGCTGATGGCGGGAGAGCAGCAACTGCCCGGCGAAACCTGCTACCGGGACCCCGTGCCCGAGCTGGTGAACCGCTGCCTGGCCGACCACCACGTCACCGGCACGTACACCGACTACCACCCCGCCTCGCACTTCTGGCCTCTCCAGCTGGTCGGGACGGGCATCGTCCTCGTCCTCACCGCCGCCGCCGTCGCCCTCGCCTTCCGCGTCCTGCGCCGCCGCCACGCCTGACCGGAGGACCGCACGGAGCCGTGCCCGGGGAGCCGAACCGTCCCCCGGGCACGGCCACACCGCTTCCTGCATGTCATGTCGCCGTTACCGGGCATTCAGACGCCCTTGCGACCCTCTCAGGATGCAGCCAGCTGTGCCGACCCCCCGCAACGGGAGAAATCCCGGCGGAGAGCGCGCCGACCACGCGATCTCCGCGATCTCATCCCTCTCCGACGCGCCTCCGGAGCACTCCACGCGGAAGAATGGGCCCATGAGCCAGCAGCCCAGCTCCGAGGTCCCGGTCCAGCCCACCGCCCAGCCGTCCGTCGGCTCCCTCGCCGCGCACCGGCCGCACGCCACCCCGTCGTCCTCGTCCGCCGCCCTGTCCACAGCGGCCGACCTGGATCCCGAGCTCGACGCCGACGCCGACGCGTACGAGCCCGACGTCGACGGGGACGAGCTGCCGCAGGGCCGGTTCCTCGACCGGGAACGCAGTTGGCTCGCGTTCAACGAACGCGTTCTGGAACTGGCCGAGGACCCTGCGACACCGCTCCTCGAACGGGCTAATTTCCTCGCCATCTTCGCTTCGAACCTGGACGAGTTCTTCATGGTCCGGGTGGCCGGTCTCAAGCGCCGCATCGCGACCGGTGTCGCCACCCGGTCCGCGTCCGGCCTCCAGCCCCGCGAGGTCCTCGACCTGATCTGGACCCGCTCGCGCGAACTCATGGCGCGGCACGCCGCCTGCTACCAGCAGGACGTCGCCCCCGCCCTGTCGGACGAGGGCATCCAGCTGATCCGTTGGCCGGAGCTGACCGAGAAGGAGCAGGCCCGCCTGTTCACCTTTTTCCGCCAGCGCGTCTTCCCCGTGCTGACCCCGCTGGCCGTCGACCCGGCGCACCCCTTCCCGTACATCTCCGGCCTCTCGCTCAACCTCGCCGTCGTCGTACGCAACCCGGTCAGCGGCCACCGCCACTTCGCCCGCGTCAAGGTGCCGCCGCTGCTGACCCGCTTCCTGGAGGCCTCGCCGCAGCGCTACGTCCCCATCGAGGACGTCATCGCCGCCCACCTCGAAGAGCTCTTCCCCGGTATGGAGGTCCTCGCGCACCACATGTTCCGGGTCACCAGGAACGAGGACCTGGAGGTCGAGGAGGACGATGCCGAAAACCTCCTCCAGGCCCTGGAGAAGGAGCTCATGCGGCGCCGCTTCGGCCCGCCGGTCCGCCTCGAGGTCGAGGAGTCCATCGACCCGTACGTACTGGACCTGCTGGTCCGCGAGCTGAAGGTGTCCGACGCCGAGGTCTACCCGCTGCCCGGGCCGCTCGACCTCACCGGACTGTTCGGCATAGCGTCGCTGGACCGCCCCGAGCTGAAGTTCCCCAAGTTCATCGCCGGCACGCACCGCGACCTGGCCGAGGTGGAGTCCGCCTCGGCGCCCGACATCTTCGCCGCCCTGCGCGAACGCGACGTGCTGCTGCACCACCCGTACGACTCCTTCTCCACCTCCGTCCAGGCGTTCCTGGAGCAGGCGGCGGGCGACCCGGACGTCCTCGCGATCAAGCAGACGCTGTACCGGACGTCGGGCGACTCCCCGATAGTCGACGCCCTGATCGACGCCGCCGAGTCCGGCAAGCAGGTCCTCGTACTCGTCGAGATCAAGGCCCGCTTCGACGAGCAGGCCAACATCAAGTGGGCGCGCAAGCTGGAAGAGGCGGGCTGCCACGTCGTCTACGGGCTCGTCGGCCTCAAGACGCACTGCAAGCTCTCCCTCGTGGTCCGGCAGGAGGGCGACACCCTGCGCCGGTACTCGCACGTCGGCACGGGCAACTACCACCCCAAGACGGCCCGGCTGTACGAGGACCTCGGGCTGCTCACCGCCGACCCGCAGGTCGGCGCGGACCTCTCCGACCTCTTCAACCGGCTCTCCGGCTACTCGCGCCGCGAGACCTACCGCCGCCTCCTGGTCGCCCCGAAGTCGCTGCGCGACGGACTGATCGTCCGGATCAACAAGGAGGTCGCTCACCAGCGGGCCGGCCGCCCCGCCTACGTACGCATCAAGGTCAACTCGATGGTGGACGAGGCGATCATCGACGCCTGCTACCGGGCCGCCCAGGCGGGCGTCCCCGTCGACATCTGGGTCCGCGGCATCTGCGCGATCCGCCCCGGCGTCACCGGTCTCTCCGAGAACGTCCGGGTGCGCTCCATTCTGGGCCGCTTCCTCGAACACTCCCGGGTCTTCTCGTTCGGCAACGGCGGCGAACCCGAAGTCTGGTTCGGCAGCGCCGACATGATGCACCGCAACCTCGACCGCCGTATCGAGGCCCTGGTCCGGGTCACCGACCCCGCGCACCGGGCCGCTCTCAGCCGGCTCCTGGAGACCGGCATGGCCGACACCACCTCCTCCTGGCACCTGGGCCCCGACGGGAACTGGACCCGGCACGCCACGGACGCGGAGGGCCGGCCGCTGCGCCACGTACAGGAAATGCTCATTGACGCCCGGAGGCGCCGGCGTGCGACGCCCTGACCACCAGACACAGGCGGCCGTGACCGCGGGATCGGTGCTCGCACCGTATCTGCGGGCCCAGGCCGCGGACTTCCTGCGCAGCCTGCGCCTGCACCGCGAGAGCAGTGCCCCCAGCGACGCCGGACCCCAGGCCGCCGAACAGGCCGCCTGGGCCCTGCGCCGCTCGTCCCGCCGCATCAGCGGCACGCTGCACACCTTCCGCGCCGCGCTCGACCCGCTCTGGGCCGAGCACCTGCGCACCGAACTGGCCTGGCTGTCCGGCACGCTCGCCCGCGAGCACGCGTACGCCGGCCGGCTGACCCGGCTCCTCGAAGCACTGCACGGCCTGTCGGGGGCTGCCCTGCCGACGGCCCGTGCCGAGGCCGGCGGCGCCGTCGCCGTCGTCGACAAGGAGCGCGCCGTCCTCGGCGTCGGCGCGGCGCGCGCCGGCGCACTGCTGGAACGGCAGCTGACCCTCGCCCGGACCCGCGCCCACTCCGCGGCGCTCCAGGCGCTCGGGTCCTCCCGGTTCCACGCCGTGGCCGACGCGGTCGCGCTGCTGGCCTCCGAGGTGCCACTGTCCGCCGAGGCCGCCGAACCCGCCGACGAGCTGCTGCGCGGGCCCGCCGACCGGGCGGAGCAGCGGATGCTGGGCGCCGTCGCGGCGCTCCCCTCGGACGAGACGGCCGAGCCGTACAACGAGGCGCACGACGCACCCTGGCACCAGACCCGGCTGCTGCTGCGCCTGCACCGGTACGCCCACGAGGTGGTGCGGGGCGCCCCCGATCCGGTCCTGGCCGGTCCCGGTCACGCGCTCGATCTGCACCGGGACGCGGCGGAGGCGGCCGCGGCGGCCTCCGCGGCCGCCCGCACGCCCCGCATCGCACCGACGACCGCGTATGCCCTGGGGGTGCTCCACGCCGACCAGCGCCACGAGGTGGAGGCGGCGCGGTCGGTCTTCCGGGAGAGCTGGCCGTACGCGACGACGGCGGCGATCCGGCCATGACCCGGGCGGTGGGCGGCACGGTGCGGGCGGCGGGCTGTGTGCTGTGGCGCCGCCCGCCCGCCGCGGCCGACGAGGGCGTGGAGCTCTGTCTCGTACACCGTCCACGTTATGACGACTGGTCGTTCCCCAAGGGCAAGCTGAAGCGCGGCGAGTCCCCGCGGGACGCCGCCCTGCGCGAGGTCCTGGAGGAGACGGGCCACCACTGCGTGCCGGGGGCGGTGCTGCCCCTGGTCCGGTACGTCGCGAACGGCCGGCCGAAAGAGGTCACGTACTGGTCGGCCGAGGCCACGGCAGGCGCCTTCGTACCGAACAGTGAGGTGGACGGCGTGCTGTGGCTTCGCCCTGCCGCCGCCCGCGCCCGCCTGACCCAGCCCCGCGACCGCGATCTGCTGGACGCGGCCCTGCGGACCCTGCCGCGCGCGTAGCGGGTCCGGCCGCCCCGCCCCCGACGCGCGTAGCGGCTCCGGCCGCCCCGGCCCCGTCCCGTGGGTGAGGGCGGGCCCCTCGGCCCCCATGTGTGGCGTCCGCCCCAGGGGCCCGCCGGGCGGAACCAGGCCGCCCGACACGGTTCACCTCCCGTTCACTCACCCCCGCAAGCCACTTCACCTGTTCTGCCTAATTTCGGCAGTGCACGGTGCGAGGAACACACCGCACCGGACAGGACTTCCGCTCCACCCATCACCTCGCACGCCGTCGTAGACCGAAACCACCGCGGCGGCTCCTGGAAGGAACACCCGAAAGTGAAGCTTCAGCGCAAGAACCGGCTTCGTGCCACCGCGCTCGGTGCCCTCGCCGTCTCCGGCGCCCTGGTCCTCACGGCGTGCGGTTCGGACAACAACAGCGGCGGCGACACCGGCGGGAGCGGCGGCCAGACGAAGGCCGCGTCGAACGTCAAGTGCGACGGCGCCAAGGGTCAGCTGCGCGCCTCCGGGTCCAGCGCCCAGAAGAACGCCATGGACCTCTGGGTCAAGGAGTACATGGCCGCCTGCTCCGGAGTGGAGATCAACTACAACTCCTCCTCGTCCGGCGAGGGCATCGTCGCCTTCAACCAGGGCACCGTCGGCTTCGCCGGCTCCGACTCGGCGCTGAAGCCCGAGGAGGTCGCCGACTCGAAGAAGATCTGCAAGACCGGCCAGGGCATCAACCTCCCGATGGTCGGCGGCCCCATCGCGATCGGCTTCCACCTCGACGGTGTCGACAGCCTGACGCTGGACGCCCCCACCCTCGCCAAGATCTTCGACACGAAGATCAAGAAGTGGAACGACGAGGCCATCGCCAAGCTGAACCCGGGCGCCAAGCTCCCGGACAAGGCGATCCAGCCCTTCCACCGCTCCGAGGACTCCGGCACCACCCAGAACCTCGGCAAGTACCTGGGTGCCGCGGCCCCGAGCGACTGGAAGTACGAGGCCGAGAAGAAGTGGCCGGCCCCCGGTGGCCAGGCAGCGTCGGGCTCCTCCGGTGTCGCCACCCAGGTGAAGCAGGTCGACGGCTCGATCGGTTACTTCGAGCTCTCGTACGCCGCCTCGCAGCAGATCACCACGGTGGACATCAACACCGGCGGCGCCACCCCGGTCAAGGCCTCCTCGGAGAACGCCTCCAAGGCCATCGCCGCCGCCAAGGTCAAGGGCACCGGCAAGGACCTGGCGCTCGACCTCGACTACACCACCAAGGCCGAGGGCGCGTACCCGCTGGTCCTGGTGACGTACGAGGTCGTCTGCGACACCGGAAACAAGGCAGACACCCTCGGCACCGTGAAGTCCTTCCTGACCTACACCGCCTCCGCGGACGGCCAGAAGCTCCTCACCGAGGCCGGCTACGCCCCGATCCCCGACGCGATCAACGCCAAGGTCCGCGAGACGGTCGCCGGCCTCTCGTAACCCGCACACCCCGCACGACGAACCACGCACGACGCAACAGGCGGCCCGGTCCGGCGCACCTCTCCGGACCGGCGCCCGCCACCCCGACCCATCCGGTGCACCGCCGCCAGGGGAGCTCTCCGCTCCCCCACACAGACCGGAAAGACCATGGCTTCCACCACGCAGACAGAAATTCCACCGGCCCCGCCGGGCAGGCGCACCCGCGCCAGGTCCACCGGCCGCGCCGGTGACAAGATCTTCCTGGGGCTCTCCCGCGGCTCGGGCATCCTGCTGCTCGTGCTCATGGCGTCGATCGCCGTGTTCCTCAGCTACCGCGCCGCGATCGCCATCTCCAAGGACGAGGGCAACTTCTTCACCACCCTCGACTGGAACCCGGCCGGAAGCCCGCCCGTCTTCGGCATCGCCGTCCTGCTCTTCGGGACCGTCGTCAGCTCGATCATCGCGATGGCCATCGCGGTTCCGATCGCTGTCGGCATCGCCCTGTTCATCTCGCACTACGCACCGCGCAGGCTCGCCGGCGTGATCGCGTACGTCATCGACCTGCTCGCCGCGGTGCCCAGCATCGTCTACGGCATCTGGGGCGCGCTCGTCCTCGTGCCGTACCTCGAAGGCCTCAACCTCTGGCTCGACCAGTTCTTCGGCTGGACGTACCTCTTCGAGAAGACCGAGATCGGCGTCGCCCGCTCGCTCTTCACCGTCGGCATCCTGCTCGCGATCATGATCCTGCCGATCGTGACCAGCGTCAGCCGCGAGGTCTTCCTCCAGGTACCGAAGATGAACGAGGAGGCCGCGCTCGCGCTCGGTGCCACCCGCTGGGAGGTCATCCGCCTCTCGGTGCTGCCCTTCGGCCGCTCCGGTGTGATCTCCGCCTCGATGCTGGGCCTCGGCCGTGCGCTCGGCGAGACGATGGCCGTCGCCACGGTCCTGTCGCCGAGCTTCCTCATCTCGCTGCACGTGCTCAACCCGGGCGGCGGGACGTTCGCCCAGAACATCGCCGCGAAGTTCGGCGAGGCCGACGCGTTCGGGCGCGACGCCCTGATCGCCTCCGGCCTGGTCCTCTTCGTCCTCACCCTGCTGGTCAACGGCGCCGCGCGGCTCATCATCGCCCGCCGCAAGGAGTACTCGGGGGCCAACGCATGAGCCACGCATCCACCAGCGTCCAGGACCGCCCGGTGCCGACCCCGCCCGCGCCGACGGGCAGCCTCAGCAGCCGCACCCTGCCCCGCCTGGCCCCGCTCGGCTTCGCCGTCGTCTCGATCGCCCTCGGCACCGGCATCGGCGCGGCCGCCGGCTGGCACAGCCGCGTCCAGTGGGGCCTGATCTCCGCGCTGCTCTTCCTGACGATCTCTTACGTCGCGACCAGCGTCGTGGAGAACAGGCGCCAGGCCAAGGACCGCCTCGCCACCAGCCTCGTCTGGGTCTGCTTCCTGATCGCCGTCGTCCCGCTGGCCTCGCTCCTGTGGACGACCATCAGCCGCGGCTCGGAGCGCCTGGACGGCTACTTCCTGACCCACTCGATGGCCGGTGTCCTCGGGCCCGAGGCCAGCGGCGGCGTCTACCACGCCCTGATCGGCACGCTGGAGCAGGTCGGCATCGCCACGCTGATCTCCGCCCCGCTTGGCCTGCTCACCGCGGTCTACCTGGTGGAGTACGGCAAGGGCGCGCTGGCCAAGGCCGTCACCTTCTTCGTCGACGTGATGACCGGGATCCCGTCCATCGTCGCCGGTCTGTTCATCCTCTCGATCATGCTGATCGCGGGTCTTGAGCCCTCCGGCCTGATGGGCGCCCTGGCCCTGACGATCCTGATGATCCCCGTCGTGGTCCGCTCCACCGAGGAGATGCTGAAGCTCGTACCGAACGAGCTCCGCGAGGCCTCCCTCGCCCTCGGCATCCCCAAGTGGCGCACCATCCTGAAGGTGGTCCTGCCGACGGCGATCGGCGGCATCGCCACCGGCGTCATGCTCGCCGTCGCCCGCATCGCCGGCGAGACCGCGCCGATCATCCTGCTGGTCTTCGGCAGCCAGCTGATCAACCCGAACCCCTTCGAAGGCGCCCAGTCGTCACTGCCGTTCTACATCTACGAGCAGTACAAGATCGGGGAGGCCGCGTCCTACGACCGCGCCTGGGCAGCGGCCCTGGTCCTGATCGCCTTCGTCATGATCCTCAATCTGGTGGCCCGCGGCATCGCCCGCTGGAAGGCCCCCAAGACCGGCCGATAGGGCCAGCAGAAAGCAGTGATTCAGATGGCCAAGCGCATCGACATCAGCGGCCTGTCCGCCTTCTACGGCAGCCACAAGGCGATCGACGACATCTCCATGACCGTGGAGCCCCGCTCCGTGACCGCCTTCATCGGCCCGTCCGGCTGCGGCAAGTCCACCTTCCTGCGCACCTTGAACCGGATGCACGAGGTCACCCCCGGTGGCCGCGTCGAGGGCAAGGTGCTGCTGGACGACGAGAACCTGTACGGATCGAACGTCGACCCGGTCACCGTGCGCCGCACGGTCGGCATGGTCTTCCAGCGCCCGAACCCGTTCCCGACCATGTCGATCTTCGACAACGTCGCGGCGGGCCTGCGGCTGAACGGCAAGTACCGCAAGAGCGCCCTCGGCGACATCGTGGAGAAGTCGCTGCGTGGCGCGAACCTCTGGAACGAGGTCAAGGACCGGCTGAACAAGCCCGGCTCCGGCCTCTCGGGCGGTCAGCAGCAGCGGCTGTGCATCGCCCGCGCCATCGCGGTCGAGCCCGATGTGCTGCTGATGGACGAGCCGTGCTCCGCCCTCGACCCGATCTCCACCCTGGCCATCGAGGACCTGATCGGCGAGCTCAAGGAGCGCTTCACGATCGTCATCGTGACGCACAACATGCAGCAGGCGGCCCGGGTCTCGGACCGCACGGCGTTCTTCAACCTCGCGGCGGTCGGCATGCCCGGCAAGCTCGTCGAGATCGACGAGACGGAACGCATCTTCTCCAACCCCTCGGTCCAGGCCACGGAGGACTACATCTCCGGCCGCTTCGGCTGAGGGCTCCCAAGGACGGCCTTGGGGTGCTGCATGGCGGTGCCACCACAAGGCGAAGGGTCCGCCCCGCTCTCCATGAGGAGGGCGGGGCGGACCCGTTCGTACGGTCTGCGGGGCCGTTACCCGAAGATCAGCGCGACGATCCCGTAGCTCGCGGCGGCGACCAGCGCCGCCGCCGGCATGGTGATGAACCACCCGAGGATGATGTTCTTCGCGACACCCCAGCGCACCGCGTTCACGCGCTTCGTGGCGCCGACACCCATGATCGCCGAGGTGATGACGTGCGTCGTGGAGATCGGCGCGTGGAACAGGAACGCCGAGCCGAACATGATCGAGGCCCCCGTCGTCTCCGCGGCGAAGCCCTGCGGCGGGTCCAGCTCGATGATCTTCCGGCCGAGCGTACGCATGATGCGCCAGCCACCGGCGTACGTGCCCAGCGACAGCATCAGCGCGCAGACGAGCTTCACCCAGACCGGGATCGGGTCGCTGTACGTCTCGTGGCCGGAGATGACCAGGGCCATCACCACGATGCCCATCGTCTTCTGCGCGTCCTGGAGACCGTGCCCGAGCGCCATGCCCGCGGCCGAGACCGTCTGCGCGATCCGGAATCCGCGCTTGGCCTTGTGCGGGTTGGACTTCCGGAACATCCACATGATGGCGACCATCACCAGATAGCCGACCACCAGGCCGATCACCGGCGAGATGAACATCGGGATGACGACCTTGTCGAGCACCCCGCTCCAGTGCACCAGCGTCCCGCCGGCCAGCGCCGCGCCGACCATTCCGCCGAACAGGGCATGGGAGGACGACGACGGCAGGCCGAAGTACCAGGTGACCAGGTTCCAGATGATCGCGCCGACCAGTGCGGCGAAGAGGATTCCCATCCCCTTGTCGCCCGTGGGCGTCGCGATCAGGCCCTCGCTGACGGTCTTGGCGACCCCGCTGCCGAGGAACGCGCCGGCGAGGTTCATCACCGCCGCCATGGCCAGGGCCGCACGGGGCGTGAGCGCCCGGGTGGAGACCGACGTGGCGATGGCGTTCGCCGAGTCGTGGAAGCCGTTGGTGTACGTGAAGCCGAGCGCGACGCCGATGGTCACGACCAGCACAAAGGTGTCCACGTGGTTCAGGACTCCTTGACCGCGATGGTCTCCACCGTGTTCGCGACGTGCTCGAACGCGTCGGCAGCCTCTTCCAGCACGTCCACGATCTGCTTCAGCTTCAGCACCTCTATGGCGTCGTACTTGCCGTTGAAGAGCTGGGCGAGCAGCTTGCGGTGGATCTGGTCGGCCTGGTTCTCCAGGCGGTTGACCTCGATCCAGTACTCGGTGAGGTTGTCCATGGTCCGCAGGTTCGGCATCGCCGCGGCGGTCAGTTCCGCCGCCCGCGCCAGCACCTCGACCTGCTGTTCGACACCCTTCGGGAGCTCCTCGACCTGGTACAGCACGACCAGGTCGACGGCCTCCTCCATGAAGTCCATGATGTCGTCGAGCGACGAGGCCAGGTTGTAGATGTCCTCGCGGTCGAACGGCGTGATGAAGGAGGAGTTCAGCTGGTGGAAGATCGCGTGGGTGGCATCGTCCCCCGCGTGCTCCGCTGCCCGCATGCGCTCCGCGATCTCGACTCGGGAGGCAGAATCCGCCCCGAGCAGTTCCATGAGGAGTTTCGAGCCCGTGACGATGTTGTCCGCGGAGGCGGAGAACATGTCGTAGAAGCTCGTCTCCCTGGGGGTCAGACGAAAGCGCACGTGGGGTCCTCGGGGTGCTTTGGATTCGGTCAGGCTGATGCTAGGCGCATCATCCGGCCACGGCTAACCGGCATTCTTCAGTGTCGCGCATCAGGCACAGTGATCAGCACGGGGCCCCGGTCACGTTTCAGCTGAATTCGTTAGGATATACCCACCAGGGGTATCTAAACGGCAGGGTAAGGGAAAAACGGGAGGCAGCAATGACCACCACCGAGGCCACCGAGGCGGACCGCTCGCCCGACGCGACGGGCGGAGCGGGCACGGCCGAGGCCACGGCTCCCGCCGAAGCGATCGTGACCGACCACGACCGGGGGATACACGGCTACCACCACCAGAAGGCCGAGCACCTCAAGCGCCTGCGCCGCATCGAGGGCCAGATCCGCGGACTGCAGCGCATGGTCGACGAGGACGTCTACTGCATCGACATACTCACCCAGGTCTCGGCGTCCACCAAGGCGCTCCAGTCCTTCGCGCTCCAACTGCTGGAGGAGCACCTGCGCCACTGCGTCGCCGATGCCGCGGTCAAGGGCGGCGAGGAGATCGACGCCAAGGTCGAGGAGGCCACCAAGGCCATCGCCCGCCTGCTGCGCACCTGATCAGAGGTCGACAGCGCACCGGCCGCCCGCCCTGTCACCCCCGGTGATCCGCCTGCCGGGGGACGGTGGTGCGCTCGGTGTTCACCTTCACGTCGAGCACCTCGTCGATACGGTCCGCGCTGAGCCGCTCCCCGATGGCCGCGGACGCCGCGATCATCAGCTCCCCGCAGAGCTCGATCTCGGCGAGGGCCACATGGTCCGATACGGTCCGCGGGCTGAGCGTCACCACGTCACTCACCTCTCACTGCCGTCGCCGGCTTCCCAGGGTAGGGACCGCGGCACACACCGCGCATGGCACGGACGGACCATTTCGCCGCCGCCGGATGGCTAGGGCCTTCCGTCCGGATCACGCCGTTCCTGGGTCGATCTCTCCGGTGTAGATGTCACGCGCGTCCGGCAGCGGTACGGAGACCACCACCCCGAACCCGTACAGAAGCGTCGTCGACACCACCTCGCGCGCCTCTCCCTCGTTGGCGAAGCTGAAACGGTGACGCACCTTGCGCAGCCGGCCCTGCTCGTCCAGATAAGCGTCGAACGACACCGTGTCCGTGCGGAAACCGTTCGCCGCCGCCGTCAGCGCACCCCGTGAAGCAGCCGAGGCCCGGCGCGCGGCCCGCCCGATGTCCGTGGTCCCCCGGTAGTGCCGCACCGTCACCCCGGCCAGGTCGGTCTCGCCCACGTACGTCACCGCGCTCACCCCGCCCAGCAGCTCGGCCGCGGCCATCGGATCGGTGGCCCCGCCGGTCACCAGGTTGCCGTCCGCCAGCGCCGTCGTGTCGATCCTGACCCACTTGTCCGCGGGCACTCCGGCACCGCGGTTCATCATGTAGAGCGCGCCCGGCGCCAGCAGCTCCGTGATGGGCCGGTGCTCGTCCTCGCCCGCCGGGTCCTGCGGCAGCACGACCTTGAGCCGGCCGGACTGGGTACGGAAGTCGTACGCGCCCTTGCCCCTGATCGTCACCCGGGTGCCGCCGGCCGCCGTCTCCAGGGACGTGCTGACCTCCGCGCTCCCGGCCCGGTGCCCGGCCCCGTTCCCCGCCGCGAGCACCGCCGCCGCCCGTCGCACCGCTGCGACGGCGCCGGGACCTGACCGGTCGTCGGCCGCCGCACGGTCCCCGCCCCCGCCGGCCCCGGCGCACCCGGAGGCCGCGACCATCACGCCCACCACGGCGAGGGCGCACACAGCGCGCGTCCCGCCTCCGGACCTGTGCTGCTGCACCACCATCGCCTGCCAACCCCCAACGCCGACCGCCTGCCCGAGCTCCCCACCCGTTCCGCATAACGACCGCCCGTGCCCCTCGTAACGCCGCTCGCACACCACTCACCGCCGGACGGCCCTGCCCAGTACCTTGGACGCGTGTACGACCAACACACCGCCGAGGTCCCGCCGGCCGTGCCGCCGGCCCGGCCCGCCCATGAAGCCACCACCGTCGAACGCGGCTCGTTCTGCACCGCCCGCTGCACCTGCGGCTGGTCGGGACCGGCCCGCCGCTCCCGCGACCGGGCCCGCACGGACGCCGAGGACCACCGCACCGCCCCGGCCTGACCACCGGCCCTCCGCCCCGTCCCCTCCCCCCACCCCGGAGGTCCGATGAACCTGCCCAACCGGCGCACCGTCCTGACCGCCGGCGCCGCGGCCGTACTCACCGGCGCCACTGCCCTCGCATGCGACGACCCCGGCCCCGGCGCCCCCGCCGCCGGCCCCACCCCGGCCACGTCGGCCGCCACGACCGGCGCCCCCGCCACCCCGTCGAAGACCTCGCCCCCCGTTCCGGCGGACTGGCCCGCCCTGGGCAGCAGCCTCGCCGGGCACCTCGTACGCCCCGACGACGCGGCCTACCCGACCGCCCGTCAGCTCTACAACACCCGTTACGACGGGCAGCGGCCGGCCGCGGTCGCCTACGTCCGGCACGAGGCGGACATCCGGGAGTGCCTGGCGTTCGCCCGCCGCAGCGCCGTACCGGTCTCCATCCGCAGCGGTGGCCACTCCTACGGCGGGTGGTCGAGCGGCAACGGACGACTGGTCATTGACGTCTCGTCACTGAACCGCGTCGACCGGAACGGCACCATCGGCGCGGGGGCCCGGCTCCTCGACGTCTACCAGGGCCTCGCCGCGCACGGCCTGACGATCCCCGGCGGCTCCTGCCCCACGGTCGCCATCTCCGGCCTGACCCTCGGCGGCGGTCACGGTGTCGCCTCGCGCGCGTACGGCCTGACCTGCGACAGCCTCACCGGCGCGACGATCGTCACCGCCGACGGCAGGACGCTGACCGCCGACGCCAAGCACGACCCGGACCTGTTCTGGGCGCTGCGCGGCGCGGGCAACGGCAACTTCGGCATCGTCACCGAACTCCGCTTCCGAACCCGCCCCGCTCCGCAGACCGTCTCCGCGTACATGTCCTGGCCGTGGTCGCGCGCCCGGGCCGTGGTGACGGCCTGGCAGGAGTGGGGCCCTGCCCAGCCGGACGAGATCTGGTCCGCCGCACACGTCGCGGCGGGGCCGGGCGGCGGAAACCCGACGGTCTCGGTGTCGGCGTTCAGCCTCGGCACCTACGGCGATCTCCAGAACGCCGTCGACCGCCTCGCCGACCGGATCGGCGCCTCCGCGTCCTCGGTGTCCCTGCGCCGCCGCAGCTACCAGGAGGCGATGCTCGTGTACGCGGGCTGCTCGGGCATCACCGACGCCCAGTGCCACCTGCCCGGCACCACACCGGGCCGCGATCCGCAGGGTTCGCTCCAGCGCGAGACGTACGCGGCGGCGTCCGACTTCTACGACCGCTCGCTGCCTCCGGAGGGCGTCCAGGCCCTCCTCGACCGGACCGAGGCCTTCACCCGGCTCGACGGAAGCCAGGGCGGCGGCGGATCGGTGGCGCTCACCGCGCTGGGCGGCGCGGTCAACCGGGTCGACCCACAGGCCACCGCGTTCGTCCACCGCGGTTCGCGGATGCTCGCCCAGTACATCGGCGCGTGGCGCGCGGGAACTGCAGGCACCGCGCAGCAGAAGTGGCTGAAAGACACCCACTCCGCGCTGCGCCCCTACGCCTCGGGGGCGGCCTACCAGAACTACACGGACCCGGCCCTGACGGACTGGCGCAAGGCCTACTACGGCCCGGCGCTCGCCCGCCTCGACGAGGTGAAGAAGCGGTACGACCCGGAGGGGTTCTTCACGTACCCGCAGTCACTGTGACGTGGGTGGGACCCGGAGGGACCGCCCTCACTCCCGCACCCCGGCCGCTGTGACGTAGGCCTCGGGCTGACCGCCCCTCACCCGACGCCGAGGGCGGGACAGCCCTCAGGCGGCGAGCCCTTTCTCGCCTTCCGAGCCGCCCCCCGAGCCGGGGCGCGGCTCGGGGATCCCGAGCGCATCGCCACCGTCGTCGGCCTCTGCCGCGAGCGGACTGCGTGACCTGACCAGCCTGCCCAGCCGGCCCGACCGTGAGACGGCGCCCACCAGGGGGGTCAGGAGCATCATCGCGAGCGGGGCGAGGAGCAGCGCGGCGGCCGTGCCGAGCGCGAAGCCGCCGATGACGTCGGTCGGGTAGTGCACGCCCATGTAGATCCGGCAGAACCCCTCCAGCAGGGCGAGCCCGATCGCCGCGATGCCGAACTTCCGGTTCGCCACGAAGAGCCCGACGCCGAGGGCCATCGCCATGGTCGCGTGATCGCTGACGAAGGAGAAGTCGTTCTTCCCGTCCACCAGGACGTCCAGCCCCTGGTGGTCCTTGAACGGCCGCGGCCGTTCCACGAATCCGCGGATCGGGATGTTGATCAGCAGGGCGATCCCGGCCGCGAGCGGCGCCCAGACGAGGCCGGCGACGGCGCTCACCGAATCCTCGGCCGTGCCGCGCCGGCGGACACTCCACCAGCACCACACGACCACCAGGACCATGCCGAGCATGATCCCGTATTCACCGACGAACTCCATGACCCGGTCGAACCAGGTGGGAGCGGCCTTCGCGAGCCCGTTGATGTCGTAGAGCAGGCTGACATCGGGGTTCGACCCATCCAGTGCGAGTCCAGCCATCTGCCGCGGCCCCTTGCCTTGTCTGCTGCTGCTGCTGCGGCACACACCCATGTGCGCCGCTATGACGAACCCCCGTGTTCGGTTCGGTCACTTACGTGCGTGGGGCGACGCTAGGTCAATGGCTGCGGCCCCGGTCCCACCAGAGAACGACGCGTCCCGTGCGTACGTTCCACTCTCTACCGAATGATCACCATGACGTTATCGAAGAGTGACTCATCGTCGCAGCTCAGGGCCCAGGCTTCACAGAGAGTTCCGGCCACCGACGCCCGCATGTCAGGCCGCCGGCTGCGCGGTCGGAAGGGCCGCGGCACCGTCCTTGGTGACGCGTGTCGCACCGAAGTAGTCGGGCGTGTCGATCTTGTCGAACCGGATGACGGCTCCGGTGTACGGAGCGTTGATCATGTATCCGCCCCCTACGTACAGGCCGACGTGGTGAATGGCCCGGGAGTTGGCCAGGTCGTCGGAGAAGAACACCAGGTCCCCGGGGAGCAGCTCGTCCCGCGAGGGGTGCGGACCGGCGTTGTACTGATCGTTCGCCACGCGGGGCAGCTCGATGTCGACGGTCCGGTACGCCGCCTGGGTCAGCCCCGAACAGTCGAACCGCCCGCCCTGCTCCGGAGTGCCGTTCCCGCCCCACAGATACTTCGTACCGAGCTTCTTCTGGGCGAAGTAGATGGCGCCCGCGGCCTGCTGAGAGGGCTGCACCCGCCCGACGGGCCGGGCGAAGCTCTTCTCCAGGGTCCGGATGATCTTGACGTAGTTCTGCGTCTCCGCGATGGCGGGGACCCCACCCGACTTGATGACCCGGTACGCACCGGCGTTGTAGGCGGCCAGCATGTTGTCGGTCGGGTCCCCGGGCACCTTCTTCACGTACCCGGCCAGCTCGCAGTCGTACGAAGCGGCGGACGGGATCGCATCGGCGGGATCCCAGACGTCCCGGTCCCCGTCGTTGTCCCCGTCGACCCCGTGCGAGGCCCAGGTCCCCGGGATGAACTGCGCGATGCCCTGAGCGGCGGCCGGACTCTGCGCACGCGGGTTCCAGCCGCTCTCCTGGTAGAGCTGCGCGGCGAGGAGGGCGGGATTGATGGCCGGGCAGAGGTTGCCCCACTTCTGCACAAGGGGCTGGTACTTGGCCGGCACGGCCCCCTTGGCCAACGCCACGGCCCCACCCCCACCCGCGCCACCGAGGCCGGCGGCGGCGGAGTACGTACCGACGACGAGCAGCGCCACGAAGAGCATGGCGACGCCGGCGCCGATCCCACCTGCCATCCAGTATTTCCGCACCCCTCAACCATCCCCCATCGGGGAGGGGTTCATGGGTGTTTTCGACGGTGTGTACGAGTCATTGGGGTCACTGATGAGCCATCAGGACGCGCCGGCGGACCAGAAGTCGGAGTGGACGTTGGGGCGGGGGATCACTTCGGCCCCCGCGTAGCTTGGTCCTGGTGGCTCCGCAGCTGGCTCAGCCACCTCTGCCTCTCGGACACAAGGGCTGTCAACCTCGAAAAAGACTTGCCCTGCACCTCCAACAATCAGGCTTACGCCGAATCCATCCCTCGTCTGCGCAAAGATGGCCGGCACCTCCAGATCATCGTTGACCGCCTTGATCCTGTAATGGCTCTTTCGCCAAAATCGATCGACCAGCCCCAGGAGGCTCCCGCGGCGCTCCGCAGAAACGACGGTCATCACAGCACGCCTGCGGGTTACGTCACAGACACCCGTGGTTGTCGGGCCATGCACCCACTGAACCTCCGGGTGAATCTCCGCAAGGACCGCATCTAGAATTCCATCGGCATGCTCGGCGGCCGTTTGCATGTCCATGCGATCACTACCTCTTCCGCTCGGTTTCCCGCCACCGCTGACGCATGAGGCAGTTAACATACACAAGATCAGCATGATGCCAATCGCGCTGCACTTGCACCTCATCGATACCCCTCAGTTTTGATTTTCTCAGGGCGTCCCGCCGTAACGAGAGCAATGTTATTCGCCGATACTGCATCTCTATTCGGGTCGAAATAGTGAGAGTGAGCATCAAGTGAAGCTCCATCCGAACCAAGCAACTGAGGCCCGTCGTCAACCTCAAAGCGGCGCGCCCCAAAGGATCTACTTGCAGGGTCCCGACCGAACCAGAGGTCATCATCCCCCTGGTCCGCAACCTCACCGAGAAGATGCACCCCGACAGGTCCTGTAGCAGCAAAGGCAGCAGCACCTAGCGCGCTCTGCTGTTTTGACGGCAGCTTGGTCACTACATCGTTCTCCGCCGCACCAACGAAGACATGGTCTTTACCCACTCCGAGATCCTCTGCGTGATCTACACCGACCCCGGGGCTGCCCACCAGAACGATGTCATCCACCCCTGGGATACCCCCACCGTGCTGCGTGGCGGCCCCTACCGTTCGAGAGCCATACGAGTGACCAATCGCAGTCATATGGGGATCACTATTTTGATTCGTGGCCGACAAACCCCCCATGAACTGATGAAAGGAGCTGCCGCCTCTCTCGGCACGCTCATCCCCCATAACATCAAGTCCGTCCAAACCATCTGGTGACTGAGGCGCATCGTATCCGAGCCACACAATGGCAGCACTCGACGGATCATAATATCGAGCACCAATAGCCGTGTCGCGCGCCCGCTTCAGGTCACCTTCCGCAAACTCTTTATCGAGCGAGGTATTCAACCCCGGAACGTATGTGGCAACGTTCCTTGCCGTGTCTGGGTTACCGAACGAAACAACCGCCCGCCCGTTCCCCTCGTCCCCGATGCCCAGCAAGTACATGGGCGGCTCGCCGGCCCGGCGCCCCGCCTGCAACTGCCGATCAATCTCCCGCAGCCCCGCCAACTGCGTCTCCGCCCTCTCCCCGCCCTGCCCCTCCAGCTTGCCGATCAGCAACTGCAGGTTGTCGCGGTTCGCCGTGTCGCGGACCAGGGCCGGGATGCCGTCCAGGTTGCCGATCTGGTCCGGGTACACCGCGAGGTACTCCTCGCGCTGTTCGTCCGTCAGGCCCGCCCACCACTCCCGCCGCTCCGCCGGACTCGCCTCGTGCGGGATGGCCGACTTCAGGTACCCCCACGCCGCCTCCCGGACATCCGCAGCGTCCCCCGCCGCGTCCGTCCAGGTGCGGTCTGGGACCGTCAGGCCCTCCTCGGCCTTCAGCTTCCGCAGGATCCTGGCGAACCGCCAGTCGGTCTCGGCCGCCGTACGCACGGCCTTCGTCACCCGGTCCGCGATGTCCTGCGCCTTGGCCGCATTGGGGTTCGGGGCCACCAGACCCGACGGGGGCAGCAACCCCGGCCTCCCTCTCACCGCCGCCGTCCCGCCCGCCAACGGCTTCCCGTCGACCAGGCCCTCCCCCGCCTCCGGATACGTCACCGACCCGTCCGCGTGGACCGTGAACCCCAGCGCCTGCGCATCCTCCAACGCCTCCCGCAACGCCCGCTGCTGGGCCTTCATCTCGTGCGCGAGGCTGTTCAGCGTCGTACGCACGAGACCGCACTCCGTGTACACGTACTGCAGGTTCCGGCTCATCTGCCGCAACCTGCGCACGGCCGCGTCCGCTGCCGCGCCCTGCTGGGTCTCCCGCAGACCGTTCAGCAGCTGCTTCTCGATCCGGTCCCGCCCGGCGTCGGCCCGATTGCTCGCCGTGCCCCAGCCGTCGGCCGCACCCTCCAGCTCGGCGCACTTCAGGTCCCGTAACTGGGCCCAGGTCAGCCTGGAAGCTCCCGCCGTCATCGTTCCACCCCGTGCGTCCGCCTCGCCACGGGTGCGAAGGACGACTTCACGGTCTCGTTCGTCTCCCCCTGCGCCCGGGCGACCGCCCGGAGGCTGCCCGCCAGGGACCCGCACTCACGGCGCGCGGTTTCGAAGCGCCGCTCCCACGACTCGCGTACGGAACCGAGCTCGGCCAGCGCGTTCAGGCCGACGGTGCCCGCGAGCAAGCCTTCGTGCGCGGTTGCCAGTTCCGTACGCACCGGTCCGAGGTGCACCCCCATCCCCTCCGCGCCCCCGGCAGCGCGCAGCCACACCCCGTCGCTGTGCCTCAACCCGTCCCCGCCGGCGGGTCCGCCCCCGCCACCCGCCAGATCGCTCAGCCTCTGCCGCACACCGCTCACCGCTTGCCCCGTTCCTTGATCGTGGAGCGGCACTGTGCCAAACCCGACGGCCCCGACACGCCGCGCACCCCGACGCCCGGAAGCGGCCCGGCCCCCCGCTCCCCGGGCCTCCCAACGCATCACCTCCGGACCGAGATCACCCGAACGGTGGACCGGCGATGGACCGGCCCCTACGCCCCGTACGCCCTCGGGTCCTCCGTCGCGAGCCGGTGCACCGCGGCGGCCGCGCGATCCTCCGGCGGGGTGCCGGCCTCCGACATGCCCCCCATGGAGTACGCCGGTGAGCCGTCCTCCCCCGCGTACCGCAGGCACAACACCGTCCGGTCCGGGTCCCTGAAATCCGTACCGGCCCAGTTGCGTTCCGCGCCCCAGCGGGTGAGCAGCTCCGGCCGGTCCCGCGCACGCCCCGACGGATCACACCGGGGCCGCCCTCGCCCCACCGCGCATCCGCTGCGTGCGGCACCCACAAAGGGGTGCGCCCGCTCCCCGCAGCCGCGACACGGGGAGAATGCGCCCCCATGAGCCATTCGCAACCCTCCCCCACCCCATGGCACCGGCCCATGGTCGCCCGCCTGTCCCACGAGGAGCACCGCACCGCGACCATGCTGGAGCTGTTCTTCGACCTCTGCTTCGTCACGGCGGTGGCCCAGGCTGCGACGGCGTTCGAGCACGAACTCGCGGAGGGGCACATCGGTCACGGCGTCCTCGGCTACGCGATGGTGTTCTTCGCGATCTGGTGGGCCTGGATGAACTTCACCTGGTTCGCCTCCGCCTACGACACCGACGACGTGCCCTACCGGTTGCTCACCCTCGTCCAGATCACCGGCGCCCTCGTCCTCGCCGCCGGGGCGTCGGAGGCTCTGCAGCACGAGGACTTCACGGTCATCACCTGGGGCTACGTGATCATGCGGCTCGCGATGGTCACCCAGTGGCTGCGGGCGGCCCGGTCCGACCCCGAGCGGCGCACCACCTGTCGGCGTTACGCCGGGGGGATCTTCGTCGTGCAGGTCGGCTGGGTCCTACGCCTGACACTGCCCGAGGACACCGGACTCGCCACCTTCGCCGTCCTGGTCCTCGCCGAGATCGCCGTTCCCGCCTGGGCGGAACGCTCGGCCACCACCACCTGGCACCCCCACCACATCGCCGAGCGGTACGGCCTGTTCACCCTGATCGTGCTGGGCGAGTCCATCACCGCCGCCACCGGAGCCGTACACGCCGCACTCGACTCCCACGCGGCACTCGGCGACCTCGCCACCCTGGTCGTCGGGGGCATCCTGACCGTCTTCGCCCTGTGGTGGCTCTACTTCGCACGGAGTGCGAGCGTGCACGACCGGCTGACCAGCCTGCGCATGGCACTGCTGTGGGGGTACGGCCACTACCTGGTCTTCGCGTCCGCGGCGGCCGTCGGAGCCGGCCTCGCGGTCAACGTGGCCCACACGACCGGGCACGGCCATCTCTCCGACCGGGCCGCAGCGGCGTCCTACACCATCCCGGTCGCCGTCTTCGTGGCCCTCGTCTGGCTGCTGCACCACCGCACCGGCGGGCTGCGCCGGGCAGCCGACGCACTCCACCCCCTCGCGGTCGTCGCCGTCCTGGCCGCCACGTTCGGGCCCTCCCCGGTCCTGGTCACGGGCATCATCACGGCGCTCCTCATCGCCGCGACGCTGGTCCTGTCCGCACGAGGGGGCGCACACGTGAACACGGGCGAGGGCCCGGACGAGGACGCCCCCGAAGGCGCCGGAGGAACCCCGCAGGCGCCGAGTCCCTGAGCCGGCGCGGGCCCGCCGAACACCGCCGTGCCCAGCTTCGCTCAGCGCGTGCGGCGGCCCCTCAGCGCGTGCTGCGGGCCGCCGCCGGCTGCCCCGGCAGCAGGATCCCCTGTGCCTGGGCGGCCTTCCCCGGGCGCAGGGTCCACGGCACGGGAGAGGTCTCGGCCAGCCATCCGTCGGCGAGGATCCCGCTCACCACGAGGCCGCGCAGCGAGCGTGACAGCTTCTTCCAGCCCAGCCCCTTGCACAACTGCCCGTACGAAGGGCCATGGCCGTGCTCCGCGCGGAAGGCCACGGTGAACTCGGCCGCCTCCCGGCCGCACTCCGGATGCGCTTGCCTCCACGTGCTGTAGTCGCCCGCCGCAGGCCGGGGCGCGGGGACGGGGGAGGGTGCGGACATGAACGCCTTGGCGACCCGCCCGAAGGAGCCGCGGCACAGGGCGCACTGCTCCACGGCCTCCACGTGCCGCAGCAGCGCAGGGCTGACACCGGACTTCCACTCCGCCCACTGTGCGGGTGTGATCTCCACGAGTTCGGCGGCGGCCGCCGCCTCCCGTGCCGCCCTGCGCGCCGCCTCCTCGGCCGCGAGCTCCGCGACCTCCTCCGGGGTGCGGAACATCCCGGCGAGGTGGCGCACCGCCGGGCCGAGCCGGTACGTCCGCCCGGACACCTCGGCCAGGAACCCCTTCTCCAGGAGGACGGGCACGGCCGGGTAGCAGGCGACGGGCAGCTCGTCGGGTGCCTCGCCGACGAGTTCGTCGGTGCAGTACGCCGCCAGGAACAGCGCGGCCAGCCGTGCGGCCGGCGAGGCCTTCTTCACGGGTTTGGCGATGCGCGTACGCATGGCCCATCCCGAGACCTTCGACCGGGTGCCCTTGCCCAGGGGCATCGCATGGTCCGGCCCGGGCGCCATCTCCGGCACGATGATCCCGGCCGGCGTGTCCGGATCCCCGTCGAGCAGTGAGCCGGGCACCTGCCATCCGGCGGCGGCCAGTTCGCCGACAGCCTGCTGCGGATCGTCCAGTCGCAGGGACCGCAGGTCGGTGCCCGTGAGGTTCCCGACCCCGGCCCGCGCGGCCCGGATCGCCACCACGACGGCGAGGAGTTGCGCGTCGACGGTGGTCAGCGGCAGACGGACCACGTACGAGAGGAGTTCGCGCGCCGCTTCCCCCTGCCGGGGCGTCAGCAGAAACGGCGGGGGCGCGGGAGGCGGAGGCGGCGCGGCAGCGGTCTCGGCCGAAAAGGCAGGCTTGGGCACATCACATCTAACGGTGATCACACCGCGAAAGTCACGCGTGACGTGGGGCACACCGCACACCCGAGCCCGCCGCGTTGTCCGGCACGGTATCGACTGATTCGTACGGCGTCAGCGGAACAGCGAAGTCCCCACCGGAAGGGTGGGGCCGGTGGGACCTGCCGCCTTCCGGGGGAGGCGTCAGCAGGACGTCAGGGAGGCGTTAGCAGAACATGAGCGGCGGGCGGGAAGGTTCAAGTGCCAGGTCAGGAGGGGGAGCGGTTCGCCGCAAGTTCCGGGCCTCGGCTGCATCGCCACACTCGACCGCCACACACTCGGGGAATTCACATGCGTACGATCCACTCCCGCAAGCGCACCGCCGCCTTCGGCGCCGCCGTGACCGCCGTACTCGCCCTGGCCCTGACCGCCTGCGGTGGGGACGGCGGCGGCACGAAGTCGGCCGGACCTGCGGACAGCTCCTCCGCCGGTGCCGCCTCGGCGGGCTCCTCGCAGCCTGCCGGTTCCGGCGAGGACACGGGCACCCCGACCACGGGCGGCTCGGCCAAGACGGTCACGTCCGGCACGAGCACGTCCAAGGGCGGAACTTCCAAGTCCGGCACGGCCACCGGCGGCGACACCAGCGACGGTTACGCCTACGAGCACCCGTGCCGGAGCGAGGACCTGTCGGTGCGGGTGTACGCACGTGAGGGCTCGGCCACCCAGCACGTGATCGAGGTCAACAACACCGGCGCGAACGCCTGCGGCCTGAGCTACTTCCCGCGCGTCAGCCTGGGCAGCGAGAGCGCCAAGGACCACAGCGGCGACATCAGGCCGCTGATCCCGAGCGGCCTGGGTGGCGCCCCCGCCTACCCGGTCAAGCCGAAGAACGCCGCCATCGCGGTGATCGACCTCAACCCGAGCGGTGCGAGCGGGGCCCTGACCTGGATCAACGAGCTGAACGTGCTGGCCGACGGCGACCACATACCCAATGCGGAGCAGCTCAACTTCCCGCTCGGCCCCGACGTGAAGGTCCTCGACCCGAAGCTGGGCCTGTACCGCGGCACGATCGCCGAGGCCGTGAACTCCATGAAGCAGGCGGACTCGAAGTCCTGACCCCCGCCCCACCCTCCCGAGCCTCCTGACGGCCACCACGGCCCGTCAGGAGGCTTCGTCGGCGCCTCAACTCACCCGGCCTGCTTCGGCTGCGTGAAGCGGATGCGGTTGCCGAACGGGTCACGGAGGCCGCAGTCCGTCCCGTACGGACGCTCGGTGGGCTCCTCGGTGAACTCGACGCCCTGGGCGAGCAGCGTCTCGTACGTCTTGCGGCAGTCGTCCGTGGTGAGGATGACCCAGCCGCCGATCGCCCCCTTCGTCACCAGGTCGCGGACCTGCGCCGCCGTCTCCTCGGACATCGCCGGGGAGCCCGGCTTCTCCAGGAGGATCTGGCGTTCGGGATGGCCCGGGACACTGACGGCCAGCCAGCGCATGAACCCCAGGTCGACGTCGGCCGCCACCTCCAGCCCGAGCTTGCCGACGTAGAAGTCGAGGGCCTCGTCCTGGTCGAGGACGTACATCTGCGAGTGCGTGATTGCGTTGAACATGACGTTCACGCTACGGAAGAAGCCGCGCGAAAACTTATCCAGAACTGCTCGATCGGCATGAGGTCCCGAAGCCGGACCGGGGGCGGCCTCGGCATGCGGCAGACAGGTCGCGGCTCGGGGTACGCGGCATACCGACGGCGTGGGAACCCCGGCCACGAGGACCTACTTGGATACGACCCGGCCCACCGCTGCGGGGCCGGTCGTCAGGGCCTCGGACGTGGTCCGCCACGCCGGATCGCCGGGGTGGAGCCGGGTCCGGAGGTAGGCCGCGGTGAGCCCGGCCACGGCCGCTACGCGCGCGGGGCTCTCGTCGGTGGTCTCGGCGGCGTCGTATCCGGCGATCCCCCCGAGCCCGTGTTCCGCGTCGAACAGGGTGAGCAGCGCCTTGGGGCCGGGGGCGAGGGTGTAGGGGTCGGCGTGCCACTCCGGGCCCATGTCCGTGAAGTGCCGCGAGTCGTCCTTGTCCCCGGCAACGACCAGAGCGGGTGCGGCCATGGTGGAGAAGTCGATGCCCCCGATGACCGGCCACTGCCCGGCCACGGGCCCGTTGTAGACCTCGCCGCCCCGGCCGGGCGCGGCGAGCAGGACGCCGGCCTTGATCCGGGGCTCGACGAGGCGCACCACGGTCCCGGTGTCGGGGTCGGTGAGCCCGGCACCCAGCAGGAGGGCGGCGGTGAAGCCGCCGAGCGAGTGTCCGGCGACGGAGACCTTGCTGTGGTCGATCCTCCCGGCGAGCTGCGGCACGGCGTTCTCGATCACGTCGAGCCGGTCGAGGATGTGCGTCATGTCCTCGGCGCGGGAGCGCCAGAAGTCCGGGGCTCCGGGGGCGTCGGCGACCAGGTGGCTCAGTGTCGCGGAGGTGAGATGGGTGGGCTGGACGACGACGAATCCGTGTGCGGCCCAGAAGTTGGCGAGCGGCGCGTAGCCGTTGAGCGAGGAGAGGTTGTTCGAGGGGCCGTGGCCGTGGGAGAGGAGGAGGACCGGGAGCGCGGTTCCGGTCGCGGGCGCCGAGACGCGCACCTGGAGGTCCACGGGGCGGCCGGGCACGTCGAGGACGACGGGGCTGAAGGACAGGACCGGGGCGGGCGCGCCCAGGGCCTCGGAGACGACGGCGGCGGTGGATGTGGAGGTGGATGTGCTCACGGTGCGGGTCCCTTCGGTGGCACCTGCCGCTCTCGGGTCTCCTGCGACCGGCGGCGGGCAAGGTGGTCAGGGGCGTCCCGCATCGTCCGACCTGAAAGCGGAACGCCGCTCCACTTAGTATCCGGAACATCGTTCCGCTTTGTCAACCGACGAGGGCAGCGGGCGGATGAGGACCACTGACGAACCTTCGGGGGACGTCGTCGGCACCCCGTGGCAAACGGGTCGACGCCAGGCGGAACCAACACACCGCGCCCTTGGCAGCCGCAGAGGTGTTCTGTTCGTCACCTCCGGCGTGGCCTCGCCGATCCGCCGGATCGCGGCAACCTCGGCATCGGACACGACGACAACGCCCGCTACGACCCCCGGCGCCTGATCGCCCTGCTCGTCCAGGGCGTGCGGCAACCTGACACTCCCGGCGCCCGGGAAGTCCCGCCCATCTGGGCGGCCCCAGCTTCCTCTCCGCCGGGCGCCCCTGCGGCCGTTCAGGTGCCCGGTCGCATCCACGCCATCGTGAAGCACGTCGGAACACCCGTAGCCACCACTTCCTTCCGGTACGCCCTCGGCGACCGGCCGACGATCTCCCGGAAGGTCCGGCTGAACGTCCCCGCGCTGCCGAAGCCGACCTCGAAGCAGATGTCCGTCACGCTGCGGTCGGTCTCCCGCAGCAGGAACATCGCGCGCTCGACCCGGCGCCGCTGCAGGTAGCGGTGCGGCGTCTCACCGAACGTGGCCCGGAAGGTGCGCGAGAAGTGCGCCTCGGACACGTGGGCGAGCCGGGCGAGGGCCGGTACGTCGAGTGGCTGGGCGTAAGCCCGGTCCATCGCGTCCCGGGCCCGTAGCATGCGACGGTTCGACTCCTCCGAGGCGCGGCTCATCCCACCGCCCCGGCAGCGGCCGCACCGTGCCGCGAGAGGCCCTCCTCCGCTTCGGCCATCACACCCCCACCCACCAGGAAACCGACACCGCCGCCCCGCACGGTCACGATAGGCCGCCCCTGCGACAGTCCGGCTCGGCGACGCACTCCACCCAGAGCAGCTTGCCGCCCTGCCCGGGGAGACCGCCGCGCATCGGGTAGGCGCCCCAGCTCTCCGCGTAGAGCGTGACGAGGTACAGCCCGCGCCCACGCTCGGTGAGTTCCCCGGGAGGCTCTGCGTTCCAGCGGAAGGGGGCCGGAATGTGCGGCTCGGTGTCCCAGACGCCCAGCCGGATCCGACTGCGTCCGGCGTCGCGCATGCGCAGGGAGAACGGCCCCGAGGAGTGCTGGTAGGCGTTGGTGACGAGCTCGCTCGCCAACAGTTCGGCGGTCTCGGTCAGTTCCGACATGCCGTGAGCACGGAGCACGTTACGCAGGGTGGCACGGGCGACCCCGGGAGCCCGGGGATCCTGCGGGAGTTGGAGGGTGTACGTCCAGGGCGGCGCTACGGTGGCCGTGGGCATGGAGTTCTCCGATCACGAGGGACGGAAGGCGTCGATGAGGTGTCCTGCGGGGCCCGGTGACGGAACTCATCCACAGGGTTGCTCAGGACCTGTGAAAGGAACCGCGATGTCCCCGCACACCTGGCAGAAGTCTTCGTACTGCGCGCAGGGCGAAGCCTGCGTTCACGTCGGCACCGACCGACGCGGATCGATAGGCCTCACCGAATCGGGCGACCCCACCGGCGCAATACTCCGGACCACCCCCGCCGCCCTCCACGCCCTCCTGCGCACGCTCAAGGAGGAGCGCCCCCGTGGCTGACGACGCCCTCGCCTGGACCCGCGCCGCCCCCGAGGACGAGACCGGCCCCGGCCCCTGGATCGAGATCGCCTTCGGCGAGGCGGACGACCTCGTCCACCTCCGCGAGACCAGCGACCCCGGGAACGTCGTCACGACCACCCGCGACAAGTGGGAGGCTTTCGCGAAAGGCGTCCGGGCCGGCGAGTTCGACCACTTCGCCGAGCCCGCCGGCTGACGACGCACCCACATCGCGCTCAGCTCGCGGGACCCCCTCTCCGTGTCGCGAAACCCGACACGCAGGGGCCTGCCGGCGCGGGTACGCAGCGACGTGGGTGAAAGCGTGAAGGAGGTGCCGTGGACTGGTCGACGGGGCTGCTCGGCCTCGCTGCCGGGTTCCTGATCTCAGTGGTCACGGCACCCGCCGGCGTCTCGGGCGCGGTCTTCCTGCTGCCCGTCCAGGTCAGTCTCCTCGGGGTGCCCAGCCCGGCCGTGACGCCGACGAACCTGCTGTACAACGTCGTGGCCGGCCCGGGCGCACTCCTTCGGTACCACCGGGCGGGACGCCTCGGCGGGCCACTCACCCGCCTGCTCGTCGCGGGCACCGTGCCCGGTGTCGTCGTCGGCGCTGCGATCCGCGTCTTCGCGGTTCCCGGCCCGGGCGTCTTCCGCCTCCTCGTCGCCGCGCTGCTGCTCCCACTCGGACTCTGGCTCGGCTTCCGGACCTTCCGCCCGGTACGAGCCCGCCCCGTCCACCCGCCTTCGCCGCGCGGGACGAAAACGCTGGCCCTGGCCGTCGGCGTCGTGGGCGGCGTCTACGGGATCGGCGGCGGCTCGCTGCTCGGCCCGATCCTCGTGGGCCGCGGAACCCCGGTCGCCGCCGTCGCACCGGCAGCGCTCGCCTCCACCTTCGTGACCTCCGTCGTCGGCGCGGCCGTCTACGCGCTGCTCTCCCTCGCCGTGACCGGCGACGTCGCTCCCGACTGGCTTCTGGGGCTGTCCTGCGGAGCCGGAGGACTCATCGGCGGCTACCTCGGGGCCCGCCTCCAGCCTCACCTGCCCGAGACCGCCCTACGGCTCCTGCTCGGCACCCTCGCGGCGGGCGTCGGCACGCTCTACGCCGTACAGATCCTGCGCTGACCGCCCTCGCCACCTGATACCCCCGAGGCCTTGGCACGAGGCACCGGGACGGGCCAGGCCACCACGGCGAACCAGCCGAGGACCTGTCCGCCGTCGTCCGCGTCGGCATGCGAGGGGGATGAAGCCTTCTCCCCCGGACGGCGGAGACACGGGAGGCCTCGGCTCCTCCCCGTATGCGCACCGAACTCGCCCCGTGGGCCGACGAGATGGGCCGACGTGCGCGAAAGGCTGACGTCATGCGACCGACCGCGCACGCGCCCTCCCCGACCACCGCGCCCCCAGCTCCGCGTTGGGCCGTGCGCGCCGCGCACCTCGCCACCCTCGTCGTCCTGCCGACCGGCCTCTGGCGCATCGCGCTCGTCCTCGGCTTCCCGGCCGGCTACACGGCCGAGGGGTTCGCGGACTTCGAGGCCCCGGGTGCCAAGGCATGGATGCTGTTCCTGAGCGTGGCCACCGAATCACTGGCCCTCCTGACCATCGGCCTGGTGCGCCCGTGGGGCGAGGTGCTGCCGCGCTGGATCCCGCGGATGGGCGGGCGCACGGTCCCTCCCCTGGCCGCCACCGTGGCGGCGATCCTCGGAGCCGTCTGCCTCACCGCCCTGTGGACACCGTTGGCGTGGTGGTGGACCTTCCCCCACGCGGGCATGACACACACCGGCCACATCGTCGTGGGCCTGCTGTACCTGCCGCTCGTCCTCTGGGGCCCGCTGGTGGGCGCGGTCGCCGTGTCCTACTACCGCCGGTGCACGGGGCGGCCCGTGCTCGCCCGGCAGGAGACGCGGCAGAGGTGAGGGGGAACGTTCCGGCGGGAGCGTCTCGTTACGTCTGCGGCCGTACACATCGCCCGAGCCGAGGAGCAACGTGCCCGACCCCACCCCCGTCACCTCCGCCCTCCCCGCACTCCCGCCCCTGAGCGCACAGGCCGAGACGTTGCTCGCGCTCGAGGTGCACAAGATCGCCGACCTCTCGGCCGACGAGATCCGCGACTTCGCCGAGGCGGCCGAGACCGGAGCCGGCGGCGGTCTGCTCGCCGTCCACCCGGACCGGGTCCCCGCGTCCGCCCTCGCGCCCCTGCTCCGCCGCGACGACAAGCCCGGCTTCGTCGTCGTCGACATGCCCGACGTCGACCTCTTCACCCCGCTCGACACGGTCGCGGTGCCCGACGCACCGCTCTACGTCCTCGGCGGCGTCGACCGCGGCGACCACATGGCCAACTGGAGCCCGGACGAGGCGCTTCCCGCCCTCACCGCGCAAGGCCGCACTCCGCTGCTGCTCACGGAGGGCATCCACTGGGTGCTGCAGCAGCCCGCCGCCCTGGAGCGCAACCACTGCTTCATGACCATCGGCTCCCGGCTGCGCAAGGCCGGCGGCACCCTGGACGCCCGTACCCCGGCGCTGTGGATCAGCAACGGCACCGGGCGCGACGGCCGGGAGCGGCGCAACGCCCCGAAGGCGGGCTGGTGCTGGGCGGGTAACCGGCACACCTGGCTGGGATTCGGCTCCACGACGGGCCGCCACCTCCCGGACGCATAGGAGTGCGGCCGACCAGTCGGGTGTCACACCCCCTGGATACGCTCATCGCATGCCTGCCTTCCGCGACTTCAACTTCAAGCTGCTCGTCATCGAGAAGCTCATGTACGAGGACGAGACCCTCACCCCTGCGTTCCGCATCGCGGACTGTCTGAAGGCGAAGGGAATCGACGACCCACAGGACTACGCGTACGAGAACGACCTCACCCACACCGTGCTCGCCGAGGCCCGCGCCCACTTCGAGGCGCTGGAGATAAGCACGGAGCTGCTCGCGACGGTCGAGACGCTCGACCTCGACGGGGGGCTCGAGGTGTACCAGGAGTGCTCCCCGGTCTGGGACGGCGAGGACGACCTCTTCGACGTGGGTTCGCTCGACGACCTCGACCTGTTGCCCAACCTCCGGCTGATCTCGGGCGTCGACAACTGCGGCATGGGTGCCGCGTTCGACGTCGACGTGCTGACAGCGCGAGGGATCGCCGTCGACTGATCCGGCCGGCAGGCCTCGGCCTGTACGTGCGTCCTCCTACTCATGCCGGGCACTGCCCGGGCCCTGGAGACTCATGCCATGCCCCTCACCACCCACCTCGGGACCCGCCTCGGCCGGCCGGCCGCAGCAGTTGTCCTCCTGGCCCTCACCGTGACCGCGTGCGGTAGCGAACACCCCGGGCAGCAACAGGCCCGATCGGCCGACCCGCGCCCGTCGTTCACCCCCAGGCCCAAGTGCGCCCAGCCCACCGGGGCCCCTACGAAGCAGACTCCCTCTCCCGCACCCACGGCGGACGCCACCGGAATGCCGCACGAGGCGCACGTGGGAAACAGCGAGGACCGGCCGCCCAACTACGCCGGCAATCACGCCTACCGCATGTCGGGCGACCTCAGCCCCGACCGGCGCGCCAAGGGCGAGGCATCGGCAGAACGCATCCGGTACGAGCTGGAGAAGGCCCAGGAAGAGGGCGACGTCAGCGAGAAGCGGATCACGGCGGCACTGGCACACCTCGGCTGCGGAAAGCAGCACGGCCTCTACATCGGCAACGGCAACGGCTTCTACAGCGTTCACACAGGAGACGTGTGCGTCTCCGGACACGTGACGAAGGAGGAGCTGACCATGCAGGTGCATGGCGCCTATGCCGAACCGGAGCCGGGAACGGGACCGTGCGTGGAGAGCAGGGGTGGCCACTGACAAGGTGGCCGGGCACGTGTTCCGGGCCCTTTCCGCGGGCATGATCAATTGCATGAAAACGGGCAAGAGGGACGTCGACGGCAACGGCGCGAGAACCAGGACCGAGACGGGGACGGACGGTGCGAGAGCCGCCGCACGCAACAGCGTGAGCACCGGCCTCCGCGATGAACCAGGGCAGATCCTCCACTGGAACTTCTTCATAGGCGGCCACCTGAGCGCCTCCGTCCCCGTGCGTCTCGTCGAACGCACACCCGAGGGCCAGCTCGTCTGGATGGAGACGCGCACCCCGATGTGGTGCACGGCCCTGCCACGCGGCACCACCCACCTGCGCGACATCGCCCCGCACGAGCGCCCCGCCGAGGGCTACCCCGTGATCGCCGGCCGGTGGCCGATGGGCAGCGCCCTCTTCTACCAGCCGACGGGCGCCGCGCACTCCGTCCTATGGCTGTTCGGCCGCAGACAGAAGTTCCGCGGCTGGTACGTCAACCTGGAGCGCCGGGTCCACCACGGCGACGACATCGACATCGCCGACCACGAACTCGACATCAACGTGGCGCCGGACCGGACCTGGCAGTGGAAGGACGAGGAGTCCTTCGCCGAGAAGACCGGCCATCCCGCGTACTGGACCGCGGAGGAGGCCAAGGCCATCAGGACCGAGGGAGACAGGGTGGCCCGGCTCGCCGAGGCCGGAACGTTTCCCTTCGACGGGTCCTGGTGCGATTTCCGGCCGCCACCGGCCTGGCGGACCCCACCCAGACCGGCGGTCCCCCGCCATCCGCTCCTGTGACGGCAGCCAGCCCGACCTCCTCCCCTCACCTCTGATGGGTGCGCTTCGGCCCTCCCCACAGGTCTCGGCCAGGGTGGCGCGATGGCGATCATTGCCCGGCGTCACCCTCCGTGATACACAGAGTAACCAGGCACAAATCGCTCACACACCGATTCGATCCGCAGGTCAGGGCGGCCGGGCCGGTCATATGTACGAGATCCGGGTAAAGAGAGCCGCCAAGTCGTCGTACGGGAGCAGTTTCATCAGCGAAGATAGAGGGTGACCCGTGCCATGCGGCACGGGTACCGAACTACCCAACAGGGGCGGTGACTTACATGATCCTGGCAGCTGAGAAGGGCGACATCACCACCATCATCGGCGGAATCGCCCCGAACTGGGGGCCGTTCGGCACCCTGGGCAACGAGGCCCGCGTGATGATCGAGGTCGTGATGGCGATCGCGATCCTGCTCTGCCTCGGCATCGCGGTCTGGGGCGCGGCAAAACAGCGCATCGGCGCGACGGCCCTGCGCGACACGTTCAGCGCGGAACAGGGCAAGGGGCTGATCGTCGCGGGCCTGACCGGTGTGTTCATCATCGGATCACTGGGAACCGTGTTCACCATCGTCTACGGGATGGCCGTCTAGCCGGCCGCCGGACCGCACCCGGGGCAGTCCCGCCCACCCCTCACCATCCGTCCGTCGTGCCCACCGGCAGAGGTTGCGTCTCCCTGATGTCGAGTCACCACACCGCGTCCACGCGGGAAGCAGCACGGCTACCGTCGTACAGAGACACGGTTCAGGCAACGGTTGAGGGGGCGTACGCAGCATGAGTCACGACGACGGCTACGGCAACGACTCGGGGCGTACGGGCGACGGCTACAGCACCATCGGGGGCACACGCCAGACCCGCACCCGCCTCCCCGACGGCGAGGGCGGCGACGGCTACTCCCCCCGCCGCCCGGCCCGCAATTCGCGTTCACTGGTGACGGTCGTGGGCGTGATCGTCCTGCTGCTCGCCGCGATCGCGTTCGCCAACATGGGCGGGGGCGACGGGAACGGCGGGGACGCCGCGTCGGGGAGCGACGGCAAGAAGGCGGAGGCCACGTCGACGTCGGCCACGGGGACGAAGCCGGTGACGGGGAAGAACGGCGAGATCGCTTCCGGGTTCGCACATGACCAGCAGGGAGCGGAGAGCGCGGCGGCGAACTACTCCGTGGCGCTCGGTTCCGCCGAAATGTTCGATAAAACCAAGCGCGATGAGATCCTCAGCGCAGTGATTGCGCCGTCTGCTGTAAACGGGTTCCGCAGAACTCTCGATCAGGCTTACTCCGCAACCCTTTTCAAAAACCTTGGTCTCAACGAAGACGGCTCCACGCCAACCGGATTCAACTTCATCTCGCGCACCACTCCCATCGGTACCAAGATGACGAAGACCAGCGGCGACCAGGCCACCGTCGAGGTCTGGTGCACGGGACTGATCGGGCTGGCCGGCGAAGGGTCCACTAAGCCCGTTACAGATGGATGGTTCACCATCACCATGGAGCTCCAGTGGATCAACGACGACTGGAAGGCCGTTACTCACTCCCAGAAGGACGGTCCTGCTCCCGTAGGCAGCGACACAAGGGCCTCCAGCGCCGATGAGATCGCCGGGGCCGTCAATGGGTTCGGGGGGTTCACTTATGCCCGGTAAGTCGTACCGTCGAACGAGTTCCATTGCCGCGCTGGCCTCGGCGATGCAGGTGTCCGCCATCCTCCTCGCAACGCGTGTCGCCGCCGCGCCAACACCAAGCCCAAGCCCAAGCAGCAACAACGCTTGCGACCTTATCCATGGCCCCGCCAAGGACTACTGCGAAGGCGACCCCGCCCCCAAGTCCAACGCCCCCGACAGCGTCGACCCCGCCCTGGACCCCCTCACCTCCCTCGGCCGCGGCTGCGCCGACGCCGCGGCATGGATCGTGGGCAAGCTCAGCGAGGCCGTCAAGAGCACCGCCAACGTCGACTTCACCAACACCCGCTTCCTCCAGCAGTACGCGATCGTCTTCGCCGCCTCCACCGTGCTGACGCTCGTCCTGTGGCTGCTCGCCGTCGCCAAGCGCGCCATCCGCGGCGTGCCGCTCACCACCGCGATCTCCGAGGCCATCGGGTTCCTGTGGCTCACCGTTCTCGCGTCCGCTTTCACGCCGCTGATCCTGTACACGATCGTCTCCGCCACCGACGGCGTCACCGAGGTCATCTCCTCGTCCTCCGGCGGGCAGACGGACGTCTTCTTCGGGTCGTTCGCCGACGCGCTCAAGAAGGACGCCGACATCGGCGGCGGACCGATCATGCTGATCGTCGTCTCGCTCGTGTCGATCCTCGCCGCGGGCATCCTGTGGCTGGAGCTCGTGATCCGCGCCGCCCTGCTCTACGTCGGCGCCCTGCTCGGAACCGCCGTGTACGCGGGGCTCGTCGACAAGAACATGTGGGGACACGTACGCCGCTGGGCGGGCATCATGATCGCCGTGATCATGGTGAAGCCCGTCATCGTCATCGTGCTCGGGCTGGCCGGCGCGCTGTCCTCGGACGACGGGCCGGACGCGTTCTCCGCCGTCGTGTCGGGGCTGGCGATCATCCTGCTGGCGATCTTCGCCTCCGGCATGATCTACCGCTTCGTGCCCGGCTTCGGCGACGAGATCCAGGGCGCCCGCACCAACCGCAAGCAGGCCACCGACGGCTCCCAGGCCGCGGCCATGATCAGCTCGCCCGCCGCTCTCGTCTCGCAGGGCATCAAGACCCACAGCAGCCGCGGCGGCGGCCAGGACGGCGGCGGCAACAGCGGCGGCGGACGGCCCTCCAACCCGGTCAGCGGCGGAGTCGCCGCACACAGCTCCCGCAACTCCGGGAGCGGGGTCGGCGGCGGATCTGTCCCCTCCGCCGCACCTCCGCCCCGCAGCGGTTCGGGCCCCACGTCCGGCACCCCGCACGGCAGTCGGGGATCACGCGGCGGATCCGGCGGAACAGGCAGTTCAGGTAACAAGAGCACAGGAGGTGGCGGGCGTTGAGCACCCAGACGCATCCGATCGCGCCCCGCCGTACGTATCTCATCGGCCGCGCCCGGCCGAACGCGATCGTCGGCAAGAACCGCGAGACGGGCGAGATCGCCCTGATCATCGGCGGCGCGTTCCTCGGCATGATGAGCGGGCTGCTCGTCCCGGTCCTGTCCCTGCGCATCGTGCTGCTCACCGGCTTCCCGCTGCTCGCCCTGGCGATCGTCTACGTCCCGTACAAGCACCGGACCTTCTACAAGTGGTTCGAGATCAACCGCAGCTTCAAACGCTCCCTGCGCCGCGGCACGTCCTACCGCTCCTCCGCCATGGAGGCGGGCGTCAGCGCCGACGGGCGTGAGGTCGAGATCGGGCCGCCCCCCGGCATCGGACGGATCAACTGGCTGGCCGCCCCCTTCGGGCCGGACGAGATCGCCGTCCTGCTGCACGCCGACCGCCGCACCGTCACCGCGGCCATCGAGATCGAGGGGCCCGGCGTCGGGCTGCGCGACAGCGAGGACCAGGAAGCGCTCGTCGACCGGTTCGGCACCCTGCTCAAGCACGTCGCCAACGGCGACGGCTTCGTGACCCGCATCCAGATGCTGGCCCGCACCCTGCCCGCCGACCCCGACGCCCACGCCAAGGACGTCGCCCAGCGCGGCGACAAGGCCTCCCCCGGCTGGCTGCAGGAGTCGTACGAGCAGCTCCAGTCCATGGTCTCCACCTCCAGCGAGCAGCACCGCGCCTACCTCGTCGCCTGCATGCACTTCACCCGCGAGCTCGCCGCCGAGGCCAACGCCATGGCCCGCGCCGCCCGCCCGCACGCCGGCCGCAAGCTCGACCGGGACGCCGGTCTCGCCGTCGTCATGGCGCGCGAGCTCACCGACATCTGCGCCCGCCTCGCCGAAGCCGACATCCGGGTCCGTCAGCCGCTCGGCCAGAGCCGGCTGGCCTCCCTGGTCCACTCCATGTACGACCCCGACCACCCCATCGACCACATCCAGGCCATGACGAAGCGCAACGCCTGGCCCGCCGAACTGGACGCGGTCGAGCCGACGTTCCTCCAGGCCAAGACCCGCGAGTCGTCCACCCGCGCCCCCTGGTGCCACTCCACGGCCTGGGTGAAGGAGTGGCCGATGACACCCGTCGGCGTCAACTTCCTCGCCCCGCTCCTCGTCCACACGCCCGACGTGATCCGTACGGTCGCCGTCACCATGGACCTCGAACCCACCGAGATCGCCATCGAGCGGATGCTCACCGAGAAGACCAACGACGAGGCAGAGGCCAGCCGCCAGGCCAAGATGAACCGCACCGTCGACCCTCGTGACATCGCCGCCCACGGCCGGCTCGACCAGCGGGGTGAAGATCTCGCGAGCGGCGCGGCCGGGGTGAACCTCGTGGGGTACATCACCGTGTCGTCGCGCTCGCCCGAATCCCTCGCCCGCGACAAGCGGACGATCCGGGCCTCCGCGGGCAAGTCGTATCTGAAGCTGGAGTGGTGCGACCGCGAGCACCACCGCGCCTTCGTGAACACCCTGCCGTTCGCCACCGGCATCCGCCGCTAGCCCACCAGCCCGCGACACCGAGAGGGAGGTCAGTCACGCCATGCGAGATCCGCTGTCCGCGTTGTCGGACGCCTTTACCGCCTTCCTCTTCGGAAAGGTGGAGACGACCCGGCTCCCCGTCCGCACCTCGACCGGACAGGCCCAGGCGGTCTACCTGCCCACCGCGGCCCCGGGCCTCGGCGACTCCGGCGTCATCATCGGCCGCGAGGTGTACTCCGGCAAGGGCTACATCTACGACCCCTTCCAGCTGTACGGGCAGCAGCTCCCCGCCCCGCACTGGCTGGTGCTCGGCGAGTCGGGCAACGGCAAGTCCGCGCTGGAGAAGACGTACGTGCTGCGCCAGCTCCGCTTCCGCGACCGCCAGGTCGTCGTCCTGGACGCCCAGGGCGAGGACGGCGTCGGCGAGTGGAACCTCATCGCGCAGGAACTCGGCCTCACCCCCATCCGCCTCGACCCCACCTCCGCGCTCAACGGCGGCATCCGTCTCAACCCGCTCGACCCCGCGATCACCACCACGGGGCAGCTCGCCCTGCTGCGCACCATCATCGAAGTCGCCATGGGCCACGGCCTCGACGAACGCTCCGGCTTCGCGCTCAAGGTCGCGCACGCCTATGTGAACGAGACGGCGACCGACCGCCAGCCCGTGCTGATGGACATCGTCGACCAGCTGCGCCACCCGGAACCGGAATCGGCCGAGGCGATGAACGTCGACATAGACGACGTTCGGGCCTGGGGCCTGGACGTCGCCCTCGTCCTGGACCGGCTCGTCGACGGTGACCTGCGCGGCATGTTCGACGGACCGACGTCCGTCGGCATCGACCTCGACGCCCCGCTGATCGTCTTCGACCTCTCGCACATCGACCGCAACTCGATCGCCATGCCGATCCTGATGGCGATCGTCGGCGTATGGCTGGAACACACCTGGATCAGGCCCGACCGGAAGAAGCGCATCTTCCTGGTCGAGGAGGCCTGGCACATCATCAACTCCCCCTTCGTCGCCCAGCTCTTCCAGCGCCTGCTGAAGTTCGGCCGTCGGCTCGGACTCTCGTTCGTCGCCGTCGTCCACCACCTCAGCGACGTGGTCGACGGGGCCGCGGCGAGGGAAGCGGCGGCCATCCTGAAAATGGCCTCGACGCGCACGATCTACGCCCAGAAGGCCGACGAGGCCAGAGCGACCGGCCGGGTGCTCGGACTGCCCCGATGGGCGGTCGAGATCATCCCCACGCTCACCCCCGGCATCGCGGTCTGGGACGTCAACGGCAACGTACAGGTCGTCAAACACCTGATCACCGAAGCCGAACGCCCGCTCGTCTTCACCGACCGCGCCATGACCGAGTCCTCGTCGGCCGACCTCCTCCCGGAGGACGTACGCGCCGCGGAACTGGAGGCGGAACAACGCGCGGCACGGATCGAGAACCAGCAACGGCTGAACGAGTCGTCCGAGTCAACGGTGGCATGACATGGCGGGTGGGCGCGGCGACGTACGCGAGGGCGGCGGTAACGGAAACGGCGGCGGCATCCCCGACGGGCTGCTGATCGGGCTGCTGCTCTTCCTGCTCGGGCTGACGCTGCTGGCCTGGACGGCCACCGGCCTGGCCGGTCTCCTCGCCCACGGCGGCTGGCCCGACGGCGTGACCCTCGCCGAGACGCCGCTGGCCATGCGCCGCCTGATCGAGGCCCCGCACGACCTGCCCGCCGCCTGGCCGGCCACCCCGGCCGGAGAGCTCTCCGGGTACGGACTGTTCTGGGGCCTGTTCATCGGCGAACTGATGGTGCTCGTCGTGCTGGCGGTGTTCCTGATGGGCGTGATCGCCCGATGGCGAGGCGTACGGGCCCGGCAGCGCGCCGAGCGGCTGGAACAGCGGAGCGAACCCCCGCAGGAGTACGCGCACGAGGAACCGGCCCCCCGCCAGGAACCCGCCACCACCCGGCCCGTCACCGAACGCGCCGCCCCGGCCGACGACACCCCGCCCCGTCTCCCCCGGCCCCTCTCCCGCCCGTCGTCCCCTCGCCCCGCACGCCCCTCGTCGTCTACGGCCCCGCCGCCACCCGCCGGCCCACCGCCGTCCAGGCCATCCGCGAGGCGGACGGGCCCGTGCTCGTCGTCACCTCCGACCCCAGCGTCTGGGCGGAGACGAAGGACGCCCGGGCCAAGCTCGGCCCGGTCCTCGTCTACGACCCCGGCCACCTCTGCGACACCCCGGCCCGGCTCCACTGGGCCCCCACCACCGGCTGCGAACAGCCCGACCGCGCGGCCGCCCGTTCCGCCGCGCTCCTCGCCCCCGTGCGACCGCAGTCCCGCATCGACGCGGCGACGGCCGACACCGCACAGACCCTCCTGCAGTGCTGGCTGCACGCCGCCGCGATCGACGGCCGCCCCTTCCGCCAGGTCCACCGCTGGGCCCTCGGCACGAGCGCGCATGAACCGGTGCGTCTGCTCCGTACCCACCCCAAGGCGGCCTCGGGGCTCGCCGGGCTCCTGGAGTCCGCACTCACCGCGCACCCCGAACGCCGCGAGATGGCACAGGAACTGACGGTACGGGCCTTCGGCGCCCTCTCCTCGGTCCACATCCGGGACGCCTGCACCCCGAACCGCACCGACGCCCTCGCACTGGATTCTTTCGTGGGCGAGGGGGGCAGCCTCTACGTGGTCGGTGAACCGATCGAGAACCCGCGCTCGGGTCCCGGGGCGATGCCCCTGCTCACCGCGCTCGCCGCAGACGTGGTCGAGCACGGCCGCCGCATGGCCGCACGGTCATCCGACGGCCGGCTCGACCCACCACTGACACTCGTCCTCGACGACATCGCAGCCGTGGCACCCCTGCCCCGGCTGCCGGAGCTCCTCTCCACCGGCGAGGAGCAAGGCCTGCCGACCATCGCGCTGCTCCGCTCCCGTGAACAGGCACGCGCCCGCTGGACCGAGCAGCTCCAAACCCCGACCACCCTCTGAGCCAGGGCTGCGGCCCCGTACGCCTCACCACCGCACCCGAAGCCGAGCCCCACAACACCGCCGATGCACGGGCCCGCGAGCCCAAGGTCCGGGCGGAAGTCCTACCCCGGCCGGCGCTTCACGACGGCCGCGACGTCCGCGACGGCCGCGGTGGCGAACCCGTCCACGGCTTCCGAGGCCGACGGTGCGTACATTCATCGAGCCCACGCGCCGCCATGACAGGCCCTAAGGACGCGCCACCGCGTACTCCACATCCCTGGTCGCCGGGTCACCCGGCATCGGCACGGAGCCCCCCGTCGGCAGGAACCCGATCCGCCGATAGAGCGCCTCCGCCCGCGGATTGTGCTCGTGGACATACAGCCGTACGCGCTCGATCAACGGCTCACCCAGCGACCACGCCCAGTCCGTCCCGGCCCGGAACAACTCCTCCGCCAAGCCCCTGCCGCGCGCCTCCGGCCGCACGAACACCCCGACCACATGGGCCTGGTGGACCGCCGCCACCTCACCGAACCGCACCTCGCCATCCGGCCGCTCGATCAACACGGTCACCGTGCCCGCCCAACTGCCGTCGGGCGCCTCGGCGACGAACTGCCGCGCCCCGCCGTCGCCCGCCTCGGACCCACCGACCGTCCGCTCCCGCCAGAAGTCGTCGGAACGCTCCACCGCCTGCTCGTACGTCTCCAGGAACGCCACCGGTGCCAGCGGATCCTGCAGGGCGGCCAGCCGAAGGTCCCTGACCAGTTGCCATTCCTCGGCGCGCACCGGGCGTATCACGTAGTCCATGCCCAGATCCTGACCTGCGGCCGACGACTGTGCAAACAGATACAGCCATGGCCCGGCGTCGTACCCCGGTACTACGCCCGCCGCCACATCCGGCCCCAGGTCCGACGCCCGGCCACCGCCCGCTCCGTAGCGTCGAGCACATGATCAGGGCATACGAACTCACCAAACGCTACGGCCACACCACCGTCGTCCAGGACCTCGACTTCACGATCCGCCCCGGCACCGTCACCGGCTTCCTCGGCCCGAACGGCGCCGGGAAGTCCACGACCATGCGCATGCTCCTCGGCCTGGACGCCCCCACCCGCGGCCGCTCCACGATCGGTGGACGCGCCTACACCACGCACAGCGCACCCCTCACCGAAGTCGGCGCCCTCCTGGAGGCCCGCTCCGTCCACCCCGGCCGGACCGCCTACCACCACCTCATGGCGCTCGCCCACACCCACGGCATCCCACGCGGCCGCGTCGAACACGTCCTCGAACTCGCCGGACTGACGGCGGTGGCCGGGAAACGCGTCAAGGGTTTCTCGCTCGGCATGGGCCAGCGCCTCGGCATCGCCGCCGCCCTGCTAGGCGATCCGGCCACCCTGATCCTGGACGAGCCGGTCAACGGCCTCGACCCGGAGGGCGTGCTCTGGATCCGTACCCTGCTCAAATCCCTCGCGGCCCAGGGCCGCACCGTCCTCGTCTCCTCACACCTGATGAGCGAGATGGCCCTCACCGCCGACCACCTGGTCATCATCGGACGCGGCCGGCTCCTCGCCGACACCACGGTCGCCGCATTCGTCGCCACCGCGGGCGGCAGCGCGGTCAAGGTCGTCACCCCACAGGCCTCCGCCCTGCGCGACATCCTGCGCGGCCCCGGCATCGACATCACCGCCGACGGCCCGGACCGACTGGAGATCCGCGGGACGGACTCCGCCCACATCGGACGGGTCGCCGCCACCCACTCCATCCCCCTGTACGAACTCATTCCGCTCGCCGCCTCACTGGAGCAGGCCTTCATGGACCTCACCCAGGAATCGGTCGAGTACCGCACCACCGCCCCCGAACCGACCGGAGCCCTCGCATGACCACCACGGCGCCCGCCCCGCACCCCTACCGCGTCACACCGGCCCGGGTGCTGCGCTCCGAATGGCACAAGCTCCGCACCCTGCGCTCCAGCTGGATCACCCTGGGCTCCGCCGCCGCCCTCGTCCTCGCCGTCGGCATCGTCATGGGCACCACCTATACCTCGGACGGCGGCGACTCGGACGTCGACACCGTCATCCTGGTCCTCTACGGCACCACACTCGGCACACTCTGCACAGTGGTGCTGGGCATCCTCGTCACCGCCGGCGAGTACTCCTCCGGCATGATCCGCGCCTCGCTCACCGCCGTCCCCCGACGACTGCCCGTCCTGTGGTCCAAGGCGGCCGTCTTCACCGCCACCGTCCTCGGCGTCATGCTGGCCACCTCACTGCTCACGTTCGTCGTCGCACAGCTCTTCCTCCAGGACACGGATCAGGCGGCCTCCCTCACCGACCCCGGCGTACTCCGGGCCGTGGCGGGCAACGCCGTCGGGGCCACCCTCCTCAGCCTCGTCGCCCTGGGACTCGGAGCCCTGCTCCGCTCCGTCCCGGGCGCGATCGGCGCCTTCATCGGCGGCGTCATGGTCCTGCCCGAAGTACTCACCATGCTCCCGTACGACGCGGTCGAAAACACCGTCCGCTACTTCCCCACGCAGGCAGCCGGCGTCCTGGGGTCCGCGACCCCCCTCCCCGACGCAGCCTCCCCGGGCCCAGCCCTGCTCGCCCTCCTGCTGTGGGCGGCGGCGACACTGATCGCGGCGGCCGCCCTGCTGCGACGCCGTGACGCATGACGCGAGCGGGACCCGGCGCGAGGATGGACGAGTGACGCAAGAGGACACACACCGGCCCGCGGGCCCCTTCCCGCTCACCGGGCACATTCAGCGCATGCTCCAACGCGTCCGTGCGTTCGACCGCCGCCACCCCCTCGCCTGGGACGGACTGCTCACCACGTTCTGGGTGCTGTTCGCCGTCCTCGACGTCTCCACCGGCGGCTGGCGCTCGGTCGCCCTCGCCCCGGACGTACCGGGGCCGCTGGTCCTGACGATGAGCGTGGCGTTCTCCGCCCCCCTGCTGTGGCGCCGCGGCCACCCGCTCGCCGTACTCCTCTTCATGGCGCCGTTCTCCCTGGTCAACGTGTGGACGGGGGCCGTCATCCAGGCCGCCTTCCTCCAGGAGATCGTCGTCTTCCACATCGCCCTCCGGCAGCCCGTGCGCACCCTGGCATGGTCGGGAGCCGTCGTACTCGCCCCGCTCGTCATCGGTGCGGGCCGATTCCCCGACAACTGGGACCGGCTCCTCGTCCCACACCTGTACGCCTTCGCGTTCGCAGCCCTCGTCGGGATCGTGGTGCGTACGCGCAAGGACTACACGGAGGCCCTCGTCGACCGCGCCAACCGGCTCGAGCTCGAACGCGACCAGCAGGCCCAACTGGCGGCGGCCGCCGAACGGACCCGGATCGCCAGGGAGATGCACGACATCATCGGCCACAACCTCTCCGTGATCACGGGCCTCGCGGACGGCGGCGCCTACGCCGCGGCCAAGAACCCCGAACGAGCCGCCCAGGCCCTGGACGCCATCGGCACCACCAGCCGCCAGGCCCTGGCCGAACTCCGCCGGCTCCTGGGCGTCCTGCGCGACCATCCCGACCGGGCCGACCGCACCCCGCAGCCCACACTCGACGACCTCGACGACCTGGTCGAGGTCGTACGCAGAGCAGGTCTCCCCGTGGACCTGCACCGTCGCGGCACACCACCGACCGTCCCGCCCACTCCCGGCCGGCAACTCACGGTGTACCGGGTGGTGCAGGAAGCGCTGACGAACACACTGAAGCACGCACTCACTATTCAATCTCTGGCAGCCGAAGTCACGTTGACGTACCGTCCGACGGGGCTCGAGGTCCTGATCACGGACAACGGCGGCACCCCCCGCCCCACCGAGGAGCCGCCCGACGGCACCGGTCAGGGCATCAGAGGCATGCGCGAACGCGCCTCCCTGTACGACGGCACACTCGAAGCCGGCCGGCCGTCCACCGCCGCGGGCTGGCAGGTGCGGCTCCGACTCCCTCTGGAGGACTCACCCTCGTGACGACCGTGCTCATTGCCGACGACCAGCCGATGCAACGTTTCGGCTTCCGCATGCTGTTGGAGAGCCAGGACGACATGACGGTCGTCGGCGAGGCCGCCAACGGCCACGAAGCCCTCCAGCTCGTTGCCCACCACCAGCCGGATGTCGCCCTGATGGACATCCGCATGCCTCTGCTCGACGGAATCGAGGCGACCCGCCGCATCATCAGGACCGGCTCCCGCACCCGCGTCCTCATCGTCACCACGTTCGACCTGGACCGCTATGCGTACGACGGTCTCCGCGCCGGCGCCAGCGGATTCCTGATCAAGGACGCGTTGCCGGAAGAGCTCCTGTCCGGCATCCGGGCCGTATCCAGCGGCGACGCGGTAGTAGCCCCGAGCCTGACCCGCCGTCTCCTGGACGCGTACGTACAGCACTTGCCGGCCACTCCGGGCGGACCCGCGACCCCGGACGCACGGATCGAGAAACTCACCGATCGAGAACGGGAAATCCTCACCGTCATCGGCCGCGGCTGGACCAACTCGGAGATCGCCGAACGCCTCCACGTAGCCGAGTCGACGGTCAAGACCCATGTCTCGCGCATTCTCGCGAAGACCGGAGCGAGAGACCGCGTTCAAGCGGTGATCCTGGCGTACGACACCCACCTCGTCACCGCGGGCTGAGAGCTCTGTAAACGCAGAAAAGCCCCGTGCCACAAGGGCACGGGGCTTAACTATCAAAAGGAGTTCGGCGGCGTCCTACTCTCCCACAGGGTCCCCCCTGCA
>NZ_JBEXXX010000054.1:0-52367 GCF_040630635.1 Streptomyces sp. NPDC005761 | reverse complement strand
CACAAGCCCCCACCTAACCAGCTACGTGGCGGGGGCGAAGTCGGTCACCCCGCACCAGCCCGACCCCGCGCTTCCGGTTCGTCGTCAGCCCGCCGTCGACGGTCTCCTGCCCAGGGCGGGAGACCGTCAGCAGCCGACCGGAGAGGAGCCGACGACCACGTCGTCGAACCAGAGGGTGTCGTCGCCGGTTCCGTAACTCTCCCAGCCCAGCCGCAGGGCGGTGGGCCGCGGCGGAGTCGTCCGGGAGAGCCACTGCGCGTCGACGTCCTGGGTCGGTACGCCGTCGGCGTGCAGCCCCGGCACCTGCTCGTCGTCGAGCCAGGTGTCGAGTCCCGGCGCCGAGGTGTCGACCGCGAACCGCAGGCATTGCCAGGTGTCAGTCGGCAGGGGCCTGCTCAGGCCCACCCCGACCGGGCTCTGCGCCGGAAGCGTGGCGTCGTCGCTTTCGCGGTTCCACTGCAGGGCGCCGTTCTGTCCGCCGATCCGCAGCGCCCGGCCGCCCTGGGAGCTGTCCGGCATCGACACGAAGGTGACGTGTGCGGCCGGGAGGGCGGTGGTGTGCCGCACCCACATGCGGACGTGCATCACCGGGCCGATCGACGACAGGTCAGCGGTGGCGGCGACGAAGGCGTGATTGCAGTACCCGGCCCGTCCGTCCAACCGCAGCGATCGCGTTCCGCTGTGCGCGACCGCCGTATCGACGGCGGCCGTGCCCGTGCCCTGGCAGTCGGGCGCGGTGAACCGCCAGTTCCCGGACGGGGTCGGGCCGGCCTGGTCCTCGAAGTCCTCACAGACGGCAGCGTCACCGCACTCCGCGGAGGGCGGTGTGGTGGGGGGTGGTGTCGTGGGGGGCGTGGTCGGCGGTGAGGTGCCGTCACCGCCGCAGGACACACCGTTGAGGGTGAAGTCGGTGGGCACCGAGTCGACAGACTGTCCGGTCCCCTGCAGACCGAAGCCGACGGCACCGCCGCCGGGCAGCGCCCCGTTCCAGGCTGTGTTCACGGCGGTCACGGAGTGGCCGGTCTGCGTGACGGTCGCGTTCCAGGCGGAGGTGACGTGCTGGTCGCCGCCGTACGTCCAGGCCAGTCGCCAACCGCTGAGCGCTTCACCGGTATTGGTGATGCGCACCTCGGCGGTGTAGCCGCCGCTCCACGCGTTCAGGGTGTAGTCGACGCGGCATCCGGACGCCATGCCGGAGCCGCTGGCGGGCACCACGGCAAAGAGGGACAGGGCCAGCGCGAGAGCGGCCACGGCGGCTGTCCAGGGTCTGCGCAGTAATCGCACGGGAAGATTCGGCATGTGCGCCTCCTCGGGGTGGGGAACCGTAGGAAAGTTCAGGAGTGGGAGCGCTCCCATACATCACATCGACATGACGGCGTACTGTCAATACGGCAGCCCGGGTCGGCGTCGGCCACTGCCGGCCGAACCACCCTCCTCGACATCTCGTGGAGGCGGCTCAGCTGCATGTCGGTGAGCCGCCAGGGTCTCCGCATCCGTACGCGAAGCCCTCGGCGCTCAACCTGATGCGCACCCGCCTCGAGGGAATTGCCCGCGGCCCGTGGCGGAGCCTTCCCCGCCCCGGCAGGGGCAGGCAGCGCATTTCACCGCGCGCGGTACGTCCTCATCGACGGTGGACGCTGACGGCATAGCCACCGCCGTCGTAAGGCTCGGCATCCCAGGTGGCGAAGCGGTCGACGAGGGCAAGGCCGGACGCTGCGCAGCCGTCGTCGTATTCCGGCAGTGTGAGACCGGGCGGCACAGGCAGGTGGGCCTCGTCCAGGCCGAACCCGGAGACCAGCAGGCCGCCCGGGCACAGGGCCGCGGACAAGCGCTTGATCACCTCGGTTTCGGTGCCGGGGGCGAGCAGCGGGAAAATATTGCCCGCAGCAACGACAAGGTCGAAGCCCACCGCGATGCCGAGCCGTTCCGGCTCGAACTCCGCCAGGTCGTGCTGGAACCACGGCAGCTCCGGCGCCTGCTTCCGCGCCACCGCAAGCATCGACGCGTCGAGGTCCACCCCGACGCAGTCGTACCCGAGTTCAGCAAGCCGGATCATGACCCGCCCCGTGCCGCACCCGGCGTCCAGCACCCGCGCTCCGGGAGGCACAAGAGCTGCGCAGAACCGCGCCTCACCGTGCATGTCCTTGCCACTACGGGCCAGCGTCGCGAATCGTGCGGCGTAGTCCTCCCCGGATGCCTTCCCGGTCAACTCCGTCCAGCGATTCATGAGGTCAACTATAGGCCGCCGGTGTTGCCGCGCCCGGAATCGGGCGGACTCGCACCCGGGGGCCGAGGCGAGGCGGGGCAGCACGGACCCCCGGAGCGCAGGGACGCCGGCCCTCCGAGGTGTCCCGTGATCGCACGTTGCCGTCCCGCGTCCGCGCGATGCGCGGAGGGAAACCCCAGCCGACGCGCGGCTGGGGTTTCTCCGTACAACGGGTGCTGGTCAGCGGCCGGCGCTGCCACCGCCCTGAACCACTCGTCCACGCACCGGCGGACCGCACCGCATCGCGATCGCGTGAAGCGGCAGGATCACCGCTGCAGGGTGAGAACGCCCGGCCGCCACGGCAGTTGGTCGTAGCTGCCGCCCGCGGTGGGGGACTTCCCCTGGTAGAGGAACTGCAGGTTGCAGGGGTCGATGGTCATGGTCTGGTCGGGGTTGTTGCGGACCAGGTCACCATGGCTGATGTCGTTGGTCCAGGTCGCACCGCTGTTGGCCTTGCCCGCGAAGGGGCTGCTCTCGCTGCCGGCCTGCGGTGTCCAGGAACCGCCCAGGCTGGATGCCGTGAAGGAGCGGAAGTAGCGCCCATTCGCACCCATCGCCTCAACGATCATGAGGTACTGGCTCTGGCCCTGAACCTTGTAGACCTGCACCCCCTCGAACAGGTTGTTCGTCGAGTCGCTCATGACCGTCGTGTACGACGAGCCGAAGTTTCCCGGGAAGTTGCCGATCGGCATGCTCGCCCGGTAGATCTTGCCGTTGTCGCCCGCGAAGAACAGGTACATGTTCTGGCCGTCACCGATCAGGGTCTGGTCGATCGGGCCGGTGCCGGAGCCGGAGATGCTGCCGGTGAACAGCGACTGCGGCGAGGACCAGCCGTTGGGGTTGGTGGGGTCGCTCGACGTGCGGTAGACGAAGGGCGACGCACCCCACTGGTACGCCAGCACCCAGATGTTCTTGGGCGCGAAGTAGAAGAGCGTGGGCGCCACTGCGGCCTGGCTCATCCCGGTCTGGCCGGCCGACGCCATGTCCGACCAGTTCGTGAAGGGGCTGAACGCCATCGAGCCGTACGACGATCCCGACACGTTCGACGCGTAGACGAGGTGCTTGCCGTTGTACACCACGTCGGTGAAGTCCTTCAGCGCGACCCACCCGTTCGCGGGCTGCGCCAGGACGCCCGTCGACGACCACCGGTACGTCGACGGAAGCGCACACGTACCGCCCGTCGGCGGGGTCGTCCCGGACAGACCGGTCCACTTCTGGTTACCGCCGCCGTTGCACGTCCAGATCTCCACCGCCGTGCCGTTGGCCGTACCGGTGCCCGTCACCTCCAGACACAGTCCGGACTCCACTCCCACAACCGTCCCGTCGGAGTTCACCTTCCACTGCTGGTTCGCACCGCCGGAGCAGGTCCAGATCTGCACCCTGGTACCCGCCGCGGTGGCATGGCCCGGAACGTCCAGGCACTTGTTGCCGTACACGGTCAGCTGGTTGCTGTCCGTCGACGTCCACTGCTGATTGGCCCCGCCCGAGCAGTCCCAGATCTGCAGGTAGGAACCATCGGCCTGACTGGCGTTCGGCACATCAAGACACCGGCCGGAACCGACACCGCGCAAGGCGCCGCTGGTGGCCGCCTGAGCCGGGCCGGCAACGAGCATCGCCGCTATCGTGACCAGGGCCGCAACCGCGGCCGCGAGCATCGCAGACAGGTGTCTGCGGCTGAGACTTCCTTTGCGCATCGAGGCTTCCTCATCCTTGAGTAGGTGGTTCTGGTGGGGTGACCGGAGACCGTCCGGACGGCGGGCGCCGGGTGTCGTGTTGCGCCCCCGCCGCTCGGTGCCCCTGCGCACTCCGCGGGCCGTCACCGTGTCCCGCACCGGCCTCGGGGGCGCCCGTCGGCGGGCGGATGCCACCGGCGGCTGCCGACGCGCGACGGCAGGTGATTGACGAAGCCATGACACATACATGCGTGGCGCACTCCTTGATATTCGGCTGTTCCGATGGGCGGGCCCCGGGGGTGTCCTGCCGTACGAGCGAGCTTTGTTCGTGATATCGAACGAAGGTCGAGATGTCGAGCACCCTGGATCATAGGGACCTGGCGAACAGCGTCAATACCTTGCGCATGATTCGCCCGACTGACCGAAACATTCGAAGAGTTCTGGAATGAAAGACCGCAGGTCAAGGCCACCACATAGCCGGAATGGGCCGAGGCCATCCACTTTGACCGCACAGTGAGGATGAAGTCCGGGAGGGCGCCGCCCCTACGGCCGCCTCTGCCCTATCAGCGAGACATCAAATTTACGAACCATGGCCGAAATTTCGGACCTCCTCCGCAGGCACGCGTCGCCGCGCCCCGCCCCGTCCCACGGCCGCCCGAGAACGCGCATTCTCTTGCGGCGGAGCTGCACGGGGGGCTCGCGCACCGCATAGGCTCACGGCGCGCGTCGACCAGCCCGCGCGTGTCGGGCCCTGTGCCCGAGCAATCGGATGAAGGAGACTCCCCTGTGACGGATGCACATGACGAAGAAGTGCTCGCCCGGATCGCCGAGGGGCTTGTCTACACCGAGTCGGAAGCGGCCTTCCTGGCTCCCCGGCGCCGCACAGAGCAGATCTTCGAGTACAACCACACGCCGCCGAGCGAGGCGGAAAGGCGTCGGTCGCTGCTCGTCGCGATCCTCGGCTCCGTCGGTGAACGCACGGTGCTGCTGCCGCCGTTCCACGCCGCGTTCGGCAGCAATGTCCACATCGGCGACGACTTCTTCGGAAACGTGAACCTGACGTTGGTCGATGACGTGGACATCCGCATAGGCAATGACGTCATGATCGCTCCCAGCGTGACGCTGACCACGACGGGGCACCCTGTGCACCCAGCGCGCCGAGACGACTTCGGGCGCTTCTCCGAGCCGATAGTGATCGAGGACAAGGTCTGGATCGGCAGCAATGTGGTGATCCTGCCCGGCGTCCGCATCGGGTACGGCTCGGTGATCGGCGCCGGCAGTGTCGTCAGCCGCACCATTCCTCCGATGACCGTGGCTCTCGGAACACCTTGCCGAGTGGTCCGCCGCATCACGGACGAGGACCTCACCACGCGCACTGCCGGACACTAGGGCGACGGTCCGCCGGCGGCGAGGTCCCCCGCAGTCACCGGTCCCGTCCGGTACGTGTGGCACCCAGGCGGTGAACACTCCGAGTGCCGTTGCCGACCCCATCCGTATCCGCCGTTGTTGACGTCGTGTGTCCTTGGCTTGTTGCATGATCGGGCGGCCGTTCGGCGACAGGACCACCGAGCGGCAGTGGCACCACACCATTCAGCGGCTGGAACAGGGGCGTCGTGACCGGGATCGAGCAGGAGGAGAGGCGGATCTCGGACGGTCTGTCCATCATGCACGCGCTGGCCCGCACTCTCGGTCACACATTCTCCGAGAAGACTCCGCGGTGGGCAGATCTCGGCTTTCCCGTCATCGACCGGGGCACGTATGCGATCTTCCCCCTCATGGTGGCCCGTGCGCAGGAGGACGGCGACTCCGGCAGGGCCGGGCGCCTGTCGGACACGAGGCACAGCCTGCAGCGCAGCTGTGTCCACTTCTTCGGAGGTGACGACTTCCATGCGGAGATGGAGCTCGACGCCGAGGAGGGGTACGGCCGGAGGCTCGCTGCCGCCGGAGCCGTCGTCACCGGACCGCCCTGGCAGTGCTTGTGGTGTATCCAGCGCTTCGCCGTAGTGCTCGCGCACTCGGTCGATCAGCCACGGGCGTCGGAAACCCTCGCCCTCCACGTCGTCCCGATGGACTGGGTACGGTACCGCCCGCTCAACCCGGGAACGAAACGCGAGGCATCGCGCCACCGACGGATCATCAAGGAACGGGACGCCGCCGATGTGGTCTGGTCGTGGCCGCTTCCGGTTCCGGTTCCGGTTCCGGAGGAATGAGACATCACGGATGCGGGTCGGTAGCCCTCCGTCCTGAGCGGCGGGGCCGCGCTCGACCGGGCGGGGGGCGCAGTGCCCGCGGACCCACTGCCGCCTCGTCACCGCCCGCCGGACCCAGCTCGCCGTTCTCGTCCGTGGGGGCTTCGCCGCACACCCTCACGCCGGCCAGGGGCCTCCTCCGGTGCCCTCCCGGGCACCGTCCCCGCCGGCAGCAGGACCGACGGTGAAACGGAACGGCAACCGGACCCGCCGCTCGACGAGGTCGAAGCCGATCCGCAGGAGGTGGACCATGTCAGGGGCACCCTCGTGGTCGGTGGTGTGCAAGGTCTCGACGCGCGGGACGCAGCCTGCCGGCAGGCCGAGGCGGGCACGTGCCGCGGTTCCGTTCCACACCACAGCGTCCGCGCCGAGTTCCGGCCGCAGCCGGCTGACGAACACCTCCTCCAGCGGCACGGGGTGGTCTGTCTCCACCTCGTCGACCAGCAGCAGTTCCCCGGTGTCGCGGTCCCAGGAGAAGGCGCGACGCAGTGCCGTCAGGCCGTCCACCGCGTAGGCGTCCGTGAGGTCGAGAGTCAGGTCCGCGCCGTGCGTGTGAAGGTGCAGCTTCAGGACCTGGGCCGCGCGGTCGCCACCCGCGGACTGCTCGTGTGTGTCGACGCGGGGCACGGAGTGCGCTCGGGAGGAGGCGTGCAGGAAGGTGTAGCGGGTGGCCTCGTCGAAGTACCCCTTGCGGTACTCGCCGGCGCCCAGGTCGGCGAGGAGCACCTCGCCCCTGGCCGCCAGTACGAACTGGCCGAGGTCGTTGTGGTTGTGGGGCTCCGCGTTGTGGCCGCCCTTGGCCGCGAAGGCCACGTCCTGTCCACGGTCGACCAGCCAGGCGAGGTCGGGGAGATACGCCGTGGCCGGCACGGGTTCCGGCGCGGGGGCGGGGTCCGGGGCGCCCCAGCGCAGGGTCCGGGAAAGATCGGACCAGTCCCGTGGGAGGGCCGTCCCCCTGTCCGTGGTCTCCACCGCCTCGACGGGGAACCGGACCCCGAGTCTCCGCTCCAGTTGCCGGGCGAGACCGGCGGGCACGCGAGGCCGTTCCTCCCCGTCCGAGAAGGCGGGGAAGAGCCCGCCGCCCAGATGCACCGCGCCCGGGAACCGGGCAATGGCCGGCACCTTCGGGTGCGTGAGCAGATCCTCCCCCGTGCACTCGCGCAGCCCCTCGGCGAAGTAGACGAAGTGCGCGAACCCGAACACCCAGTAGCCCACGCCTTCCGCACAGCCCCCGTCGTCGCCGAAGCCACTGAGGTACGTGAGCTGGGCACGTCGGCACCGGTCGAGGACGCGGGTCAGGCGCGGCCCGGGATCCCACAGGGCCAGTGCCGCGAGACCAGCGCAACCACCGCACACGGCTGCCCAGTTGTGCGCCCAGCCCTCCCATGGAAGAGGGCGTTCGTCGTCGGCGAGGAGGGACAGCACCCGGTGCTCCACCTGGTCGCGCACGCGGGCGGCGACCCGGGGATCGAGCCGGCCGCCGCAGACCTGGACCGTCTCGGCGAGCAGTTGCGCGGTGAGGGCGGCAAACAGGTCGAGGCACTGGTCCATGCCCCGGCCCAGGCTGGTCGCATGCATCTCGTGGGCGGGCAGCGCCCACGTGTACTCGTCGCATACCGACCACAGCGCATCGGCAAGGGCATCGAGTCGTACACCCGGGTCCATCAGCGCCTCGGCCGCGAGGGCCGTCACGAGCGCTCGACGCCGGAAGTACAGCTCCTCGTACGCCAGACGGTCGCCGTCGTCGTCGAAGCGGCGGTAGGCGGAGAACGGAAGGTCCGGCATGTGCGTGCTCCGCGCGGAGTCCGCCGCCGACCGGATGCGGGCGTGCAGCCTGCCCGGCCAGTCAGTGTCCGGCCATTGCCGGGGATTCCCCGCCCCCTCGGATGCCGTCGGTGCCATCACACCTCCCCTCTCGTACGACAGGATCGTCCGCCGCGACCGGATCGCCGAGGGCCACCATGACGCGGCAGTTGCGCCACACCACGAACAGCGCGCACCCGGGCAACACCGCGAGCCCCAACAAAGGCGCCTGATTGACGAGCAGCAGGACCACGAATCCCAGCACGAGGTTCATCAGGGCCAGCCGCCCGTGCCGGACCACGGCGTACGGTGCCATCAGGAAGATCCGGCGCCCGACGCTCCCGCCCCCGGCCACGTGCGCGAGCGCGACCGGCCACGCGGCGGCAGCCACCAGGACGACCACCAGTGTCATCGGCACGACCGCAGCCCCCAGCGCGCGTGTCCGCAGGGTCACGACATCCACGGCCGCCGCGATCACGAGCAGCACGAAGGGCGCCGAGACCAGCACCGCTCGCCGGAACACCTGCCGGTACGCCCGGACGAACAGCCTCACCGACGCCTGCTCGTCGCCGGTCGTCGCGCCGAGACAGACGAACGCGGCGGCGAGGGAAGGCCCCGGCAGCGTCAACAGCAACACGCCGAAGAACACGGGGTGCCGCCAGGGCTGATGGGTCACTTGCAGCGCGACGAGCAGGGGCAGATTCGAGACGGCGATCCCGAGGTTGACGACCAGGACACGGTGCACGTGTGCCCAGATCAACTCCCATGAGTCATGAGTGACGTTGAGGCGCGAACGCCGGCTCGCCTCCGTACTCTCCACCCCTCAGCCCTTCACACCGGTCGTCGCGATGCCGCGCACGAAGTAGCGCTGGCCGAGCAGGAACACCGCCAGGACCGGTACCATGGAGAGCACCGAACCCGTCATGATCATGGCTGACTCCGCGTCGTACTGCCCGATGAAGGCCCGCAGCCCCAGCTGAACGGTCCACAGGCGGTTGTCGGTGAGGTAGATGAAGGGGCCCATGTAGTCGTTCCAGGTGTTCACGAAGGTCAGCAGCGCGAGGCTGGCGAGGGCCGGCTTGGACAGCGGAAGCACGATCCGCGCCCAGATGCCGTACTCGGTCAGGCCGTCGAGCCGGGCCGCCTCGCTGATCTCGTCCGGGATCGTCAGATAGAACTGCCGCATCAGGAAGACGCCGAACGCGCCGAACGCCTGCAGCAGGATGAGTGACGTGTACGAGTTCACCAGGCCGAGCTTCTGCATGATCACGTACTGCGGCACCATGTACGCCTGCCACGGCACTGCGATCGTCGCGATGTAGCCGGTGAACAGCACGTCCCGGCCCGGGAAGCGCATCTTGGCGAAGCCGTACGCCGCGAAGCTGCCGGTGAGCACCTGCAGAAACGTGATCACGATGCTCAGGAAGAACGAGTTGCCCAGGTAGGCGGCGAAGGGCACCCGCGTCCAGATGCTGGTGAAGTTGTCCCACTTGAACTCTTCGGGGATCCACTGGATCGGCACCGTGAACACGTCGCGGTCGCTCTTGACCGACGAGATCAGCATCCAGATGAACGGCAGCAGGACCGCCAGGGCGACCGCGGCGAGCAGCACGTACAGGGCGACCTGCCCGGCGGCGGCCGGCGCGCCCCTGCGCACGCGGGGCTCCGTCTGACGGCCTGCGGGAACTCGGTCCGCGGGCGCGCGGGTGTCCTTGCGCAGGACGGTGGTGTTCATCGCTCGCTCCTTCGCTGCATCCGGAACTGGATCACCGTGATCACCAGGCAGATCAGGAACAGCGCGAGGGAGACCGCCGAGGCGTAGCCGAAGCGGCCCTGCGTGATGCCCTCACGGAAGATCAGCTGGGACAGAACGAGGGTGGAACGGCCCGGCCCGCCCTCGGTCATGACCTGCACCAGGTCGAAGACCTTGAAGCTGGAGACCGTGATCATGACGGTGACGAAGAAGGTCGTGGGGCGCAGCCCAGGCAGGGTGACGTGCCAGAACCGCTGCCAGGGGCCCGCGCCGTCCATGCGCGCCGCCTCGTACAGCTCGGCCGGGACGGTCTGCAGCCCGGCCAGGAACAGCACCATGTAGTAGCCCATGTCCCGCCACACGCTCGTGATGATCAGCGCGGGCATCGCCCAGTCCTGGGAGCTGGTCCAGCCCGGCGGGTGGTCGACGCCGAGGAACGTCAGGAACTGGTTGACCGGCCCCGATTCGGGGCTCAGCAGCATGTTCCACACCACGGCGACGGCGACGAGCGAGGTGATGTACGGGAAGAAGAAGGCGGTCCGCAGGACGTGCACGCCGCGCAGTTTCTGGTTGAGCAGGACGGCGAGGCCGAGCGAGACCACGAGGGTGAGCGGGATGTGTCCTGCCGCGTAGTACAGGGTGTTCTGCAGCGCGGCCCAGAAGTTGGAGTCGTTCCACAGCCGCTGGAAGTTGTCCAGGCCCGCCCACTTCGGGGTGGAGTAGGAGTCCCAGTCGGTGAAGGAGATCGCGAGCGCGCCGATCACCGGTACGAGGGTCAGGGCGGCGAATCCGAGGAAGTTCGGCAGGATGAACGACCAGCCGACCAGGAGGTTGCGGCGCCGTCGGCGCTTCGCGGCGGCCCGGTGGGCCGGGGAAGCGCCGTCGGACGCGTGCGGGGTGGCGCGCGGTGCGAGGACACTCACTGGACTTCGTCCTTCACACGGCCGTCCATCTCCTTGATGCCCTCGGCGACGGACTTCTCACCGCTCATGATCATTTCGTGCTCCTCCTTGAGGATCTGGTCGATGTCGGAGGTCTTGTCGCTGACCGGCATCTCCAGCTGCACCGTGGTCGGCTGCATCGCCTTGCGGGACAGGGCGTCGCTCGGCATGCCCTCGACGGAGAAGAAGGTGTCGAGGATCTTGTCGCTGGTGTACGCGGGCGTGACACCGATCTTCGCGACAGCGGCGGCACCCTCCGGGCCCGAGGCCCAGGTGACGAACTTCTTCGCTGCGTCCGCGTGGTGAGCCTTCTTGTTGACGGCGAACGCGGTGGGCGAACCGAAGGTGACCGTCCTGCCGTCGTTCTTGACCTGCGGCATCGGTGCCATGCCCCAGTTGATGTCGTTCTTGCCCTGCGCCTTCTCGGCGAGCAGCGCGGCCGCCCACCACGAGCCCATCGGGACCATGGCGGCCTTGCCGGTGGTCAGCTGGGAGTCGTAGGTGATCTGGTTGCTGGAGGCTGTGGAGAAGGGCAGGGTGGCCTTCTCCTTCTGCAGGCCGAGGGCCATCTCGTACTGGTCCTTGAAGAACGCGTAGTCGCCGCCGAGCTGGTCGCCGCCGGTCTGTGCGGAGGAGATCGCCTGGACGACCGAGCGCCAGATGTGGAGGTAGGTGCCGTAGACCTTGTCGGAGCCGGAGCCCTTGGTGAACTTCTTCGCCAGCTCCGCGTAGTCATCCCAGGTCAGCTTGGACAGGTCTTCCTTGCCGGCCATGTCCTTGTTGTAGAAGAGGACCCAGAAGTCCGAGCGGTAGGGCAGCGCGTAGTACTTGCCCTTGAGGTCGTAGTCGTCGAGACCGGAATACGACGCCTTGTCCAGCGCGGTCGCCTCGCCGGTCAGTGGCAGGAGCTGGCCGCGGGTGGCGTAGCGGGCGTAGTCCGTCACGTTCTTCATGGTCAGGACGTCGGTGGTGTCACCGCCCGCAAGCATGGTGGTGACCTTCTCCGGGTAGTTGTCGGCGAGGATGTCGACCGGCTGGACGTCGATGCCGGGGTTCTTCGCCTCGAAGCCGTCGATCAGGGCCTTGAACTCGGGCGTGGTCTTGTAGTTCCACAACGCGATCTTCACGACGGTCCTGCCGTCGGACGACGAGGCGTTGTCCGTGCCGCTGGCGTCGCAGGCGGTGGCCGTGAGTGTCGCGGCGACGGCCAGAGGCGCGATGCGGGCGAGCTTCTTCGTCAACTTCATTGCGGCGGCTCTCCTTCGAGCGGTTGGGGACGGTGGAGCGAGCGGGTCGGGTCAGGCGCTCAGGCCCAGGGCCCAGCTCTCCGCGGTGATCTCGGTCTGCAGCGGTCTGCCGGCGACCAGGCGGGCGAGTTCGTCGAGTACGTGGTCGGTCAGCCGGCCGGTCTCGGTGCCCAGGGACCCGGCGATGTGCGGCGTGATCATCACGCGGGCCAGGCGGCGCAGGGGCGAGTCGGACGGCAGCGGTTCCGGATCGGTGACGTCGAGGATCGCGAAGAGCCTGCGGGCGGCGCACTCGGCGGCCAGCGCGTCGGGGTCGACGAGCGAGCCGCGCGCGGTGTTGATGACGGTCGCGAAGTCGGGGAGCAGGCGCAGCTGTTCCGCGCCGATGAGGTGGTGGGTCTCGGGCAGCTCGGGGGCGTGCACGGACAGCACGTGGACCCGCGGCAGCATCTCCTCCAGCGGGACGAGCCTCGCGCCGGCCCGCGCCACCTCCTCCGGGTCGGCGTAGGGGTCGGCCACCAGGCAGGTGGTGCCGCGCAGCACCTGCAGCAGCTCGACGACCTGACGACCGATCCTCGAGAAGCCGACGATGCCGACGGTCCTCCGGAAGTTCGACAGGTCGCCGTAGCCGGTGACCGAGCCCCAGCCCCCGTACGCGCGCTGCTCGTCGGCGGCGAGGAACGGGACCTTCTTCCCGGCGAAGATGACCGCGGCGAGGGTGTATTCCGCCACCGGCACGGCGTTGGCCCCGGCGGCGCTGGTCACCCGGATCCCTCGGCGCCACACCTCCTGCCCGACCAGCTCCCGCACGCTGCCCGCGCCGTGCAGCACGGCCCGCAGGCGGGGTGCCGCGGCGAGACGCTGCGGTGTGAGAGCGGGCGCTCCCCACGACGTGAGCAGCACTTCGGCGCGGGCCAGGCGTTCGCGCGACCGTGCGCTGTCGAGGTCGTCCGTCCAGCAGGGCTCGTCCAGGGTCACGAGGTCGGCGAGGCGGCGCAGCCGGTCCTGGTCGAAGTGCGCCTCGAAGCTGGACCTGCTCATCACGACCAGAGCGCGGGCCTTGGTCTGCATGCGGTGCGGGCTCCTCTTCGTAGGGGCGCCCGCTCAAACAGCAGGTGCCATCCGTGTTTCCGGCGAGTTCCAGCCAGAAGACGCTGAGTCAGAGATAGTGGTCAGCCACACAGAGCCACCAGAGCTCGATCACAGACGAAACGATCCGAACAGACTCGAACATCGCCCGGGATCAGCACCGGACGGGAGGGGATGCGCCATGACGTCGACACGGCCGACCGGGCCCCAGGGGCCCACGGATTCTTCCGCGAGGGCGGACCAGTTGTTCGCACTGCAACGCCGCGAACGGCTGATGGACCGGCTGAGGCTGCACGGCGCTGTTCGCGTACGCGATCTCGCGCAGGACCTCTCGGTCAGCGAGCTGACGATCCGGCGCGACATCGCGGCACTGGCCGAGCGCGGCCTGCTGACCCGGGTGCACGGCGGGGCCACGCTGCCCTCGCCGCTGGAGCAGGAGCCGGTGCGCCGGAGGCGGCTCGCGATGCCGGCGTTCACGATCGGGATGGTGGTCCCCTCGCTGGACTTCTACTGGCCGCACATCGTCAGTGGCGTCCGCAACGCCGCGGCGGCCCATGGCGTCAATGTTCAGCTACGGGGCTCCAGCTACGACCAGGCGGAGGACCGCAGGCAGATTGTCCGGCTGACCGAATCCGGGCAGGTGCAGGGGTTGCTCCTCGCGCCGAACCTGGAGGGCCCGGGCATGCACGAGATGATCGACTGGATCGGCAAGCTGCCGGTTCCCGTGGTCTTCGTGGAGCGCAACACGCCCGCCTGGACCCCGACGCCGCACCAGCTCGAATGGGTGCGCAGCGATCACGCGACCGGGCTGGAGATGGCGGTCCGGCATCTGCACACGCTCGGCCATCGCCACATCGGGCTCGTGCTGTCCAAGGGCAGCCCCACCTCGGCGCACCTCGCCGTGGGGTGGAACCGGGCCTGCGCCGAGCTCGGGCTGTCGGCCGACTTCCTGATACGCGAGAGCGTTGCCCTCGACGTTCCGGGACACCGCCGGATCATCGGCGACATCGTGGAGGGCTGCCGTCGCTCCCGCATCACCGCGCTGATCGTGCACAGCGACCCCGACGCACTCTCGGTGGTCCAGTACCTGACCGAGCAGGGCATCCGCGTCCCCGACGACCTGGCGATCGTCAGCTACGACGACGAGGTCGCCCATCTCGCCGACCCGGCCATCACAGCCGTACGGCCACCCAAGGCACTGGTGGGCCGTACGGCTGTCGAGGTCATGCTGGCCCGCCTGCTCGAAGGCGTTCGGCGTCCGGCCCAACGGGTGCTCGTTCTCCCGGAGTTGATGATCCGCGCCTCGTCGCTACCGGCCGCGCCGCAGTCCGTGCCGGCGCCCACGACGCGGCGCCGCGAGCCGGCCTGAGCGGTCCCGGTGAGACCTTCACCGGGACCGCCCGCCCTGTGGACGAGCGCTGTCTACCGACCGGCGTCCACGTGGGGCGCCAACTGGTCGTACGCCGTTCGCAGCCTGCTCGCGAGCTGCTCGACGCCGACGGTGTCGAGGCCGGCCTGCCCTGCCGCGGCGGACTTCGCGGCGGCGAGGGCGTGCGCGAACACGCGCCACGACGCCGCCGTGTACGCCCCCTGTTCCGGCGTCGCGAGCTCCGCGAGGGCCCGGCGGACCGGCGCCGTGTCGACCTTGCCGTCCGCCTCGTGAGAGGCGGAGAAGGTGTTGAGTGCGTCGAGCACGAGCGTTCCCGACTTCAGGACGAACCGCACCCGGTGCTTTCCGTCCGGCAGGCCCCGTAGCGCGTACGTCGCCAGGCGCTTGTCGGTGACCGCGGTCTTCGCGTTCCTGGCGACGAGTTCGCCGTCGGCATAGACGTCGAGGACGGCGCTGCCGTCGTTGCCGCCGATGACGTCGACCCCCGTTCCGCGGAACGGGACGGTGAAGGACGCGCCGGCCGTCGTGCCGGTCGACGTCGAGCGGTACCAGTCCATCGCGTCGCCGAGCGAGGCCTTCCGGCTCCAGGTGCCCTCGTACGTGACCGCACTGTCCATGTTGTCCAACTGTGCGTCGGCGTACGGCGTGTAGCCGTCGATCCTCTCGACCTTCAGGTTGTCGAAGCCCGTCCGCTGGAAGCCGCTCCCGAGTTTGACGCGGCCCTCCGTCTGCGGGGTCGGGTCGTCGTAGGCCGCGACCGCCCTGCCGTCGACGAAGGCGGTGACCTTCGCCCCCTTCGCCTCGACGGCGAGACGGTAACCGCCGGCCGCGGGGACCCTGCCCTGCGCGCGGACCGCGCCGTACTCGTAGAACGTCCAGGCGCCGTCGGAACCGATACGCAGGTTGTAGGCGGCGTCGCTGATCGCCATGCCCTTCTGCTGGCGCACACCCAGGGCCGCGAGACCGCCGTCCGGATCGGGGAAGGAGACGTCGACGGACGCCTTGTAGTTCTCCCAGCGGAAGTCCCCGACCGTGGTGTTGGGGGTGTTCCTGTTCCAGGCGGCGGTGTCCTTCATGGACTGGTCCATGTACTGGTACAGCACGCCGTCGCCGCCCACCTCCCATGCTCCGGTCTGGTCGACCATGTAGCGGGGCTGGTTACCGCGCGAGGCGAGGTACGGCTGGAACCTCCTGCCGACCTTGACCTTTCCCTCTTCGTCGTACGCGAAGTCGTCGGCGTACAGGTACCCGTCGTGGGTGTCGCCGCGCTTGCCGCTCTCGTCACTGTCGAGGACGGCTCGCTCCCCGGACTCGGGCAGGCGCTGCTTCGTGGACGCGTCGGCGCTCTTGTCGAGCGTGGTCAGGGTGGTGATGGACCGCGGCTTCACGGTGTACGTGTATGCGCCATCGGCATCCGGCCGGATCTCGTCGGCCAATTGCTTGAAGCCGGCGTCGTAGCGCTGCCCCGCATCGGCCGCCCGGGTCTCCCACACCTCCATCGTGGGGTCGCTGCCGAGCCGTAGGTCCTCCGCCCTGATCCGGTACGTCTTCGGCTGGTCACTGTCGTTGACGACGACGGTCGAGAAGTTCCTCTTCTCGGGGTCGGCGAGCGTCAGGTAGCTGGGGGCGCCGTTGGAGCCGTCGAGATTCTCCGTTCCGCTCACTCCGCTGTAACTGGCTTCCGGAACCGTGCGCCAGATGCCCGCCGTGTTCGTGTCGTTCTCCCAGCCCGTCTTCGCGAACCCGGTGAAGTGCTGCATCACGTACAACGCCGCGTCGTAGTGGAGATGGCCCGACCACGGGTCACGTGCGCTGACCAGTTCCTTGTGGCTGTACTGGGCGCCCTCGTAGAAGGAACCGATGGCCGGCTGGAAGATGTAGTGGGTGCGCCTGGAGTTCGCGTAACTCTTGACGAGGCGGTTGGCGACGTCGAGAGCGCTCTGCACGCCGCCGATTCCGGTGCCGGCCCCGTACGGCCCCTCGTTGTTGTTGACGCGGTAGTCGGTGTAGCCGAACGAGGCGGTTCCCTCGCTGTACCAGATCTCCTTGTCCTGGCCGTATGCGTTGTCGCCGGTCGCCAGCCTCGTGTACGGCAGATAGGTCGGGCTGTCCGCGGCGCCCTCGCGCCGGTCCTCCGTGGTGTAGTGGTATCCCGCGGCGTCGACGATCCCGAAGAGCTCGGCGTCGCTGAGCATCGCCGGGCCCATGTTGAGGGTGTTGTTCTCGTCGGAGGCGACGATTTTGATGCGGTGATAGGCCTTGGCGACCGCTTCCCGCTCGCCGGGCGGAATTCCGTAGCGCTCGCTTGCGAAGTCCGTGTCGTTCACGACCGCGTTCTTGTACCATTTGATGAACGAGATGTCCGGCGAGCGGGTCTCGTTCTTGTCCGGGTCGACATAATTGATCATGTACCCGTACTTCTGGTAGACGTCGAGGATGGTCTCCTTGTACCAGCGGTACATCTCGTCGGTACCGGTGCCCTTGTTCCATTCCAGCTGGACCCACTGGGGCATTTCCCAGCGCAGGATCGAGACCTTGAGCCTCGGGTTGACCGTCCTGGCGTCGGCGGCCAGCTGGAAACCCGGGGAGCGGGAGGCGTCGGCGAGCTCGTCCCGGGTGCGCATGGTCGCGGGGTCGGCGCCGGTCGAGGTGTTCGTGTCCGACCCCATCTCGACCTTGACGTGATTGACGAGAGGATTCCCACCGCCGAACAGCACGCGGATGAGCTGCCAGTACCGCTCGGGATGCTCTGCCTTGTAGTCCATCAGCAGATTGCTCGTGCTGTTGCAGCTGAGCACGCCGAGACCCTTGTACGTCAGGCCGTTCACGTTGTCGGCGCGCACGTCGTCACCGTCGACCACGACCTCGACCGGGTCGTCCGCCGCGTGCGTGGCAGGCGCGGCCGCCAGGCCCGCCCCCAGCGTCACGGCGGCTGCAGAGGCGAGCGACACCCATCTCAGCCTTCTCTGCGCACGCCTCGTCGTCTGCGTGCGCGTCTTCTGTGTACGCATCCAGTGTGTACGCATCCAGCTTCGTTCCTTTGCCTCGTCCGTCTCGTCCTGACTCGGGCGCGGGAACATGACACCGCGAAGCCGTTCCGGCCCTCTACGGATCACCCGGACACGACCACACTCATTCGCACTCGAACATCGGGGATCGCGCCCCGTCATTCGGCAGACAGGGCGCGATCCCGGATGTCACCACGTCTCTCCGGCGCCCCAGGGGGCGCCGGCTGTCACTTCCCGTAGGAGACGTGCACTTCCTTGAAGCCGAGGGAGTGCAGGAGGCCCTCCAGCATGCTGGTGGTGTTGGACTCGGCCCTCGTGGTCAGTCCACTGCCCTTGGCCGCCTCGCCGATGTGCGAGACCGCGAGCTTCTGCACGGCGTGTTCGCCATTGGGGTTGTCCGAGAACAGGTCTCCGAGGCGGTCGAGCAGCCCGCGTTGCTTGGAGACGGCGTAGGAGTGTTCGACATCCAGGGCGGGCCTGCCGAGCTGCGCGTGCGGGAGCCGCAGCGTGGCCGAGGTCCGGTCGTCGTTCACCGTCACGTCGTTCCTGCCGACCTTGCCGAGGTCGACGTACGCCTCCACGGTGCCCGCGCCCACATAGAGCGTCCGGGAGCCGCGAACGGCGTCCGGCAGATACTTGGCGTCCTTCTCGAGGTCGACGACCACCTGGAAGTTTCCTGAGGCGGCGTCGAAGCGGCTCATGTCCTTGATGGACTTGAGAAGAGCGGGGCCCGAGCGGTCGGTCGTCTCGGTTCCCAGCAGATCCTTGATACCCGGCAGTACGGCCAGCCTGATTCCGGCGAACAGCACCGCGAGCACCAGCACGAAGGCGGTCACCACCTTCGCCCAGCCGGGCATGCGTCCGGGCAGGTGCCTGAGGGGAGTCGTCATCCGGCGGTCCTCCTTTCCTCTACTCCGGATGCCCCCAGAAACCCTTACGAGACGCCCGAGTTGAGGAACGGGCGAAGGCCGCAGCGGTGCGTGCTCCGTCCTGGCGGCGTCCGACTCCGGCCCGCACGGCGCTTCGGCGAGTCGTCCGGACCGCCGGGGCGCGCTACCGGGCTGGCGATGACGAGGACTCCGGCTGCGGTGTCAGCCTGCTGACGTATCGTTCCCGCCACCACACACCGACGCGGAGGACCAAGAGAGTTGACTGGCCTGTCTCCCTTCCCGCTGCCCTTTCATGCTTCCCGTTCCCTGTCGTTCGCGACACCCCGAACGCTGCGGGAAATCCAGATGATGCGGTGCAGCGCACACATCCGGGCGAAGCCCGGGTGGTTCGACAAGATGAACGATGCCGACATCGTCGCCAGGTGGACGCAGGAAGCGGTCGCCCAAGGGCTCACCGAAGCGCAGGTTCGTTACGTGTTCGCCGAACTCGTTCATTACGCGACGTTGCGGGACGGCCGGACCGGAATCGAGGTGTCCGCCGTCGACGGGGTGTGGCAGTCGGACACACTGGTCGACGACAAGCTCAGGTCCCGGCTGCGCGAGGCGGTCCGGGTTCTGGAGCAGGTCCCTGACGCAGAATTGGACTGGCACCCCGGATCCGAGGGCCAGGTGCTGGATCTGGTACATCCCTCACTGTTCTGTCTGGTGAGAGCGGTGAGCGGGGCGCCCGATCGGGCTTGGCGGAATCCGACGGACCGCTACTCCACATACGAGTTCTCGGAGAGATTCCAGTGGCTTCCCACGGATGTCGACGTCAGTTCCGACGGCGGCGTCGCCTTCCGTTCGTACGTCAACAACGTCCATCCCGAGACTCATCACGAACTCGCATCCGTCCTTCCGGACATGTTCGCGCGCATGCGCCCCCTGTTCGAGAACGTACTCGGCGATCTGCGCCATCCGCGGCCCTTGCGCATCGAGGCCGATCCTTATGCGTGGTACGACTCGGAGCCGGAGCATCCGGACAAATCCTCCTACGGGGATGAGGAGGCATACGAAGAAGCCATTCGCGCATGGGAGGCGGCTCAGGACGACTGGTGGGAGAACCGCCGCCCGGTCATCCCTGACGCCCCGGCCTTCACCCCGCCCGCGCTGCCCGACGATTCCGCCCGAATCGACCTGCGCGGCCGCCCTCTCCAGGTCATCGTCAAGCTCGCCACCATTCATCTCACCCCGGACAAGCCCGAGTACTCCGGCGGTTCCTGGCATGTCGAGGGAATGCTGAACGAGCGGATCGTTTCGACCGGAATCTACTACTGGGACAGCGAGAACATCACCGAAAGCCGTCTGAGCTTCCGAACGGCACTCGACGACCCGAACTACGAACAGAACGACGACAACGGTCTGCGTGAGGTCTACGGCCTGGAGGACGAGGACGCCCTGAACCAGCCGCTGGGATCGACATCGACCCCAGCGGGGCGCTGCCTGGCGTTCCCGAATATCCTGCAGCACCGCGTCGGCTCATTCCGCCTCACGCACCCCACCCGTCCGGGATATCGCAAAATACTCGCGTTCTTCCTGGTCGACCCGTCGGAAAAGATCGTCTCGACGTCCGATGTGCCACCGCAGCAGCCGTGGTCCGATACCTCGACGATGACGCTCGAACAGGCCAGGACCTACCGGGAAGAACTCATGCAGGAACGCAGGTTCTTCGTCAATGAGCACAATGAACAGCTCTACGAGCGGGAATTCTCCCTCTGCGAGCACTGAGTGCCGCCCCCTTATATGCGCGTATCCCAGGTCTGCAGCGCGCGGCGCCGCGGGTGAGAGGGTCGGACATCGGCCGGCTGCCTGAGAACGGCGTAGACGCCGCCTCCCCCACGCCGACGACCGCGAACACCCCTCGCAGAGGACCGGTGACGACAGCGAGCGCGCCGCCGGGGCCGGGGACGCCGGGCGTGCACTGGTAAACTGGGGGCACGCTTGAGAATCGTTGGGGCCCGTACCGAGGGGTACGGGCCCCGGCGCGTTTTGGGCGCCGGACCGAGAAGGGTTGCCCCATGAACGCGAAGCCGCCGGCCCCGAAGGGCGAACTGACAACACCGGACACGGCTGCCCCTGGCCTGCCGCCGGGCGAGTCCTTCGACGGACTCGGGCTTCCGTCGGAGCTGACCGCGACGATGACCGGCCTGGGAGTGACGGAGCCCTTCCCGATCCAGGCGGCGACCCTGCCCAGCGCGATGGCCGGCCGTGATGTCCTCGGGCGGGCGCGGACCGGCTCCGGCAAGACGCTTGCCTTCGGGCTCGCGCTGCTGGCGCGGACGGCAGGCGAGCGAGCGGAGTCGAAGCGGCCCGTAGCCCTCGTGCTGGTGCCGACCCGGGAGCTCGCGCAGCAGGTGAGCGATGCGCTGGCCCCGTACGCGCAGGCACTGAACCTACGGCTGGCGACGGTGGTCGGCGGGCTGGCGATCAACCGGCAGGCAGCGATGCTGCGGGCCGGCGCCGAAGTGGTCGTCGCGACGCCGGGGCGGCTCGCCGACCTCGTATCACGTCGTTTCTGTGACCTGCAGCAGGTGCGGATCACCGTGCTGGACGAGGCGGACCAGATGTGCGACCTGGGGTTCCTGCCGCAAGTCTCGGAGATCCTGGACCAGGTCCGCCCCGACGGACAGCGACTGCTGTTCTCGGCCACGCTCGACCGCAATGTGGACCAGCTGGTGCAGAAGTATCTGCACGACCCGGCAGTGGCCTCGGTCGACCATGTGGCGGGCTCGGTCGCCACGATGGAACACCATGTACTGAACGTCCACCCCGCCGACAAGTACGCGACCGCGACCGAGATCGCCGCGCGGGACGGCCGGGTCCTGATGTTCCTGGACACCAAGGCCGGCGTGGACCAGTTCACCCGCCACCTGCGGGCCAGTGGCGTACGGGCCGGGGCCCTGCACAGCGGGAAGTCGCAGCCGCAGCGCACTCACACACTCGCGCAGTTCAAGAGCGGCGAGATCACCGTGCTGGTCGCCACCAATGTCGCGGCGCGAGGCATTCACATCGAGGCGCTCGACCTCGTGGTCAACGTCGACCCGCCGGCCGACGCGAAGGACTACCTGCACCGTGGCGGCCGTACGGCTCGCGCCGGGGAGTCCGGCAGCGTGGTCACGCTGGCCACTCCGAACCAGCGGCGCGACGTGAACCAGATCATGGCTGCCGCCCGGATCCGGCCGACTGTCACCCAGGTGCGCTCCGGCGAGGAGAAGCTGACCGCCATCACCGGGGCGAAGCGCCCGCCCGTCGAGGGGAAGGGCAGCGGCAACGCCCCGTTCCGCGGCATGGGGACCCGGCCGGGCCGCCCCAAGGAATCCCGCAGAACGGCCGATGCCCGCAGGACGGCGGAAGCACGCGCAGCAGCGCGGGTACGCAAGGGGCGCTGAACCGGCCGCCCTTCCTCCGGCGACCGCCCTGCCTCGCACGATCCTCAGGACGGCCGCCCGCTCAGGGCGCAGATCCGGCTTCCGCAAGCCGCGTGATGTCGCGCACGGCCCGCGGCCCGAACCCTCGCCGCGCGTCGTGGGAGTCGCGCGGGCGCGACGGTTCGGGGGCCTGCCTGAGGGGACGCGCGCCCGCACCGTGCGCGGTTGCTGATGCCCGGGGAGTGCGGCGGAGACCTTGATCGGATCCGGACGGCCGGCCGGCTGGCGCACCGCACAGCCTCGGCACCTTCCGCGCAGAGCAACGCACCGCGACGCCGGCCGGGCCCCTCCCACGCCGGCAGTCGGCTCTCCGGGCAGCCCGGCCGCGGGCGGCCCGCCGGTGCCGTCCCGTCGGCGTCCGCTCCCCCGCACGGGAGGCGTCGACTCCCGGTGACCGCTCCCCGACGCGGCCGCCGCCGGGGCCGACCGCCGTTGATGCGCACGCACCTCCTCCACATATCCGAAGGCAAAGTGACGGAATGAACACGGGGCCATCGGAAATCGCTCCATAAACCCGCCGTCCATACGCATATCACGCACATGAGCGTGCGAGTCCCGCTCATTTTCACACCGCCGTAATACGGAAGCTTTGCGTACTCCTCCGGCAGCTCACCTCGTCGACTGTCCGGAATTGCAGAGTCGGACGGATCGGAGAATCCTGCACACGGTGTACGCACACCGGTCACTGTTCCGGTCACAGGACACCAGGTCGGGGCGGTCTCAGGGGACGATTGGGACAGTAGCGCCCCACGCGAGGTGTGAAGTTGCGAGGACGGCGAATTCATCCCGTGAAGCTCATGGAGAATCTGCCCCCATGGCATGAATGCCTCTGCACGTGATTCGATTCCAGCGAGGCAATGACCGCGGTTACATCGCCGTTCGATTGGCTGTACGAGGTGCGGGCGTGCTTTGATCCTGGGCCATACGGGGGCCGCACGACGGGCTCCCGTACATAAGCAATTCCCATACGAAGGGCGCTCATCATGAACTACACCCCCCAGGTCGAGACCGCCGAGATCTCCGACAGCGACCTCGACAACATCTCGGGCGGCCTCGTCGGCGGTCTCGTGGGCAACGTCACGGGCACCGTCGAGGGCATCGTCCCGGTCGCCGGCATCGTCGGCTCGGTCACCGGTCTCGTCGAGGGCGTCACCGGCGTGAACACGGGCGCGGTCACCGGCCTGGCCACCGGCCTGACCGCCGGTCTCTGAGACACGGCAGTACCCGCCGAGCCCCGGAACCCGATGGTTCCGGGGCTCGGCGCCGATCGCTGACAGGTGAGGGAAGAGTTCCGTGCAGTTCCGCCAACAGGCCCTTTCCAAGCTGCAGTCGCCAGGACAACTCGATCTTCCGGTGCGCTTCGCCCGCCCTCAGGGGCTGCTCGTCCTCTGCGTCACCGTGGTCGTGATGGCCGCCGTCTGCTTCTGGGCCGTGACGGGCTCCGTCGCCGGCACCCTCGACGCCCCCGGCATCCTCACCCACGCGCGCGGCAGTTACCTCCTGCAGAGCCCCGTCGCCGGCCAGATCACCGAGGTGCTCGCCGACGAGGGCGAGACCCTGCCCAGGAACTCCCCCCTGCTCAAGGTCCGTACGGAGCAGGGTGAACGCGTCGTCCGCACGATCGACGCGGGCCGGCTCACCTCCGTGACGGCGACGATCGGGGCGGTCGTCACCACGGGCGCGGACGTGGCGAGCGTCGAGCGGATCGACGGCCCCGACGACCCGCTGGTCGTTCTGCTCTACACATCGGGCAGCAGTGCCGCGTCGGTCCCCGTGGGCGCCTCCGTCGACCTCACGGTCCAGTCCGTGCCCGCCCAGCAGTACGGGGTGCTGCGCGGGAAGGTGGCCGCGGTCGGCAGGGCCGCGCAGACACAGCAGCAGATCACCCGCTTCCTCGGAGACGCTCAGCTCGGCGAACAGTTCTCCCGGCACGGGCGGCCGTTGGCCGTCCTGGTGAGGATCGAACCTTCGGACTCCACGAAGTCCGGCTACCGCTGGTCCTCGGCCGATGGCCCTCCGTACGCGATCGGCTCCATGACCCTGGCCACCGGCTCCATCCGTCTCACCGACCGGCGCCCGATCGATTGGCTGCTCCCGTGACCGCTCCCCACCCCTCCCCCACCACCCAGCAGTTGCCGCCGCCCGGCCGCGGCAGGCACCGCCCGGAGGGGGCCACGGGCAGCAGGCGACGGTCACGTCAGGCACCGAAGCCCGGGCGAACCAAGTCCGTGCGCACCCCCACCGTGCTCCAGATGGAGGCCTTGGAGTGCGGTGCCGCCTCGTTGGCGATGGTGCTCGGGCATTACGGCCGGCACGTGCCACTGGAGGAGCTGCGGATCGCCTGCGGCGTCTCACGTGACGGCTCGCGCGCCAGCAACGTACTCAAAGCCGCCCGTAGTTACGGTCTCCGGGCCAAGGGCATGCAGATGGAGCCCGCGGCCCTCGCAGAGGTCCGGGCGCCCGCGATCCTGTTCTGGGAGTTCAACCACTACGTCGTCTACGACGGCGTGGGGCGCCGTCCGGGACGGCGGGGCGTGCACATCAACGACCCCGACAAGGGGCGCCGGTTCGTGCCCGCCGAGGATTTCGACAACAGCTTCACCGGGGTCGTCCTGGTGCTCGAACCCGGTGACGACTTCGAGCGCGGCGGGCGGAAGCCCGGTGTCATGGCGGCGCTTCCCGCCCGGCTGCGCGGCACGACGGGCACGATGCTGGTCGCCCTGCTCGCCAGCCTGCTGCTGGTGGCGGTCGGGGCGGCACTCCCGGCCCTGAGCCGTACCTATATCGACATGTTCATGATTGGTGAACAGACCTCGCTGCTGGGCGTGCTGTTCACCGCCATGGGCACCATGGTCGCCCTCACCGTCGTACTGACCTGGCTCCAACAGGCGAATCTGCTGCGTGGACGCATCATCGCGTCCACGCTCGGCAGCGCGCACTTCTTCCGGCATCTGCTCCGCTTGCCCGTCACCTTCTTCTCGCAGCGCAGCCCCGCCGATCTCGTCCAGCGCCTCCAGTCCAATGACGCCGTCGCCGAGACGCTCGCCCGGGACCTCACCGCTGCGGGCGTGGACGGCGTCGTCGTCCTCCTCTACGCGTTCCTGCTCTGGACCTACGACCCCCAGCTGACCGTGATCGGAGTGGGGATCGCGTTGCTCAACGTGGTCGCCATGCGCATCGTCGTACGGATGCGGGCCGTCGGCACACAGAAGCTGCGGGCCGACAGCGCCCGGCTCACGAACACCTCGTACACCGGGCTCCAACTGATCGAGACGATGAAGGCCACAGGAGGTGAGAACGGGTACTTCCGGCGGTGGGCCGGGCAGCACGCGACGACGCTGGAGGAGCAGCAGCGCCTCGGGGTCCCGAGCGCCTGGCTGGGCATCGTCGCCCCTCTCCTCGCGACGCTCAACAGCGCGCTGATCCTCTGGATCGGCGGCCTGCGGGCCGTCGAGGGGCACCTCTCGATCGGCCTGCTCGTCGCCTTCCAGGCTCTGGTGACCCGCTTCACCGCGCCGGTCGCCCGGCTCAACGGGGTGGCGAGCAGGGTCCAGGACTTCGCGGCCGACGTGGCCCGGCTCAAGGATGTGGAGAATTTTCCGGTCGACCCGCTGTACTCGCGCCGTGAGCCGGCCGCGAGCACCCGCCGCCTCAAGGGCCATGTGACGCTGGAGGACATCACCTTCGGCTACAGCCCGCTCGACAAGCCGCTGCTCACCGGATTCTCGCTGTCCGTGGGACCCGGGCAGCAGGTGGCGCTCGTCGGCGGTTCGGGCAGCGGCAAGTCGACGGTCTCGCGACTCATCTCGGGTCTCTACAGCCCGTGGGAGGGCACGATCCGCATCGACGGGCAGCGTCTGGAGGACATACCGCGGGGCGCACTTGCCGCGTCCGTGTCTTTCGTCGACCAGGACGTCTTCCTCTTCGAGGGGACGGTCAGGGACAACGTGGCGCTGTGGGATCCCTCGGTCACGGACGACGCCGTGACCGAAGCTCTGCGGGACGCCGCCCTGTACGACGTCGTCGCCCGCCGCCCCCGCGGCATCCACAGCCGGGTGGAGCAGGACGGCCGGAACTTCTCCGGCGGGCAGCGTCAGCGACTGGAGATCGCCCGGGCGCTCGTGCGGCGCCCCAGCATCCTGGTCCTGGACGAGGTCACCAGCGCGCTGGACGCCGAGACGGAGCGGATCATCATCGACAACCTGCGGCGGCGCGGCTGTGCCTGCGTCGTGATCGCGCACCGGCTGAGCACCGTGCGCGACAGCGACGAGATCGTGGTCCTGGACCACGGGACCGTCGTGGAGCGCGGCCGGCACGAGAACCTGGTGGCCGCCGGGGGCCCGTACGCCGATCTGGTCAGGGAGCACTGACATGGCATCCGTACATCCCCTCGCGAGTACGGAGGCTCCCGGGCAGGACCCGGTCATCGGCGCACTGGGGGCTCTCGGAGAAGCGGTCGACTGCGCCGGGCTGCGTAGCCTGTCGCTGGAGGGCCCGCAGGTACTGTGGCTCGTCGTGGGCGGCGCCCTCGACCTGTTCGCGGTGGACGCGGTGGGGCAGGGGCACTGGCACTTCCTGGGCCGGCTCGAACCGGGAACCCTCGTACTGGGACCGGTCGAGGGGCCGCAGCACACCCTGGTGGGCCGGCCGCTCCAGGGATGCGCGCTGCGCCGGATACCGCTGCGTGAGCTCTACCGGCCGGAGTACGCCGACCAGGGGGCGTACGAGGGGCAGTACAGCAGCAGTTACGACACCGGGGACGCCACGCTGAGCCTGCTGGAGCACGCCTTCTCGCTCGGTGTCGGCCGCGGCCGGCGCGTGCTGTTCGAGGCCCCGCTGGACGGGCGGACCACCGTCGACGAGGCAGTGGGCGACGACGACATCCTGTGGCTGCCGGTGTCGCCGGGGAGTGTGCAGTACGGCGCCGCGTTCAGCGCCGAGGCCGCGGGTGACCTGCTCGTCGACGCGGCGATGTGGCAGGGGATGGTCAATCAGCAGTACCGTCTGCTGTCTGCGCTGGACCGCTGGATCGAACAGCTGGAGCGCGCGCACGAGGACCGTACCGCGGCGGGCATGAAGGCGGGCGAGGCCGTCCGCAAGGAGGCCGACCAGGCGCTGCTCACGTCGATCGGCCCGTCCCGGAGGGGCTCCTCACCTGCGACGGGGGCCTCGGACGACGCCGTCCACGCGGCCTGCCGCCTGGTGGCCCGGGACAGCGGGATCGTCCTCGGTGAGCCCGCGACGGGCGGGCCGGTGAGCGACCGGACCGACCCGGTGGAGCGGGTCGCGGCCGCCTCGCACGTCCGCACCCGGGCGGTGCGGCTCGACGGACGTTGGTGGCGGGAGAACTCCGGTCCGCTGGTGGGCCGTCGGGCCGCGTCGGGAGCACCGGTCGCCCTGCTCTGGCGCCGCGGCCGCTACGAAGCGGTCACCCCGCTGACGGGGCGCCGCAGTCGCGTCGACGGCTCCACCGCGCAGGAGTTCGACGAGCGCGCCGTGATGTTCTACCGGCCGCTGCCGGAACAGCCCTTGGGCAAGTGGCAGTTGCTGAGGTTCGGTCTGTTCGGCACGCGGGGCGACCTGCGCAGACTGGTGCTGGCAGGGCTGGTGACAGTGGCGCTGGGGTCACTGGTGCCGATCGCGACCGGCAAGGTGCTCGGCGTGTACGTGCCCCACGCCCAGAACGCCCTCATCGTGCAGGTGTCACTGGCCGTCATCATCTCCGGCGTGGTCTCGGCGGCGTTCATGCTGCTGCAGAACCTCACGATCCTGCGGATGGAGGGGCGGATCGAAAGCACGCTCCAGCCCGCCGTCTGGGACCGGCTCCTGCGGCTGCCGGCCAAGTTCTTCACCGAGCGCTCCACGGGAGAACTGGCGAGCGCGGCGATGGGGGTGAGCTCCATCCGCAGGGTGCTGTCCGGCACCGGACCCGTCGTGGTGCAGGCGGGCACGCTCGGGGCGATGAACCTGGGCCTGCTGCTCTGGTTCAGTGTGCCGCTGGCTCTCGCGGCCGTCGCGATGCTGGTGGTCATCGCCGGGGTGTTCCTCACCATGGGCATGTGGGAGCTCCGTTGGCAGCGCCGTCTGGTGGTGCTGGGCAACAAGCTCAACAACCAGGCGTTCCAGACGCTGCGGGGACTGCCCAAGCTGCGGGTCGCCGCGGCGGAGAGCTTCGCGTACGGGGCGTGGGCGGCGGAGTTCGCCCGGAGCCGCGAGCTGCAGAAGCGGGCGGGCCGGATCAGGAATGCGACGACGGTCCTGAACGCGGTCTATCTGCCTGTGTGTTCGCTGGTCATGTTCGTTCTGCTGGCGGGCCCGGCGCGCGGCGCCCTGACGGCCGCCGAGTTCCTGACCTTCAACACGTCCGTGACGATGCTGCTGACGGCCGTCACCCAGCTCACCGGGGCGTTCGTGTCCGCCGCGGCCGTGCTGCCGATGTTCGAGCAGATCAAGCCGGTGCTCGACGAGGCTCCCGAGGTACGCGGCGCCGGCAGCCGGCCGGGCGCGCTGTCCGGCGGGATCGAGGCCAGGGGCGTGTCCTTCCGCTACTCCGACGACGGCCCCGTCGTCCTCGACGACGTGTCGCTGACCGTGCGCCCGGGTGAGTTCGTCGCGGTCGTGGGACCGAGCGGATGTGGCAAGTCCACCCTGCTGCGGCTCCTCATCGGCTTCGACAAGCCGGTCTCGGGCAACGTCCTGTACGACGGTCAGGATCTGACCGCGCTCGACCAGGCTGCCGTGCGCCGTCAGTGCGGGGTCGTCCTGCAGAACGCCCAGCCGCTGTCCGGATCGATCCTGGACTGCATCTGCGGAGCCGAGGCCTTCACCCAGGAGGAGGCGTGGGAGGCCGCCGCGATGGCGGGGCTGGCCGAGGACATCAAGCGTATGCCGATGGGACTGCACACGATGATCTCCGGCGGCGGCGCGATCTCCGGCGGGCAGCGCCAGCGCCTGATGATCGCCCAGGCCCTCGTCCGGCGCCCCCGCATCCTGTTCCTCGACGAGGCCACGAGCGCGCTGGACAACGAGACCCAGCGCACCGTGATCGAGAGCACCAGGTCCCTGCGCGCCACCCGGATCGTCATCGCGCACCGGCTGTCCACGGTCATGGACGCCGATCGCGTGATCGTCATGGCGGAGGGCCGGGTCGTCCAGGAGGGGCCGCCCGCCGAACTCCTCGCGGACACGGAGGGGCAGCTCCATGACCTCGTGCGGCGTCAGATGAACTGAGTCGACGGCCCACGACAGCGGGAGGGGTCGCGGGTATCCCACCGCGCTCGGCGGTACGAGCACAAGGAGCAGCTCCACGAACGAGAATGCTCCCTGTACGCGCACTGGATCAGGCCCTCTCCGAGGCGTATGCCCAAGGCAGCTGAAGGCGTACCACCTGCCCGGCAGTGACATGAGTGGAATGAGTCCATGACGGCAGTGATCGCCATGCTGGAAGAGCTCAGGGGCGTCGCCCCGCTGAACGCCGGGGTTGCGGCGGCGCAGTTCTCGGCCCAGGGGTGGAAGCCCGGGGGCAAGCCCCGTGACGGCGTGGAGACGTCGTGGGACAGGAACGGCGTCGGGGGCTGGATCCAGACGTTCGTGGGTGGGTCGGTCGTCGTCTCGTTCGCCGTCTGGATCCGTGACGTCGACGAGTCGGGCTACTTCGACGACGTGGACGCCGCCTACGAGCAGGGGGAGCAGGCGCTGGCCGACTTCCTCCCCGCGATCGAGCAGTCCTCTCTCGCCGCCCACCTCGTCGAGGCCGGACAGACGGAGGCGGACAGGGACGAGTTCATCGCGGTGCGGAAGTGGACCCTCGACGGCCGGATCCTGACCGCAGGCGTGATCCAGCAGGACACCGACCTCCCGGTGATGGTCGTGGTGGCGTTGGAGGAGCCCGCACCCGCTTGACCCTCGCGTGCACAGGGTGTCCGCGCGCCCCGCCGGGAACCGCGCGGTGCTCGGGGCTGCGCACGTGTCGATGCCCCCTGCGTGGAATGCGCGGGCCCGGGAATGACGGCTTGGCCGGGCCTCGGGCCGCGGTCGTAGCCGACTGCGCCGACGGCGGACCGCTGCTGCGGCACGCCCGCCGTGGGCCGGAGGCGAGCGGCCACCGGGATCCTCATGTGTCAGGAACGGGCCATGAGAGCGGCGAGAGCCGCCCGGGTGGTGACGTCCGCCTTGCGGAACACCCGGTACAGGTGGGTCTCGACGGTACGCGGACTGAGATAGAGCCTGGTGGCGATCGCCTGGTTGGTGAGGCCCTCGGCCACCAATTGGGCGACCTCTCGTTCGCGTCCCGTCAAGGAGGCCAACCACGGCGGTGAGGTGGCGGACGTGGGCTGCACGGCCGCCCGCGTCATCGCTGCCAGGCCGACCAGCAGTCCTGCGCCTCCGCCGGTGGCCAGCCCGTGGCCCCTCTCCCACATGGCCGCACCACGCGCTCCGAAGCCGGCAGCCACCATCGCCGGCGCCGCGAGCAGCAGTGACCGCGCCTCCCAGAACACCGCACCGGACCGTGCGCACTCCGCCACGGCCCCGGAGAGCAGCGTCGCCGCCCTGGCGGGGTCGCCGTGGTGCAGTGCGAGCTGTGCCGCGCTCCGCATCGCGGAGGCGCGCTGCACGGGCAGACCGAGTTGTTCGGCTTCCTCGCAGGCCCGCTCGGACCATGCGGACGCGGACTCGACGTCTCCCATGGCGAGGGCCGCCGTGACGAGAAGCTCTGACAGGAGGGGGCGCATGGAGGGCTGCAGGCCACGCAGGTCCTCGCCTCCGGCCCGGAGGAGGGCGTCCCGGGCGCGATGCGGATCGCCGCCGGTGAGCGCCGCGTAGCCGAGCATGCACCAGGCCATGGACGCCCGCCAGTTGTCGCTCGGCCCCATGGAGGCAACGGCCTCCTCGGCGGCCGCCAGGGCGTCCGGGTCGCCGGGCGCGGACGCGGCGACGCGCACCTGGGCCTTGTTGGCCAGGACGAAGGCGAGCAGTTCGCCACCACCGATGCCGCGGGCGATGTCCTCGGCCTCGTCCGCCAGTTCCCGGGCCGTCTGCAGCCGGCAGGTCTGGATCCGTACGTGTGCCTTGCACAGCAACAGGAGCGGCAGGAGGTAGATCTGGCCGCTGCGCCGGGCGATACCGAGGCCCCGGTCGGCATGGCGTTCGGCGTCGGCGAAGCGGCCCAGGAAGGCTTCCGCCCATGCCAGCCTGCCCAGTGGTTCGCACAGCGCGATGAGATCGTCGTCGGGCAGACCGTCCATCAGTCCGGCCGCCTGTCCGGCGAACGCACCCGCCGTGGTCACCTCGCCCTCGTAGGCCTCACCGAAGGCGGCGACGGCGAGCGCCCCCGCCTCGCCGAGTTCGTCCCCCAGGGAGCGGGCTTCCGCGAGAGTGCGCGCGACCTCGCCCCGCATCTGCGGATAAGGGGCGTTGTGCGGTGCGGACGAGCTCAGTTCGAGCCCGATGGCCACCCTGTCGGACGGCGAAGGCTGCGGCTGCCGGTTCAGCTCGCGGCGCAGCAGCGCGAGCGCCTCGGGGTATCTTCCGAGGTGCCGCTCCATCAGGGCACAGAGCACCACCACCGATGTTCTGTGGCGCCCGTCCGGGGATGCCGTGCCGATGATCTGGTGCAGCAGGTCCCGGCTTTGCCGCAGCCCGCCCGCAACACCGAGCGCGCGTGCGCGGCGCAGCATCAGATCGCGTCGCTCGGCCTCGTGTTCGGCCGTGTCCGGCAGCAGCCGGAGAGCGACCTGGAGCCAGTGCGCGCAGCTCGTCGGTGCCGTCGACGCGGTCTGCTCGGCGGCTTGCGTCAGTATCGCGACCGCTCGCGGGTCCCACGCAGTCACGGACCGTTCGATGTGCTGGGCCTGATCGACGGCCGCGGCGCCTGCCCGGGCCAGCTCGGCGGCAGCGGCGCGATGGATCTCGACGCGCCGCCGGGGGGCCGTCGACTCGTGCACCAGGCTCCGGAGCACCGGGTGGCGCATCGCCAGCCGCCCGCCCGGTCCCGGTCGCACGAGGTCGCGCCGGACCAGGACGTCGATGGCCTCGTCGAGTTCGGCGTCGGGACGGCCGCACGAGGCGCCGATCACCGGGGGGACGGCGTGTTCGCCGAGAACGGCGACCGCCTCCAGGATCCGGCGCTGCGACGGGGTCAGCGGGGTCAGCTCGTCCAGCAGGAGGGATCCGAGGCCGCTCGGCAGCGTGCCGAGGGCGTGCCCGCTGAGGGCCGAGGAGAGGTTCCCGCCGTGCGCGGCGCCCTCGCGGTGCGCGTGCACGAGGGAGAGGAAGTACAGGGGGTTGCCCTCGCCGGCGGTGTAGAGCTGCGCGGCCCGGCCCGGCGGCAGGTCGGGGGCCAGCCCTTCGACGCATTCCTTTTCCGCGAGCGGCGCCAGACCGATCCGGATCACCGCTTCGGAATCGACTCCGCGGGTGAGTACGGCGGTGAGCGGGGGCGGCGTCTGCCGGTCGCGGCGAGCGAGGACGAGGGCGACCGGGCCGGGTACGGGGTGCCGGACGAGGTGGTCCAGGAGTTCCAGTGACGCGGGGTCCGCCCAGTGCACGTCGTCGAGCGCAACCACCAGGCCGCCCTCCTGGCCGAGCCGGGCCAACAGCCGTGCCGAAGCCCGGTGGAGACCGAAGCGGTCGGTGGTGGAGGTTCCCGGCCGGGGGACCGGTCCGCTCCCCCGGCCGCCGAGCATCGGCGCGACTGCGTCGAGCAGTGCCGGTGCCACTCCGAGCGGACGGTGGTCCAGATCGGCGAACGCATCGGAGAACGGCTGGAACGGGAGGTGCCGCTCGTACTCCGTGGCCCGGCCGCGCAGCACCGTCATCCCGCGCTGCCGGGCGCGCTTGCAGAACTCCCCCATCAGCCGGCTCTTGCCGATCCCTGCCGCGCCGGTGATGTCGACGAGGGGTGGGCCCCCTTGGCCCAGCCGGTCGAGCATGGCGTCGAACAGGCCCAGTTCGGCCGTGCGGCCGACGAACGGACTCCCGGCATCGTGGCGCACGGGAGCGCCGTACGGCGCTCCCACCTGTGTGATCTCTCTGCCGAACTCCACGACAGTGTCTACCACGCCCAACGTCACCAGGTTCGAAGTTCGCACATACGCCGCCCCCTTGCGCGCCCGCCGAAGGCGGCTGGCCAAGTGGCACCCCGCCTCGTCAGCCGTCAGGGCAACACGCTCCAAGGGCCACACGGAGGTGCCCACCAGGTCCCCGATAACGGGGCCCGGAGATCTCAGCGGCGGCGGAGAGCAGCACGGGTGCGGCTCACGGACCGTCCACGGCTCTCGATGCCGGGTCTGCCCGTCGACTGATTCCACGTCATGACCATCCGCTCCCCGTCGAAATCCCGGGAAGCACGCGTATCACCGGTAGCGTGATCGCCTGCCGCATGGAGCGTCCATGTATCCGGCCGGCCGTGGGTCGCTCCGGTGGCGAGCGAGGGGACCGTGATGAGTGAACTGACGAAGCCCAGGATCGAGGTTCCGGAGGGTGACGCGCCCACGGAGCTGACGATCCGGGACCTCGTGGTGGGGGACGGGCCCGAGGCGCAGCCGGGCAGGGTCGTCCAGGTTCACTACGTAGGGGTCACGTTCGCGTCCGGTAAGGAGTTCGACTCCTCCTGGGAGCGGGACCAGCCGTTCAAGTTCGCCGTGGGCGGGGGCAGGGCAATCAAGGGCTGGGACCGGGGCGTGAGGGGAATGAGGGCCGGCGGCCGGCGCGAGATCATCGTTCCCCCGCGTCTCGGCTACGGCAAGCAGTCGCCCTCTCCGCTGATCCCGGCGGGCTCGACGCTGATCTTCGTCGTGGACCTGCTCACGGTCGTGGGCGGGCCCGCCGGAGCGAAGGCCGGCTCGACCGGGCCGGCCTGAACCTGACGCCACGCCGATGCCCTCCGCCCGGCCTCGCGCAGCGCGGGCGGCACCGCCTGGAGGCGGTGACGGCCCCGTGCTGCGGAAGTTCGTCTCGGCCTCCACAAGGGACGGGGGCCGTGCTCACGGCCAATGCGGTGAAGGTGGCGGAAGCGAGGAACTCTCGTCTGTTCACAGCGGCTCTCCGATGCGTATGGGCGGCTGCTCGACGCACCGCCGCGGGGGGTAAGGGGACGGCCAGGAGGTCAGGTTCCTGACCGGCCCCGGCTGAGGGGAAAGGCAAGTCCGGCCGGGTCGAGGACGTGTTCACCCGCGACCAGGGTGATCGGCTCGCAGCCGGGCAGTTCGGCAATGGCCCGGCAGCCCGCGGGAACTGTGCAGCGGGCGGTCAGGCCGGCGGCCGTCACCTCCCAGGAAAGGGAAGCGGTTCCGTAAGGGGTTTCGTGACGGGTGCGGGCCCAGGTGATGCCCCCTCCGGGCCTCGGCCGGAAGGTGATCTCCCGGTAACCGGGAGCCGTGGCCGTGATGCCGCCCACGACCCGGTGGAGCCAGTCGGCGACGGCGCCCAGCGCGTAGTGGTTGAAGGAGGTCATTCCGCCGGGATTGAGGCTGCCGTCGGGCCGCAGGCTGTCCCAGCGCTCCCATACGGTGGTCGCGCCCTGGGTCACGGGGTAGAGCCATGAGGGGCATTCGGTCTGCAGCAACAGTCGGTAGGCGATGTCCAGATGACCGGTGTCGGTGAGCGCGTCGCAGATCAGCGGGGTTCCGACGAAGCCGGTGGCGATGCGGGCGTCGTCGGCCAGGACGAGTTCGGCGAGCCGGTCCCCGGCGCTCTGCCTCTGCCGGGGGGTGAGCAGGTCGAAGGCGATGCCCAGGGCGTAGGCGGTGGGACTGTCGCTGGTCATCCGGCCGGACGGCAGGACGTACCGCCCACGGAATGCTTCCTTCACCTCGTCGGCCAGAGCGGCGTAGCTCTTGGCGTTCGCGTCGTCTCCCAGGTGCGCGGCTGCGCGTCCCAGGTGGCGCGCGGAGTGGGCGAAGTAGGCGGTGGCGACGAGGTGACGGTCCGTGATGCCGGCCGCCGGGTCCTCGGGCGGGGCGGCGGGGTCGAGCCAGTCGCCCAGTTGGAAGCCGGTGTCCCACAGCCGGTCCGGCCCTGAGAGGCGTTCCATGAGGTCGACCCATCTCTTGGCCATCGGGTAGTGCCGGCGGAGGAGATCGATGTCGCCGAATCGCTGGTGGAGGGCCCACGGGGTGAGCGTGGCGACGTCCCCCCAGGCGGCTCCGGGCTGGATCGGCGTCCACATCGGCTTGCCGGGGATGACGGGCACGTACCAGGGGACGGTTCCGTCGGGGAGTTGCTCGAGACCGACGTCGGTGAGCCAGGAGTCGAGCATGCCGACGCAGTCGTAGAGGTAGCTCGCGGTAGGGGCGAAGACCTGGATGTCGCCTGTCCAGCCCAGGCGCTCGTCACGCTGTGGGCAGTCGGTGGGGATGTCGACGAAGTTGCCGCGCATGCTCCAGACGACGTTCTCGTGCAGGCGGTTGACGAGAGCGTCGCTGCACTCGAACCAGCCGGTGCGGCGCATGTCCGTGTGGTGGACGCGGGCGGTCACCATGTCCGGGGTCAGTTCGCCGGGCCAGCCGGTGATGTCCGCGTAACGGAAGCCGTGGAGAGTGAAGCGGGGCTCCCAGGTGAGCGGGCCCCGCCCGGCGAGGATCAGGGTGTCGGTGGCGTACGCCTCGCGCAGGGGGCCGGTGGCCAGTCCGCCGTCCTGGAGCACCTCGGCGTGGCGGAGGGTGATGACCGTGCCGGCCGCGCCGTCCACGGTGAGGCGCAGGCGGCCCACGAGGTTCTGCCCGAAGTCGAGCAGGTGGCGGCCGTCCGTGGTGCGGGTGACGGAGGCGGGGACGATCTCCTCGGTGCAGCGCACCGGCGGGCCCATCGGTGCGACGAGGGTGGCGGGGTCGCGGCGGCCGGTGCGCACAGGCGTCCAGTCTGCGGCTGCCCCGCGGTGCGGGGCGGACCAGTCGGGGTCGTGCAGACGGGCGTCGAAGGTCTCGCCCTCGTACAGGCCGCTGGTGAGGATCGGGCCGGTCGCGGCGGTCCATGTCCGGTCCGTCGCTATGACGGTGGTGGTTCCGTCGTCGTACGTCACCTCCAGTTGGGCGAAGAGGGCCTGGTCGGTGCCGTAGATGTTGCGGGTGCCGCCGTCGAAGCCGTACTTGCCGCGGTACCAGCCGTCGCCGAGCCATGCGCCGATGGTGTTGGCGCCCGCGGCGAGGTGGGCGGTGACGTCGTGGGTGCGGTAGCGAAGGCGGTGAGGGTAGACGGTCCAGCCGGGCGCCAGGGTTTCGTCGCCGACCCGGCGACCGTTGATCTCCGCCTCGTACAGGCCGTGGGCCGAGACGTAGAGGCGGGCTCGCGCCGGGGGGCGGTCGAGGCGGAAGTCCTTGCGGACGCGGGCCGGGCGGCGTTTCGCTTCCGGATCCTCGTCCCACGCGGCGCCCACGGGCACGGCCTGCCAGTCGGCAGGGTCCAGGAGTCCGGCTTCGACGACGCGCGGCTCGCTCCAGGGTGACGGCTCACCGGCGTCCGGAGTCCAGACGCGGACGCGGACCCCGGCGCGTTCGCGGGAGGTCAGTGGTGCGCCGGGCCACGACACCAGCACCTGGTCGGGACTGTCGATGCGACCGGTGCGGTGCGGGCCGCCGGAGCGGACGAGTTCCACCTCGTACGCCTCCTGGTGGCCGGATCCCGGGGGCAGGGTCCAGGTCAGGCGCGGTGCCGGGACACCGACGCCCAGGCCGTCGGGGAGGTGTTCGAAGGTCACCGGGGCAGGCTGAAGGGACATCGGGGGGAGGAGACCTTCCGTGGGGGTGCTGGTGTACTGGGGGAAGCCGGGGCGTCAGCCCTTGACGGCTCCTCCGGTCAGGCCCTTCATGACCTTCTGGTTCAGGAAGAGGTAGATCAGGAGCGTGCCGAAGACGTTGATGCAGATGGCCGCGAACAGCGGTCCGTACTGTGTGGCGCCGAAGTCGCCGGTGAAGTTGAGCAGGCCGACCTGGATGGTGCGCAGGTCCTGGTTGTTGGTGAAGGTCAGCGCGATGAGCAGGTCGTTCCAGATGAAGAAGAACTGGACCAGGCCGACGGTGAGGATGGCGTTGCGGACCATCGGGATGCTGATGGTCCAGAAGGCGCGCAGGATGCCGGCGCCGTCGAGGGCCGCCGCTTCGAACATCTCGCGGGGCACTGTTTTGTAGTAGGTGGCCATCATGAAGACGGTCAGCGGAAGGCCGGTGCCGGTGTAGGTGAGGATCAGCGGCCACAGCGTGCCCGACAGGCCCGCTTGGAAGTAGACGGTGAACAGGGGCAGCAGGATCATCTGGGACGGCACCATGATGCCCGCCAGGAAGATCAGCAGGGTCAGGCTGCGGCCTTTCCACACCATGATCTGCAGGGCGAAGCCGGCCGCGGTGCCGAGCAGCAGGACCAGTGCGAGGGACGGCAGTACGGCGAGCAGACTGTTCTGGATGTACAGGCCGATGTTGCCCGTGGTCCACGCCTCGGTGTAGTTGCCCCACTCCCAGGTCGACGGCAGGCTCCACGTGGAGCTGTTCAGGTAGTCGTCGTTCGATTTGAGGGAGGTCAGGAACATCCACAGCAGTGGGTAGATCTCGACGACCAGCAGCAGCGCGATGACGACTCTGCCCCCTGTGCGACCCGGGAAACGGCGCCCGGGGCCAACTCGGTGCGGGACGTCGCCAGCCCTGTGGCGGGCGGGGGCGGGCAGGGGGTGCGTGTCGAGGGACATTGGTTTCAGCCCTTCGTGAGGTCGTGTCGCGAGAGGCGGAAGACGACGAGGGTCACCAGGAGGCAGACGACCGTCAGCAGCAGGGCGATGGTGCTGCCGTAGCCGTAGTCGCTGTAGGTGAACGATGTCTGGAACATGGAGAGGGTCAGCGGGGTGGTGCCGCTGCCGGGGCCGCCGTTGGTCAGCGCGACGATCGAGTCGAAGACTTTCAGGGTTCCGTTGATGCTGAAGATGAGGGACGACATGAGGACGGGGAAGGACAGGGGCAGCACGATGTGGCGTACGAGCCGCAGGCCGGAGGCACCGTCCATGCGCGCGGATTCCAGGAGCTCGTCGGGTATGTCGACCAAGCCGGCGAAGAGCAGGACCGCGTAGAAGCCCATGGAGCGCCAGACGTCCATGAGGACCAGCACCCAGAAGGCACTCCCGGCGCTCGCGAACCAGTCGACCGACTCGATGCCGAACATGTTCAGCAGCGAGTTGACGGGTCCGGTCTGCGGCGCGACCTGGAACAGTTTCTGGAACAGCAGGCCGACCGCCACGGTGGGCAGGACGACGGGGAAGAAGGCCAGGGTGCGTACGAGCGCGGAGGCGCGCTTGAGGAAGAAGACGTAGAGCAGGGCGAGCAGGTAGCCGGCGACAACCTGCCCGGCGGTCACGACGAAGGCGTACTTGAGGGTGAACCAGAGGGCGTCCCGGACGGCTTCGTCGGTGAACAGGTGCTTGAAGTTGTCCAGTCCGTTGCCTGTGAATCCGTCGACGGTGTTGCCCGTGGTGAAGGAGTAACCGAGCGACCACGCCATCGGGACGAGCATGATCAGGGAGTAGACGAGGAGAGCGGGACCGAGCAGGATCAGGACGGCCCTGCGGTCACCGAGGACGCGGTGCATGGGTGGTATCCACTTCGTTTCCGTTGAAGAGACCTGCCGGACGGGACCGGGGGCGGCTCACGCGGGTGAGGGCGTGCGAGGAGGCCCGGTGGGCCGCCCCCGGCCGGTCACTTGGCGGCCAGGGCGTCCTGCACGGTCTGCATGAACTTCTGAGGGCTCATGCTGCCGCTGACCAGCGATGCAGCGTTGGTCTGACTGACCGTGGTGGCCTTGGTGCTGAACAGGGCCTCGAACCACAGCACGCTCTGCGTGGATGCCTCGATGGTCTCCCTGACGTCCGCGGTCACCTTGTTGGCGTCCTCGAACTCCTCGTTCACCTTGAAGCCGGAGATCGCGCCCTGGCCCTTGAGGACGGTGGCGCCGTAGTTCTTCGCGATGCAGGCGGTCCAGTCACCGGTCCTGTCGTCGAAGGACTTCTTGGCCAGGGTGATACCCAGCCCGACGTTGGAGGGGTACTGGTCGATCTTGCCCTTGCCGCCGGTGACGGCGGGGAAGGGCATGAACCCGACGTTCTCGACGCCCACCTTGTTCTGCTCGGCGTCGGAGATGTTGCTCAGCGCCCAGCTGCCCATGTAGAACATGGCGGCCTTGCCGTTGAGGAACTGGTTCATCGCCGTGTCGTAGTCGATGGAGCCGAGGCCCTTGCCGAAGTAGCCCTTCCTGCCGAGCGCGGCTATTTCCTCGGCGGCCTTGACGTACTCGGGGTCGGTCAGCTTGGCCTTCCCCTCAGCGACCTTCTTGAGGGCGTCCGGGCCCAGGCTGCGGTAGAGGTAGCCGCTGATGAGGCGGGTGAGGGGCCAGCCCTGCTGTCCGGAGGCGGAGAAGGGCTGTACGCCCTTGCTCCGGAGCTTCGCGGAAGCGGCGACGAGATCGTCCCAGGTAGCGGGCTGGGAGAGGCCGTTGGCGGTGAACAGCTTCTTGTTGTAGAAGATGCCCTCGATGTTGTACTCGAAGGGCAGGACCGCCAGCTTGCCGTCGTAGAGCGCCTTGACCGTCGACACGGCGGCCGGTTCGATCTGGTCCAGGACTCCACGGTCCCTGAGTTCCTGCTCCAGGTCTGCGATCTTGCCGGACTTGTTCAGCTGGTTCGTGAGCGCGGGTGCGCTGCCGGCGGCGAACTGCACCGGCAGGGCGTCCTGTCCGGCCAGGAGCTGGAGCTTCTGGTCGAGGCTCGCCTGCGGGACCGTCTCCACCTTCAGCGGCAGTGCCTTGTTCTCGGCCTTGCACGCCCCCTCGGACAAGGCGGTCAGCGCTGCCTTGATCGCGGTGTTCTCGGTGACGCTGAGGTAGGTGAAGTTCTTGGGCGCGGACGAGGAACCACCACCGCTGCCGCCACAGGCGGTAGCCAGCAGCGCCAGTGAGGCCGTTGCGGCGGTAAGCAGGCTCAGGCGCGCACGGCGGGCTCGGGGCATACGAGGGGACACGGAAGACTCCCAAGAAGTACGGAGAGGAAGACGAGGGTGAAGAGCGGCACCGAAGGCAACGAAGAAGGCCTGCCGCGAGGAGAGTTCGTAAAACGTTCTCCACTAGGATTGGGCAACACCCTGCACCGCTCCCCCGTTTCCGTCAAGACACGACGGCGTAACACTGGTGTGGAGCGTCAGAGGGCTTGACGCCATCCGGACGCAGTAATGTAGACCGTTATATTCACGATCACGAGACACGGAGCGCTGACGATGGACCAGGCCGCGACACCCGGACTGAACAAACGCGTGACCATCACCGACGTCGCCCGCCATGCCGGCGTGTCCACCGCCGCGGTCTCCAAGGTGATGCGCAGTGCCTACGGCGTGAGCCCGGCGATGCAGGAGAAGGTGAAGGCGGCTATCGCCGAACTCGGCTACCGGCCGCACGCGGCGGCACGCGGCATGCGGGGCCGGACCTACACCATCGGCGTCCTGCTGGACAACGTACGCAACGCGTTCTTCGCCGACATCCTCGACGGCATCCAGGACGAGCTCCGCGACAGCGAGTACACCGTGCTGATCGGCGCGGCAGGATTCTCGCCGGAGGAGCAGGCCAAGACCATTCGCTCGATGGTCGACCGCCAGATGGACGGCCTGATCCTCATCGCACCGGGAACGTCGCGCGACGAAGTGCTGGATATCGCCGCGTCCACGCCCACCGTGGTCCTCGGCCATCATGACGGCTCCGGCACACACGACTCGGTCGTCGACGCGGACGACATCGGAGCAGGCCTGGTCGTGGACCACTTGGTCTCGCTCGGCCACCGCGACATCGCCTTGGTCCCGGCCCCCGGCACCAAGTCCAACCGGTGGAAACGCACCCCCGAGATCGTGCTGACCGCCGGCTACCTCGACGCCATGGAACGGCACGGGCTCTCCGCGCATGCGCAGGTACTGCACGCCGCCTACTCCGACGAAGGCGGCTTCAAGTCCGGAATGACCCTGCTGACGGCCGAACGGCGGCCGACCGCCGTCATGACCGGCGCCGACGTAGCAGCCCTGGGCATCTACCGCGCGGCCCACGAACTCGGCCTGCGCATCCCCGAGGACCTCTCGCTCGTCGGCTACAACAACACCGCTCTCGCGGCTCTGGCCCCGGTTCAGCTCACCAGCGTCGATCAGGCGGGACACACCATGGGCTCCACCGCCGCCCGCATGCTCATCGAGCGCGTGGAAGGCAGGCGGGACCGGGCCATGCAGACGACGATGACCCCGCGCCTCGTGAAACGCGGCACCACCGCAGCCGCGGTGAGCCGTTGAACCATGGCCCGGCAGCTGCCCCCAACCGCTCCCGTCTTCATGCCGCCGGCCACGGCGCGGCGGCAGGTCGTCACCATGGGCCGGGAGGCCGGCCGCCTGCTCATGGATGACACGGCGCACGATGCCGGTCACGGGCTTGTCCACGTCGCACCGCAGCCGGAGGTCGTGCGCCGGTCCGCGTCCCCGGCGCGGTGACCTCGGTGGTCAGGTCTGTTCGGGGACATGGTGCGGCGGGACAGCGCCCGACAGCACACGAACCATGGCGGGGGCGAGCAGAAGCCCGATTCCGTACATCCGGAACGGCGCCTGCCGACCGGCCCGTCCACGAGCTCCACCGAGCACGGTGGCGGATGCAACGGACATGGCGGCACTCCAGAGGCTGAGGCGGGAGGGAGATGCGCACGGCCAAAGAGCCGTCGGTCAGGACGCCGGCGCACGGGCACAGGGATGTGCCACGACTATGCGGTCCCCGGGAGGGCCTGCCCAGCCCTGCCACGATCCGATTTTCGGATGCCTCGGATCCACCGGGTGGATGTCGTCGTTCCGGTCGGCCGCTCCCGCCACCGGTCAGGAGGGTGCCGCTTCGTCGTGCGCGTCGGCCATGCGCCTGCCGACCCGGGCCGCCGTTTCCCGTAGCCAGATGTGTGCGGCGTCGTGCGTGTGCACCGGGTGCCACCACATCGCCTCTTGCAGCGGCACCGCCTCGTACGGCGGCTCCACCACCCGCACGGCTGCGAGGGGCGCCATCAGGCGGGCGAGGCGGGCCTGGATCAGGGCGATGCGCCGGGTGCCCGCGACCAGCAGCGGCAGCAACTGGAAGCTGTCGACGGAGACTTCCACGCGCGGTTCGACGCCGAGCATTCCGAGTTGCCGTACGGCGGGGGCGTCGTACGTGCGCTGATAGGTGACCCATGGCAGCCGGGCCAGGTCCTGGCGGGTGAGCCGGTCCTCCACACTCGGGTGATCGTTGGCGATGAGATAGACCCACCTGTCCTGGTAGAGGTCGGTGGCGGGGAAGTCGCTGACGACTCCGTGCGGCATCAGCAGTCCGTCGGTCGTGCTCAGCAGTGTGGCCGTGTCGTCGACGACGGTGGTCGGGGGCTGGGTGAAGCGCAGGCGGATGCCGGGAGCCTCCTCGTGCACGACCCGGGCAAGCTCGGTACCGAACACGGCCACGGCGTAGTCGGAGGCGATCAGCTTGAACTCGCGGCTCTCGCTCACCGGGTCGAAGTCGGCCTGACTGGCGAACAGGCGCTCCAGTACGTCGTACGCGGTCGCCGTGCGGTCGAGGAGGACCTGTCCGAGCGCTGTGAGTTCGTAGTGGCCGCCGACCCGGGCGAGCAGGTCGTCGTCGAAGTGACGGCGCAGTCGGGCCAGGGCGGCACTCATGGCCGGCTGGCTGAGCCCGACGCGCTGTCCGGCGCGCGTGACGTTGCGCTCTTCCAGCAGGGAACGCAGCGCGACGACGAGGTTGAGGTCCAGACGGGACAGGTTCACGGGCTTTCCTTTTGCGATACGACGCCGACCAGGGTGAATAAACACCATGGATGACTGTGATCCATAGAATCGATTTCCATGATTGCGGATGGCAGGTTCAGATTAGTCACATCGCAATCAGGAGGACATGTCTGTGAAACCCGCACCCGCGTCCGCGCTCTTCGCCGGACGGTTCGCCCTCGCCACGCTGTCGGCCCCGGACGGACCCTCGTTCCCCGCTCTCGTCACCCCCGACGCCGAGGTGGTCGACCTGCGAGCCGCATTCGGCGACGACAGGCTGGCCGTCCGGAGCCTTCTTGAGAGCTGGGAGGCCGCCCTCCCCCGGCTGGAAGCACTGGCCGAGGAGGGCGGACAGCAGCGAATGCCGCTGGCGGACTTCCGGGTGCACGCTCCTGTCGAGCCCCGCCAGGTCTTCCAGTCGGGGGCGAACTACCGGCAGCACGTCATCGACCTGCACGTCGCGCACCGCGCCCCGGACGACGACCGTTCCGAGGAGGAGCGGCGCGCGGAGGCGGCGGAGATCATGGACCGCCGGGCGGCCGAGGACCTGCCGTACGTGTTCATCGGGCTGCCGAGCGCGATCACCGGCCCGTACGACGACGTGGTGCTGCCCCCGTGGGCCGAGAAGCCGGACTGGGAGCTGGAGTTGGCCGCTGTCATCGGGCGGCCCGCCTACCGGTTGGCCGTCGGGGAGGCCCTGGACTACGTCGCCGGTTACACCATCGCCAACGACCTCACCGATCGCACCACGGTCTTCCGCCGGGACATGCCGCAGATCGGCACGGACTGGCTGCGCAGCAAGAACGCCCCCGGCTTCACCCCGCTCGGCCCCTGGATCGTGCCCGCCGCGTCGGTCGCCGACCCGGACGACCTGCAGGTGACGCTGAAGCTGAACGGCGAGACCATGCAGAACGAGTCCACCAAGGACATGATCTTCGACGTCGCGCGTGTGGTGGCGTACATCTCGCAGACCGCGCGACTCCTCCCCGGCGACGTGGTGCTGACGGGCAGTCCGGCCGGGAACGGCATGCACTGGGGCCGGCTGCTGCGCGACGGGGACGTCATGGAGGGCACGGTCACCGGGCTCGGCGTCCAGCGCACCCGCTGCGTCGCGGAGGAGACATCGTGACACTCGACCGCACCGACCCCGAGGGCGCGATCGCCGAGGCCGCCAAGGCGTACGGCAACTGGGGCCGCTGGGGCGAGGACGATGTGCTCGGCACCCTGAACTTCCTCGACGAGGCCAAGCGCCGCGAAGGCGCCGCCCTGATCAGGCGGGGTGTCAGCTTCTCCCTCTCCCAGCGCTTCGACATGGACGGCCCGCAGAAGGGCTGGCGCCGGCGCACCAACCCCGTGCACACGATGCTCGACACCGGCACCGACGCCGTCCTCACCGGGCAGGGCTTCCCGCACGGCATCGGTGGCGCAGACGACGTCATCGCGATGCCTCTGCAGTGCTCCACCCAGTGGGACGGGCTCGGCCACATCTTCGATCACGGCAAGGCGTGGAACGGACGCCCGGCGGAGAAGGTCGTCACCTCCGAAGGCGACCTGGTCACCGGCATCGAGCACATGGCCCCGCACGTCGCAGGACGCGGAGTGCTCCTCGACGTCGGCCGGGCCGTCGGCGAGAACGGTGAACTGCCCGACGGGTTCGCGATCACCGCTGAGCACCTGACGGCCACGGCAGACGCCCAGGGCGTGAGCGTGGGCCGGGGCGACATCGTGCTGGTTCGTACCGGACAGCTGGCCCGGGTGCGCCGCGACAGCTGGGGCGAGTACGCCGGCGGACCGGCTCCCGGCCTGTCCTTCACCGCGGCCGGCTGGCTGCACCGCACGGAGATCGCCGCGATCGCGACCGACACCTGGGGCTTCGAGGTCCGGCCCAACGAGTTCGACCACGCCTTCCAGCCCCTGCACCAGGTCGCCATCCCCAACATGGGCCTGCTCATCGGCGAGATGTGGGACCCGGACGCGCTCGCCGAGGACTGCGCGACGGACGGCGTGTACGACTTCTGGCTCACCGCCGCACCTTTGCCGATCACCGGTGCCGTCGGCAGCCCGGTCAACCCGATCGCCGTCAAGTAATCAGCGGAACAAGGGAGTTCCCCATGAGAAACGACCGTACGGTCCTGGTGATCGGCGGCGGCGCGGCCGGCAACGCCCTCACCGTCCTGCTGCACCGCGCCGGGCTCGACGTGGACCTGATCGAAGTGAAACACGACTGGAACGCCACGGCGGGTTCCGGCATCACGCTCCAGGGCAACGCCCTGCGTGTGCTGCGTGAACTGGGCGTGTGGGAGCAGGTGCGGGCATCCGGCTTCGGTTTCGGTTCGGTGGGCATCACCGCTCCCGACGGCACCGTCCTGCACGCGCAGGACGACATCCGCAGCGGTGGCGACGACCTGCCGGCCACCGTCGGGATGCAGCGCCCCCAGTTGCAGCAGATCCTCATCGAAGCCGTCCGCGCCAGCGGGGCCGAGGTGCGCCTGGGCGTCACGGCCACCGGCTTCGACCAGGACGACGACGGCGTCACCGTGCGCTTCAGCGACGGCTCCGAGGGCCACTACGGCCTGGTGGTCGCCGCCGACGGCCTCGGTTCCGCCACCCGCGCCGCGATCGGCATCACCGCGAAGCCGGAGCCGACCGGCATGGCCATCTGGCGCATCGCCGCCCCGCGCCCGGCGGGTCTCACCCGCACCGATCTCGCCTACGGCGGCCCGGCCTACATCGCCGGCTACTGCCCCACCAGCGACACCACGCTCTACGCGTACGTCGTCGAGGCCAACCGCGACCGGGCGTCCATCCCGCCGGAGTCCTACGCCGACGAGATGCGCCGCCTGACCTCCGCGTACGGCGGATTCTGGCCGGAGATCACGGAGCACATCACCGACCCCGCGCAGGTCAACTACACCTGGTTCGACCGCATGCTCGTCGAAGGCTCCTGGCACCGCGGCCGCATCGTGGTCATCGGCGACGCCGCGCACTGCTGCCCGCCCACCCTGGCCCAGGGCGCGGCGCTGTCCCTGGAGGACGCCTGGGTGCTCGCCCAGATGCTGACCGGCTCCGACACCTGGGACGACACCCTGCTCCAGGCGTACTACGAGCGACGCATCACCCGCGTCCGGCCGGTCGTGGAGGCGTCCGTGCAGATCGGGCAGTGGCAGCTCGACGGTGTCCGCGACGCCGACGTGCCCGGTCTGATGGGCCGCACCATGACGATGCTCCGGGAGCTGCCGTGACCGCCCCGACCGTGGACGTGCACGCCCACGTCCTGCTCCCCGAAATCGATGCACTCGTCAGCGGTATGCCCGGACACGCCGAGGCCAGGGCGCTCGACGCCCGGCGCAACGGACCCGACGCCCTTGCCGTCAGCGGTCCGATGGTCCGCGCGCGCATCCCGAGAATGACCGACGTCTCCGCACGCCTCGCGGCGATGGAGGCCCAGGGTGTCGACGTCCAGCTGGTCAGCCCCTCCCCCTCGCACTACCACTACTGGGCCGACCGCGACACGGCCGAGAAGGTCTGCCGGCTCGCCAACGAGGCCACCGCCGCACACTGCGCCCAGGCGCCGGGCCGCCTGCGCGGGCTGGGCCTCGTACCCCTCCAGCACCCGGATCTCATGATGCGCGCCCTCGACCATGCCCTCGACCATGGACTGGCCGGCGTGGAGATCTCCAGCCACGCACCGGGGCGGGAGCTGTCCGACCCGGCGTACGAACCGTTCTGGTCACGGGCCCAGGAGACGGGTGCGGTCCTCTTCCTGCATCCCTTCGGGTGCACGCTCGACGAGCGCCTGGACCGGTGGTACCTGTCCAACACGGTCGGGCAGCCCACCGAGAACGCCGTCGCCCTCTCCCACCTGATCTTCTCCGGGGTCCTGGACAGGCACCCCGGCCTGAAGCTGATCGCCGCCCACGGCGGCGGTTACCTCCCCACCCACATCGGCCGCTCCGACCACGCCTGGTCGGCACGCTCCGACGCAGGCGCCGGGTGCGCGCACCTGCCCAGCAGTTACCTCAAGCGGATCCACTTCGACTCCCTCGTCCACGACGCTCGGGTGCTGGGCTCACTGATCGAGGTCGCGGGGGCGGACCGGGTCATGCTCGGTTCGGACTTCCCCTTCGACATGGGGACCGAAGATCCGGTCGGCGCGCTGCGCGCAGCGGGGCTGTCCGAGAGCGACTTCGACGCGGTACGCGGCGGCAACGCCGCCACCCTCCTGCGACTCGCCTGACCTCAACGAGGAGGAACACCATGAACGCACGCCTGCTCACCCATCTGCGGCACGTCGACCTCGCCGTGCCCGACTACGACAAGCAACTCGACTTCTACGCCGGCGTCTGGGGCCTGACCAAGGTCGCCGAGGACGCCGGGATCTCGTTCCTGGCCGCCGAGGGTTCGCCCGAGCAGTACGTCGTACGGCTGCGCCGGGCCGAGGAGAAGCGCCTCGACCTCGTCTCGTACGGCGCCGCGAACCCCGCCGACGTGGACGCCCTCGCCGAACGGCTGCTGGCCGGCGGCGTGGAGCTGATCAGCCGGCCCGGAAAGGTGGACACCCCGGGCGGCGGATACGGATTCCGCTTCTTCGACGTCGACGGGCGCACCATCGAGGTCTCCGCCGACGTCGAGGTCCGGCAGCACAGGAAGATCGAGGAGAAGGAGGCGATCCCGGTCAAGCTGTCCCACGTCGTCCTCAACTCCCCCGACCTCAACCGCACCCGGGAGTGGTACGAGCGCCACCTCGGCTTCGCGCTCTCCGACACGCTCAGTTCCCCGCACATGGGCGAGGTCATGCACTTCATGCGGATCAGCAACCAGCACCACTCCATGGCCATCGCCCAGGGCCCGCACACCGCACTGCACCACGTCTCCTTCGAGATGCGCGGCATCGACGAGTACATGCGCGGCTCCGGCCGGGTCATGCGCGCCGGCTTCAGGAAGATCTGGGGCCCCGGCCGGCACATGGCGGGCGACAACACCTTCACGTACTTCCTCGACCCGCACGGCAACACCGTCGAATACACGACGGAGCTGGAGAACCTCGACGAGGACACCTGGCACCCGCACGTCTACGACTTCTCCCGGCCCGAAGTCACCGATCAATGGGGCACCGCCAACGCGATGAACGAACTCGTCGCCAAGGAGTCCTTCAACGACCCGGACCGCGGCGTCTTCATCGCCCCGCCGGTCTAGGCCGGACGGCCGTCGGACCCGGGGGCGCGGCAGCCGCGTCCACGCCCTGCTCACTGAGCCGCGTCCCCGGCGTTCGCCCGTAGAGCCTCGCGGCATGGTTCGAGAAGCAGGGCATCGCCGCTCCGTCTGTCTCGGGCACGTGTGCCAAGCGCATACCGAGGTGCCCGAGACGGGCGGGTACACACTGCCGCAGGGGCCATCGACCGCTGGGCCCCGGCCGATCCCGCACAGTTCTCGACCCTTCACGTAGACCGGGTCACCGCCCGCCCGCCTGGCCGGCTACGACAGCGCATCACCGTGGACCACGACCCGACGCGCATTCCCCTCGCCCGCCCCGCCCCCTCCAGGAGCCGCACATGCGTTTCGCCAGCTACGAGCACCGACATCGCCACCGAGTAGCCGTGGTGGAGGAGGACGGCACCCTTTTCCCCCTGCCCGGCGTCACCTCGCTCACGGCTCTCCTCAAGGAGGCCGACGGGCTGCCGGGACTGCTCGCCGCCGGTGCGACTGCCCTGGACGTACCGCCCGGGCCACACGTCTCCCAGGTACGGCTGCTTCCTCCTCTGCAGCCCTCATCCATAAGGGACTTCGTGACGTTCGAGGAGCACGTCGAAGGGGTCCGCCGCGCCGTCGACGGCGTCGCCGGCGTTCCCGAGCAGTGGTATGCGGCGCCGACCTTCTACTTCACCAACCCGCACGCCGTCCACGGCCCGCACGACGTGGTTCCGATGCCTCCCGGCTCGTCGGTGCTCGACTTCGAACTCGAGGTGGGCGCAGTGATCGGCCGCGAGGGACGCGACCTCACCCCCGAGCGGGCCCGCGACCACATCGTCGGCTACACCGTCTTCAACGACTGGTCCGCACGCGACCTCCAGTCCGCGGAGATGAAGGTCGGCCTCGGCCCCTGCAAGGGCAAGGACACCGCCACCACGCTCGGCCCCTACCTCGTCACCGCCGACGAACTGGAACCGTACCGGGACGCCGAGGGGCTGCTTCGCCTCGCGCTGACCGCCGAGGTGAACGGGGAGGTGGTCGGCAGGGACCTGCTGTCCAACATGAGCTGGACCTTCGAGGAGATGGCGGCCTACGCCTCGCGCGGCACCCGGGTCGTGCCGGGTGATGTCCTGGGCTCCGGGACGTGCGGCAACGGCGGCTGCCTCGCCGAACTGTGGGGCGTGCGCGGCGAACAGACACCGCCCCCGTTGAAGCCGGGCGACACGGTGAGCCTCACCGTCGAAGGGATCGGCACCCTGACCAGTACGGTCGTGCCCGGCGCGGCGCCCCTCTCCCTGCCGGTCGGCCGGCGTCGCGATCGGCAGCGGCCGTGAACGAGGGGTACCCGAAGAGGCTCGCGGGCAAGGTCGTCGTCGTCACGGGCGCGGCCCGCGGTCAGGGCGCCGCCGAGGCCGCGGCCCTCACCCGGGAGGGCGCCCGCGTGATCGCCACCGATGTGTCGGACGCACCCGGCTGTCGCCGGCTCGACGTCAGCAGTGAGCAGGACTGGGCCGAGCTTGCCGCCGAACTGCGCGAAAGATACGGCCAGGTGCACGGCCTGGTGAACAACGCCGGCATCACCTGGCGGGCCCGTGTCGGCGAGGTGCGGCCCGAGGACATGGCGCGGGTCCTCGCGGTCAACGTCACCGGTCCGCTGCTCGGTATCCAGCACGTGACTCCGCTGATGCCCACCGGCTCCTCCATAGTGAACGTCGGCTCGTCGGCGGCCCTCACCGCCCACTACCCGGTCGCGTACACGACCAGCAAGTGGGCGCTGCGCGGCCTGTCGAAGACGGCTGCCCTGGAACTCGGCCCACGCGGCATCCGCGTCAACACCATCCACCCCGGCTACATCGAGACCGGGATGACCGCATCGGCCGCTCCCGCCTTCCGGGAGGCCAACATCCACGAGACTCCACTCGGCCGCACGGGAAGCGTCGACGAAGTCGCCCCGCTCGTCGTCTTCCTGCTGTCGGACGAGTCGTCCTTCATCAGCGGCGCCGAGATTCCGGTGGACGGCGGCATGACCGCGCACGGCGGCGTGAAGTCCGTCTCCGACGCGCTGCGGCCGGACCGCGGCGCATGAAGGGGCTCGTCGGAAGAAGAAGCTGGCAGGGGGCGGGACGCCCCCTCGGCTGCCGCGGGATTGCCCTCGGGCCGCACAAGGCGTGGCGTGCGGGTCGGTGGGACACGATTGGTCTCGGCGAGATCACCGGTCGCGCGCTGATCGAGCACGAGAACGGTGCCGACAGTGGTGTGACGTCGCAGGGCGTCTCCTACCTGGGTGCGGCGCTTCCGCGGGAACTGTCCGAGCTGGAAACGTCCCCGCAGCAGAGCAGTCGCGGCCGGTGAAGCACCGGACCGGACATCAGGGCCTCAGCAGTCCGCCCACCCACCAGTCATGCGGCTTGCCGTCGTTGGCGATGCTGCGATTGCGCAGTGTCCCCTCGACGGTGAAGCCGAGTTTCTCGGCGACAGCACGCGAGCCGGTGTTCCCCGCCATGGCCCACCACTCGATGCGGTGCACGTCGAGGGTGGCCCAACCCCAGTCGCACAGTGCCCGCGCGGCCTCCACCGAGTACCCGCGTCCGCGCTGTTCCTTGACCGCCCAGTAACCGAGCTCCCAGACGCCGCGGCTGATGAGGGTCAGGCAGTACGAGCCGACCAGGGCGCCGGTGTCCTTGCGGAACGCGCCGAGGGTGTAGTCCCTGTCCTCGGCCCACTGAGCGGGCAGCTTCTCGCCGACGAGCTGCTCCGCGTCCGCACGCCGATACGGCACCGGCACCGGCGTGTAGAACTGAATGTCCTGGTCCTGGCAGGCTTCGTACACCGCATCCACGTCGGCAGGAGTGAAGGCCCGCAGCGCCAGACGTTCGGTCTCGAGAATTACTGGATCCATCGCGGCAGTATGACCACCATCGACAAGCGGCAGCCAGCGAATATCTCCGCCGGGCATCGCGCGTGACCACACTCCGGTCCGGCGCTGCTCGGCGCCGGACCCGACGATGCCGAATTGCTGATCGAGTGCTCCCTCCCCCTGACCAGCGCGCGCCGACGTCATGCTGGTCAACGGTGCGCTGGTACGGACGCCGGGGGCGGACGCCGCAGTGGCGTTCCCCCACCGAGAGGACTTCGGCATCAGCTCCCTGCCCGAGGTCCCGTGCACCGCCGATCCGCAAGGACGGCCGGGACACCGGGCGAAGCTGCTCATGGCCGAGGAGCCGGTAGCTCCATCCTGGTTCCGTCCCCAGGCCACCCAGTCGGGTCGGTACCGGCCGAGACGAGACGAGCCGGCGCTGCTGACGGCGCTACCCCGGTGTGGCGGCGGCCCGGCCTCCGTGGTCGAAGCGGTGCGAGGCGTGCAGGGGGTCCGCGACTTTGGTGGTCGTCCCGTAGTGGGCCCTGGAGCGGGCGTACGCCTCCGGTTCCGCGCCCGATGCGTCGAGCCCCAGCAGCACCGCTCCCAGCACGGGCCGTTCGGCGACCACCCGCACCTCGGCCTGCGGAGCCCGCTGCGCCAGCAAGGTACGGATGCGACCGTCCAACCGTGCGTGGCGGGCCGCCAGGACGCTGCCGCCCAGGAGTACCGGCACCTTCTCCGTGAGCAGGCCGAGGCGGGTGAGGGCGACGGTCGACATCGCCACGACCTCGTCCGCCATCCGGTCCACCACGGCACGCGCGACCCGGTCCCCGTCCGCGGCCGTAGCGAAGAGCACCGGCGTCAGCTCGTGCCTGCGGTGGGGTGCGAGGTGAGCAAGATGCAGGGCTTCGATCAGCGCGTACATGGACGGAAGCCCGAAGTGCGCGGGCAGCGTCCGCATCAGCGCGGTGGGCTCACCGCGGCCGTCCTCGGCACGTGCGGCGAACCACAACGCCTCCTCGGCCAGGCCGCCGCCGCCTCCCCAGTCCCCGGAGAGACGGCCGATGGCGGGGAAGCGCGCGGTCCGGCCGTCGGGCAGCATGCCCGCGCAGTTGATCCCGGCGCCGCACACCACGGCCACACCCCGCGGCTCGGCATCCTCCGTCAGGCCGGCACGCAGCACCGCGAAGGTGTCGTTGCGTACATCGACGCTCCGGGCCCAGCCCCTGCGCTGGATGGCTTCCGCCAACTGCGCCTCCTCGACAGGAAGATCAGCGTTGGCGAGGCACGCGGAGACATGCTCGACGCCGGCGGCGCCCGCCGCCGCGAGTGCCTCCTCGACCGCTTCGGCGAGAACGTCCACTGCCGGTTCGACGCCCACCCGGGGCGGCTGGAAGCCGCCGCCCCGGGCCGCTCCGAGAACTGTGCCGTCAACGGCCACGACGGCGACGTCCGTCTTGCTGTTCCCCGCGTCGATGGCGAGGAGGGAAGCGGTCACGCCCACGCGAGGTGCTCCCGGTTGTGCGCGACCAGCTTGTCGGTGAGTGCTTCGGCGTACTCGAACTGGCCGATCAGGGGGTGTGCGAGCAGCGCCTTGAACACCCGGTCGCGGCCGCCGCGCAGCGCGGCGTCCAGGGCCAGGTCCTCGTACGCCGTTACGTTGGCGATCAGACCGGCGTACAGCGGGTCCAGTTCCGGCACGGCGAGCGGGGTCGCGCCCGTCCTGTCGACCTTGGCCTGTACCTCGATCAC
>NZ_JBEXXX010000053.1:0-52975 GCF_040630635.1 Streptomyces sp. NPDC005761 | reverse complement strand
GTCTGACTGTTTTTGTTTTTTTCTATTTTTTCTTCGATTTTGTCGGTCCCGGGGTTGGGGCGCGGCCCGATGCGAGGGACTTTGTATGTGTCGTAGCACCGACCAAGGTGCACAGCATCAGACGAAGGCCGTGAGGGTGAGTCTGCTGCCTGATGCCGGTCCTGGGGAGGCGTTCGCGCAAGCATCACGCTTTCGGGAGGACCTATTCGACTGCCTGACCGCGCGCGGGGACGAGCTGTTCGAGCTTGTCGATGCGTTGCTGTGTGCGGACGGTCCGGTGACCTCGCCGGTGGACCTGACTTTGGTGGCCGAGCACCGGCGTGGGCACGGCGCGATACACGACGCGCTGAACTGCGGGAACGTGGATGTGCCCCGGCTGCGGCAGGTGCTGGCCGGGTTGCCGGCGCCGCAGGCCGCCGACGGGCGCTTGGTCCTCGCGGTCGACGTCAGCAACTGGCTCCGCCCCGACGCACCGACCAGCGCGGACCGCCTGTTCTGCCACGTCTACGGCCGCAGCGGACGGTCCTCGGACCACTTCATCCCCGGCTGGCCGTACTCCTTCGTCGCCGCCCTCGAATCGGGCCGGACACCCTGGTGCCAGCTGCTGGACGCCGTCCGTCTCGGCCCGAAGGATGACGTCGCCAAGGTCACTGCCGCTCAGCTCCGCCGTGTGGTCCTGACCGCGTCGTTGGTCCACCTGGAGAGGAGCGTCCGTGAAGACACGTCAGAGGGACCGAGGCGCCCCCGAGCCGCAGGCACTGTGGAACGAAGTCAGGCCACGGCTATGGCAGGGCGGGCACTTCTGGGCCCGCCATGACGGCGAGGTGCAGGCCGCTGTTGTCGCCACTGAATTCGACCTGGTCATCAGCTTGTTCACCCGACCAGGTCACGGACCGCACTCCGGAGTAGACCATCTGATCAGTGAGATCCCAGACGGCCCACTCACGGCTGAGCAACTCCACTCGGTCCAACAGCTGGCCGTCACGGCAGCTGAGGCCGTACGGAATGACCGCACCGTTCTCGTGCGCTGCCACTCCGGCTACAACCGCTCCGGCCTCGTCGTCGCACAGACCCTGATCGAGCTGGGCCAGGACCCGGCGACCGCCATCCCGCTCATTCGACAGAGTCGATCTCCTCCTCGCTCACCGCATCCCCCGGAGCACAGTGGCTGACCGGGGCATACTCACACCATCGCCGAACCTGCCGTACCGGTCACCGCGCCGGCGTGCTGTGCTCGCCAAGAACTTATTTGCCGCGGCCATCGCGCTGGAGGATCTCCGGCCCGGCAACCGTCCAATGGCGTCGGAGGATGCGCAAGAGCAAGTCCATTGTCAGTGCCGTGCGCTTCACTGTCCGCCATGAAGCTCACGCAGATAACCGTCAACGATCTGTTGGCTCAGCTCGGCCCGGCGGGCGGCCACCTGTACCTGCCCGGTGACCTGGATCCGCAAGTTCTGACCGACCTGCTCGCCGACAGATACGGGGCCCCACGCACCCTCGTCCTCGACGGCTTCGCCGATCCGACGGTCGACGAGCTCAACGGAGCGGGTCTTCTCGCCCCCTTCGGCAACCGTGCCGTGACGATGCGGAGCTGGGCCTATGGGGATCAGTGGGTCGGCGTGGGCGCGGCGCGAGACGACGAAGACATCGAACGGCCGGTGCTGGTGGTCGCTCACAGGCAGGTCGTGGAACCTTTGGCGGTAGCTCCTGGCGAGAACGCTGACTGGGTGGCGCGACTCATACAGATCACCGGCTGGACACAGCCTGCCCAGCAGCCGGACGCACGTTGGGCGGAGGTGGAGTCGCGCCTGGGCACCACGCTTCCTACCGACTACAAGCGCATGGTAAACACCTTCGGCGAGGGCGCCTTCGACGCATGGCTGAGCCTGAACCAGGAGCCGTGGACGAGTCTCCGAGAGGACGGGCTACTCATCTGGGCGGGCACGGAGCACGAGGAACTGTACTGCTGGCGGGTCAGCGGTGACGACCCTGATCAGTGGCCCGTCATCGTCCGGACCTTCGACGACGGCGACGTCCTCTTCGACTGCCAAGCAGCGCAGTTCGTCTGTCGCATCCTCATCGACCCGCACCACCGGTTCACGATGGCCCGCTATTTCGACACCCACTGGTTCATGAACTACCAGGAGAGCCACTGATCGAACCCGACTGCCAACGGGGCTCGCAGCCACGTCGCCCGTTCAACGTGCTACTACTGGCGCCGGGCAGCTGCGGACCGCGCAGCCCGTCATGCTGCTGGCGCCCGCCTGGCAGCCTGGCCAGCCGCAGGCGCGCAGTACTCGGTAAGGTAGGGATCTTCGGTCGGCGGGAGCCGTACGGAGTCTTCGAAGGCCGGGCACAACATCATGCATCTCGCCGACCACCCCTCACGCCACCGCCTCAACGCCGCCTTGGACGACCTTGCCGTCACCTTCCGCGGCATGACCGCGCATGAGGACGAGAGCAACTGCGAATGCCATTGGGGCAGTGCGCAAGAACTCGCGCTTTTGAAGACTCCGGACGTGGAGCTGGAACCAGACCTCCTGCGCCGGACCTGGACGGCCATCGACTGGACCGATCACGCCGCCGTGCTGAAGCGCGTCCTGCCGCAGTTCGCTCCGGTACTGGTCGCCGGTCGCGCGGATCCCCTGTTCGGACTGGAGGAGGCCGGGCGTTCCTTCGCCCGAGGCCGCTGGCAGCAGTGGCCCGACGATCTCGCCGCTTGCGTACGCGAGTTTCTGCACGCCTGGTGGGAGCACAGCCTCACCGATCCGAATGCGGTCGTCCCGGCGCACCAGGTCTTCGTCCTGTGTGCCGAGGCATCCGGAACGGTCGGCCCCTGGCTTGCCGATTGGGAGAAGCAGACTGGCAACCTCAGCGACCTCCGCCTGGCCGAGGCCGCCGCGAATTGGGAGTACGAACTCCTGGGAGACAGCCTGCCGTGGCACATCGGCTGGTACGAGCACGACGCAGAAGAGATGCGCGCCGAACTGGTCGCCTGGCTCCTCGACCACGCTGCGGTGCGGCTGCACGCGTCGGGCGCCCCGCCAGAGCTCCAGCACCGGATACGACTGCTCGGACTCACCGGCGAGGACCGCTATACGGATCCGCACTGGCCGGGTCACCGCTACTGACGATCACCGGCGGCGCCGTGCAAAGCCTTGCGGCAGCGGACTTGGCCGGCTCGACCGTCGGCGCGGGAGCCCTCCGCGTTCCTCACACGCGCGTGGTGTGCTGGTCCAGGATGGCCCGCAGCCGGTCGAGGCCCTCGGCCTCCTGCACCCCCCGCTTGGGCAGGACACCGAGGTACATGATGTTGGGGTCCCGGCTCAGAAGGACGAAGTGGCCGGCAGTCTCCCGGTAGCCCTGGAAGACAGTCCACTTCAGGACCAGCGTGGAATGGTCGGTCTGGCAGGTGATCCCCGCCGGGGACACGGAGGCGCGGTACTCGCCCTGCCAGCCGACGAGCCTCTGCACACTGGCGGCCTGCAGGCGGGGGTACCCCCACACGATCAGAACGACGAACAAGAACAGAACGGTCGAGACCACGTCGAAACTCCCGTGCCCCACGGTGGAGAGCAACCACTGCCCTACCCACAGAGTGAGAAACACCCCCCGCAGCAGCAACCCGGTCCGCTTGATCCGCGTGCGGACCCGCAGGCCGACCAGTGTGTCGTCCGACCGGGGCCGGTACACCACCTGGACCGCGGTCTGCTCGTCCACGGCATCGTCAGACGATTGCGCGTTGTGCACGCCTTCGGCGCTGCGGCCCTCGGCCATAGTTCCTCCCCCGGTACAAACGCTGCGGAACCTACGAGCGTCAGTGCCGGGGCGGACGGCCGCCGTGGCGGGGTAGGTGGCGGTCGAGTATGCCACGCAGCCGGTTGGTGTCGTCCCTGCCCAATGCTCGCTTGGGCAGATAGTGCGCGACGAGCAGGTAGGGCGCGGGCGTCAGCAGCACGAATCCGCCGGCGGTCTCCACGTATCCGCCAAGGCTCCGCCAGCCCCGGCGCGTCTCCATGTGTGTACCCGTGAAGCACACACCGTCAATTGAGTCGTCGACGTTCACGGTCCAAGGCCCCAGCGGGGCACCCATCTTGGCATGCCGCGCGGTCAGCACGCCTCTCCTGATCACGAAGCCGAACAGACAGCCGAGGAAGGCGCCTCCAGCTGCCAGGGCGCTGTCGGCAATCAACCACACCGCCCCTGCGAAGAGCACCGGCAAGAGCAGACTTTGCAGCCGCCCCCTGAGCCCCCGCACCCGCCCCCGTGCCTGGAACGCGTCGGCCCAATCCGGCCGCCCCAATTCGAATCTCAGCTCGACTACAGCTCCTGCTGCTGAGCTCAGCCCCTCTGCCACGACCGCCCCCTATGCCCCTCAGTGACGAGCCGTGATCCTAGCGGGCAAGCCATAGTCAGCCAAGATCGAGAACCCGCAGAAGCCGTTGTTCAATCGATCTTGAGTGCGGCGTGATCGAAGGTGGCCGTCGGGCCGCGAGGCCATCGCGCCATCCAGCGAAGAGCTGCTCCACGCCGTCGCTGTCGGGCGGGATCTGATGCCGAGCCGCAGGTAGGCACCCTGAGCCTCGCGGCCTCCCGGTGTCACGGCCTGCCCGCACCATGACGCTCGCGGCTGCACACTGCGGACGGGCTACGTCATCAACTCGATGTGCGGATGCTCGGGCTCCGCCGGGCAGACGAACAGGTGCTGCCGGTAGCCGCTGCCTATCTGGACACCGGTCGCGTTGTAGCCACGGTGGCTGGGGTACGGTCCAGCACCTGGGTGGGGGTGCGGAGACCAGCTGTTCCCGGCGTCGTCCCCTTCCTCGAACGTGGCGACGGTCATCAGGACCTCCATGACAGTGCCGCACTCGGAGCAGGGTTGCGAGCTGGGGTCGGTGGAGTTCCAAGCGGGCCAGCCGCCGACCTTCCAGCTGGGTGCGTTGGACAGCACACAGTCGTAGTACGTGTCCGGGTCCATGTCTTCCTCTGCTGCCTGCGGCACACTCCACTGCGCGAGCTGCTCCCGCAGTTCTTCGCTCAGCTCCAGATGGTCGGGGTACTCGGTGATCTGCTCCGGTTCGAGCACGCACGGTTCCGGTAGATAGCCGTCGAACTGCACTGCGGGCGGCTCGGGGGGCGTGTCGAGGATGTCGGTGACGGCCGCTACCGAACGCCAGAAGAGCAGGGTCCTGGGCATAATCGGATGATCGAAGGGGCACCACAGGACCTGCAACAGGTCCTTGCCCTCCGGCGGGCTCAGATCGGGCACATCACGTACGTACAGCTGCGCGACGGGCAGCATCGCTATGGGGCCGTCGTACGACTGGCCCGCCCTCCTCACCGGATACGTCCGAGGGGGGCGGATCCGCTCGAGAGTCTCCCGTTCCTCCGGAGTCAGGTCCCGGCCGTGCGAGGCGGCGAAGATCCGTCGTTCCAGCCGCAGATCCGCCGGGGACTTGGCTGGGTTGATGCCATCCACCACATGCGGTTCCTCGCAGCGCGGCCACGGCTCATCAGCGGGCCACAGCAGCGGCCCCCCGATCGAGCTGTCGTGCCACGTCGGCGCCCCAGGGCGGGGGTGAAGGCGGGTCGCCGTGCGGGCCAGCGGAACCAGTTGGGGAAAGACCGCGGCAACGTCGATCGGCCGTGGCGGAGTGACAGGAGTGACATTCATGGCCGCAATCTTGCCAATCGCCTCTGACAACAGCCCTCATGGCCGCCCCACGAAGAGTTCCGGCACGGGCGCCACTCGGGAAGAACGCACCGCCGGTCCGTTGCCGGCAGATGGCCCGCGAGCAGGTCCACGCGTGAGTTCAAGGACGCCCTCACCCCGCACTCGCTCGTCGAGTGCGTCCTCTTCGCAGTCACCCAGCCCCGCGACTGCTTCATCAGGGCGTTCCACTGCGAACAGGTCTGAGCAATGTCTCCACCCGCACGGCCGCTGCTGCCGCGATAAGAGCCTGGGTGGCCGTCGATATGGACCGGGCGGCAGCTGAACACTCGTCGTCCGCTACGAGGCCACCGTGCTGGTCGCGGCCATCAACGAGTAGCTGTGGCCGGCACGTTCACTACAGGCATCGGCCCGCCTTCTCCTCCAGCCCTCGGCCGGCCGGCCGCTCGCGACCCCAGGCGGCCAGCGGCTGGAGTGCCTCGTTGAGGCGCTTGCCGTCGTCGGTCAGTGAGTACTCGACGCGGGGCGGCACCTCGTCGTAGGAGACACGGTGCACGACACCGTCCGCTTCCATCTCACGCAGGTGAGAGGCCAGCACCTTCTCGGTGATCCCCGGAAGCAGTCGACGCAGCTCGCCGAAGCGACGGCAGGGGTGCTCGTGGAGCGCCCAGAGGATCAGCACCTTCCACTTGCCGCCGATCACCTCCATCGCGGAATCGATCCCGCAGACGTGTCCGTCCGGTGTGCCCGGCCGGTTCAGCGATGTCATGCCCCACCCTTTCGACGTGCTCGCTCACCCCGGGGTAACCACCCACTGTCAAGTGCGTACTTGATCACCCCCGGACTTGTGGCCAGCCTAATCGGCATGACACAGAACACTGTTGAAAAGACTCCTCTCACGCTGCTGGGTCTCGGCGTGATGGGCACCGCGCTGGCTCGTACCTGGCTGGCCGCCGGCCACCCACTGACCGTCTGGAACCGCACCCCGGCCCGCGCCACGGCGCTGGCCGCTGAGGGGGCAAGGGTCGCGGACACCGCCGCAGAGGCGGTCGCAGCGAACACCCTGGTCGTCGTCTGCCTGTTGGACGACACCTCGGTCGACGGAGTGCTGGCCGGCACCGATCTGGCCGACAGGGACCTCGTCAACCTGACCACCAGCACCCCTGCCCAGGCCCGCGCCCGCGCCGAGTGGGCCCGCGAGCGCGGCGCCCGCTACCTGGACGGCGGGATCATGGCCGTCCCTCCGATGATCGGAGTCCCGGAAGCCGGCGGCTACGTCTTCTACAGCGGCTCGCCTGAGCTGTTCGAGCGGCACCAGCAGACCCTGGGCATCCCGGTCGGCACCACCTACGTCGGCGAGAACGCGGGCTTCGCGGCCCTGCACGACGTGGCCCTGCTCAGCGCCATGTACGGGATGTTCGCCGGTTCCGCGCACGCCTTCGCTCTGATCCGCAACGAGGACATCGACCCCGAGGCGCTCGCCCCGTTGCTCGCCGACTGGCTCGTCGCGATGGCCCCGACAGTTCACCAGACGGCCAACCAGCTGCGGAGCGGTGACTACACCAAGGGTGTCGTCTCCAACCTCGCTATGCAGGTGGCCGGCACGCCGACCTTCCTGAGCACCGCCGAGCAGCAGGGGGTGAGCCCGGAACTGCTCAGCCCCTACTTCGAGCTGATGCGCCGCCGCCTGGCCGAGGGCAGCGGCGAGGAGGACCTGACGGGCGTGATCGACCTGCTGGTGCACTGACCGGCCTTTTGCGGCCCGAGGAGCGACCGTGCTGGCCACAGGTCGCAACGGCTAGCTGTGACCAGCACTTTCGCGAGCACGCCCGGTGTCGACGACGGAGATGATGACGCCGTCCTGTGCGGACTGGGTGAAGTCGGCGAGCAGTTCGGAATCGGGGTTGCCACTGAAGACTCGGATGCGCCCCGAGCCGGGGACGCTCGACGCGAGAATGCGAACAACGCCGGCGAACGGCCTACTGATGTCGATGGTGATTGGGACCATGCAATGCACCCGCCGGGTTCCAGCAGGCGGCGGTACTGGTGCTGCCTCGTAACGTACTCCGCCATGCTGCCGGATCTGCGGCCAGCGCACCCCACACGCGCTCCCCCACCCGGATGCCAGTCGCCAGGACCTCATCTCGGCGATCTCCGGCACAACCGCGAGCGCACTCTCGACGCCGCTCGCGAGGCGTTCCCGCACCCCGGCTCGGCGGTTCCACCACCCTCCTCTCCCCCGGTGCGTCACTTTGTGAAAGTTCACTCGGCAATGTTCGGGTCCTGGACCGGTCCCTTGTGGGCGCCTCCTACTTACGAGTAACTAGCAGTCATGAACCTCTTCAGCCGCAGCCCCCTGCTCCGTCGCCCGGAGCCCTCCGTGGAGCAGTCACACGTCGGGTCCGCGGCCGCGGGTGCCGTTGTTCTGCCGGACCCCGCCCTGGCTGCTCTGACCGGAGAGTGGACGATCGACCCCGCCCACAGCAGGATCGGTTTCTCCGTGCGCCACGCGATGGTGACCACGGTCCGCGGCGCCTTCCTGGAGTACGAGAGCCGCCTTCACTTCGACGGTCGCGACCCGGCCCGCTCCCGCGCCGAGATCTCGCTGTCCACGGCGAGTGTCGACACGGGGGTGGAGCAGCGGGATGCACACCTGGTGGGCCGCGACTTCCTGGACGCCCGCACGCACCCGAGGATGACCTTCACGAGCACGGCCGTGCAACTCATCGGCAAGGACGTCTACCGCATGACGGGCGACCTCACGATCAAGGGGAGGACGCGTCCCGTGGTCCTGGACCTCACCTACATCGGCTATGTCATGGACCCGTTCGGCTACGAGCGGGTCGGATTCGACGGGACCACCACCATCAACCGGTCCGACTGGGGTCTGACGTACAACGCCAGGCTGGCCGAGGGCGGCGCCATGGTCAGCGAGCGGCTTCGGCTGCAGTTCGACATCGCCGCCATCCGCACCCCCTCCCCCGCCTGACACGACCGGCAGGATTCTGGCCGCCGGAGGAAGTCGCACGGTCGAGGTTTCGGATGTGCGAAGGGCCCCGCGGAAGGCGCAGCGGACCCACTGGTGCCCGCTGTCGGCTGCGTGCCGGGGAGGCCTGGCCATGTCGATGGTCAGCGGCGGCAGAGGCAGCGGGATGTGTGCCCCGTACGCACGGCCGCGACAGGCACCGGCCGCCGGCTGCCGACCCGGACCTCCGGATTGCATCCCCCGCGGATGCGCGGTCGGCCGACCCCCGTCCCGGGCCCTGGAGAACCGGCGGGCGACAGGGCCCGATGTCGTAGGCGGCGTGCCGGGGGCTCTGCTCGAACGGTGACAGAAGGTGATCGTCAGCGGCGGCGGAAGCAGGTGATGGCAGCCTCTTCCGTACCCTGGAGGGCATGCGTATGCGCCCCACTCTGAGCTGGACACCTACAGAGGACCTGCCATCGGCCACGACGGATCTGAAGCCGGTCTCCGATGCCCTGAGTACGGGCGGCGTGCTGGTGCTCAGCGGTGCGGGCATGTCGACGGAGTCGGGTATCCCCGACTACCGGGGTGAGGGCGGAAGCCTGAGCCGGCACACTCCGATGACGTACCAGGACTTCACCGGCGGTGCCGATGCCCGACGTCGTTACTGGGCACGCAGCCACCTCGGCTGGCGCACCTTCGGGCAGGCCCGCCCGAACGCGGGGCACCGGGCCGTCGCATCGTTCGAGCGGCACGGCCTGCTCTCGGGCATGATCACCCAGAACGTCGACGGCCTGCACCAGGCCGCCGGCAGCCGGGGCGTCGTGGAACTCCACGGAAGCCTGGACCGGCTCGTATGCCTCTCCTGCCGCACCCTCAGCCCACGCCGTGAACTCGCCGCTCGGCTGGAGGAGGCCAATGCCGGCTTCGAGCCGGTGGCCACCGCGCTCAACCCGGACGGCGATGCCGACCTCACGGACGACCAGGTGGGTGACTTCCGAGTGGTGCCCTGCACGGTATGCGGCGGCATCCTCAAACCGGACGTGGTGTTCTTCGGCGAGGCCGTGCCCCCACAGAGGGTCGAGCACTGCCGCAGTCTGGTCCGCGAGGCGGCGTCGCTGCTGGTCCTGGGGTCCTCGCTGACCGTGATGTCCGGACTCCGGTTCGTCCGGCAGGCGGAGAAGGACGGAAAGCCGGTACTGATCGTCAACCGGGACCCGACCCGGGGCGACCGGCACGCCCTCACCCGCATCGCGCTCCCGCTGGGCGCGGCGCTCACCGCCGTAGCGGGCCGTCTGGGCTGCCCCGTCGAGGACGAGGCGGCCGCAAAGCCCGGGTGAGCGGAGCGGGTGTCCGTCACGCGCCCGTCGGGCGGCCGCAGACCGCGGCATCGAACCCGCCGAGGGGGGCCGGTCTGCCACGCGTCGGGGCAGATGGCGTGGAGCCACTGCCGCGACGGCTTCCCGGTCAGCGGTCCACCGCGGGCAGGTGGGACCGGCTGCTCACTCAACTCTTGGGCATGAGCACACTGTCGATGATGTAGACAGTGGCGTTCGCGGTCCTGACGTTGCCGCAGACCACGTTCGCAGTGTCGTTGACCTTGAACTCTTCTCCGGACCCGCTCGTCGTGAGGCGGCTCCCTTCAAGGGTCTTGAAGTCACCCATGGGCAGCTGGTCCGGGGCCACCTTCTGACCGACCACGTGATAGGTCAGGATCTTGGTCAGCTCGGTCTTGTTGGCGAGGACCTTGTCGAGATCGGCCTTCGGGATCTTCTTGAAGGCGTCGTTCGTGGGAGCGAAGACAGTGATGTTCTTCGCGGTGTTCAACGTGTCCACGAGGCCGGCCTTCTTGACGGCTGTGACAAGGGTGGACAGTTCCGGATTGTGCGAGGCCGCGGTGGCGACCGGGTCCTTGGCCATGCCGTCGAACGAGCCGGAGCCGCTCTTGGGGACCGACGAACAGGCGGGGCCGAATGGGCCGCTCGTGCTGTCGGATGCCGTTGCCGTGGCGCCGAACGCGGCGAGCGAGAACGGCAGCGCCAGTGTGGCGGTCCCGATCACCAGCCGGTTACGAATTCGCGATGCGGTCATGATCAACCCTCCTTGAGGCGTGCCCGACTGCTGAACTCCCCAGCGGCCGTGCGGCGGGCCGGGACGCGGATCACCGGAGCAGGTGGTCTCCGTCACGACCTCACATGAGGAATTCGCCTCTGGGGAGCTTTTGGATGCGGCTGTTCCTGAAAGGTTCGTTCTTGGATCGGTGAGCGGCAGGAGGGCGCCGCCGTCATTGAGCCTCTCTTTCGCGGTCCCTGAGATGACTTCGAACCCGACTCGGGCGTGCTACTGCGATGCGGCCGCGGCAGCGACTCCAGGTGCTTGAGCAGGCTCTTGCGGGCACGCATCTTTTCGAAATCCAGGGCAACACCCGAACTCGTAGAGCCCCCGTGCCCCGCTGTCGGGACGAAGCGGCCTCGCCACCTGCGTTCCGGAGCGTCCTGGGTCAGCGAATTTATGGCCTCGTCCGTTTCAGTGCTCCTGCAGTGCCGAGAGCACCGCCAGGGGCGTCGCCGCCGCCCATGCCTGCGGTGAGCAGGAGTGGGGGTACGGCACCGGTCGGGGGTGCTGGGATCGTGCGTAGCCCGCCATGACCTCGGGCAGCCGGTGGCCGTGGTGGGCGGACGCTTCCAGCAGGCCGAGGGCGACCTTTCGCGTCTCCTCCTTCAGCCCGCAGCGGGCCAGGCCGAGCAGGATGACCGCGTTGTCGTGCGGCCAGGAAGTTCCCCGGTGGTACGAGAGCGGGTGGTATGCCGCCTGGCCGGACGCCAGCGTACGGATGGCCCAGCCCGAGAAGAAGTCCGGTTCCAGCAGGCGCCGGCCCACGCGCTGTGCGTGCGCCGTGTCCAGGATGCCGGACCACAGCAGGTGCCCCGCGTCCGAGGCCAACGAGTCGACCTGCTGGCCCCGGCCGTCCAGGGCCAGTGCCGGAAAGTCGGGACCGGACATCCAGAAGTCCCGCAGGAACCTGTCACGCAGACCGGCGGCCGCGCTGTCGAGCCGGTCGGCGTAGGCGTCGTCGTCCCACACCGAGCGGGCCAGCCGCGCGGTGCGCACCAGCGCGTCGTAGGCATACCCCTGAGCCTCCACGACGGCGATCGGGCCCTCGGCCTGGGAACCGTCCAGGAAGCAGATCGCTCCTTCGGAGTCCTTCCAGTTCTGGTTCACCAGGCCCTTCGGGTCGGGCGAGTAGACGAGGTATCCGCTCGCGTCCAGGCCGCCGTCGCGGAACATCCAGGACACGGCAGCCCGCGCGTGCTCTTCAAGGCGGGTCGCGAGGGCGGGGTCGCCGGTGGCCTCCGTATAGCTGTCCAGGAGCACCAGGAAGAGCGGGGTGGCGTCGACCGAGCCGTAGTAGCGGCCGTAGGGGACCTGCCGAAAGTGGGCGAGTTCGCCGTGCCGGATCTCGTGGACGATGCGCCCCGGCTGTTCCCCGCGGTCTGCGTCGTACTCCGTGCCCTGGGTCGCCGCGAGGGCGTGCAGGGTGCCCTCAGCCAGTTCGGGCCGGTAGGGCAGCGCGAAGAGGGAGGTGAAGAGCGAGTCCCGCCCGAAGAGCGTGAGGAACCAGGGGATTCCCGCCGCGGGCACCTGGACGCGCTCGCCGCCCGGGCCGGTGGCGGGGACCCGAAGCGCTGCCAGGTCGCTCAGGCCGCGGGCGCAGGCGTCGGCCAGCCCTTCGGGTGCGCCGGGAGGAATGGGCAACGGGGTGGCGGTGAAGGCCGCCGTGTCCGCCACGTGCTCCGCGACGGCCTCGGCCGGGGAGCTGACGGGGGCCGGATCGGGCGCACCGTGGGCGAACGCCGTTACGGTGAGCATCAATTGGGCCGTTCCGTGGGCGGGCAGGGTCAGGTGCCAGTCCAACTGGTGGGCGGTGTCCGGCGCCCCGACCGGTCGGACCGCGGCCGGGGCCGGAGACGAGCGGACGGCCGTACGCGACAGCCAAGCGCCGCGCGCATAGGTGAAGGTGACCCCCTCCGCCTGAACACTCGCCGTGCGCAGCGCGCCTTCCTTCTCGTACCGGCGTTTGTCGGACCGCAGCTCGAACTGGTCGGCGAAGTCGGCGTCCGTGATGAGGGAGAGGGCCGCGTCGACGGGTACCGGACGGTTGTTGACCAGCCGCAGACACTCCGTCAGCACGCCTGCGGAAACGGCCTGTTCCCGGAATACGGTGTACGCTGCCGGCTCGTCCCGGGTGCCCGGCGGTGTGAGCACGCACAGGGCGGACGCATCGCCGGCCGACGGCACCAGCACCTCCGGCACGGCACCGTCGACGATCAGCGTCCACCGACTCAGATGCCGTGCGTCGCGGTGGAACAGCCCGTCGGGGGAAGTGCCGCGACGGCCGCCCACACCACCGTCGGCCCCGAGGACGGCGAAGGTGCCCGCGCGGACCAGGGTGGTGTCCGCGACGGGATCCACGTCGTTCATGTGCGCACTCCGATCGAGGGGGTGTCCGGGGAGACGGTGTCGTCGGCCGGTCGTTCCGCCAGCAGGTCGAGGGTGAGGGCCGCGGTCCAGCCGAAGGCACGGGTGCCGCGGGCCTCGGCCGTGAACGGGTCCACGTACTCGGCAAAGGAACTGGCGCCCGCCGCTTCGAGCATGGCCGCCCGTAGAGCGGCCGCCGTCCGGTGCTGCCCGTACTGGCGCAGCCCCCGCTCCAGCAGCCAGTTGGTGTTGAACCAGGCGGGACCGCGCCAGTAGCGCGACGGGTCGAAGGCGTGTCCGGTGATGTCGTACGACGGCACCATCGGCGCCTCGCCGAGCAGGAATGCGCTGCCCCGGGCCGTTCGCAGCAGCGCGTCGACCAAGTCCTGAGGGAGGCCGGGCACGATGAGCGGGACGAGCCCGGCGACGCTGCGTTCGGGGATCAACTCGCCCCCGACCAGGTCCCGGGAGAGGAACATGCCGTCGGCGGGCGACCAGAGTCGCTCCACCAGGGCATCGGTCAGACGGGCCGCCCGCGCCGCGTGGGGGGCGGGATCCGCACCGGTCTCGGCGGCGATCCGGGCCAGGGCGTACTCCGAGACGATCAGCAGTGCGTTGACGCACGGGTCCTCGACGGCGAAGGCGTGTGTGCCTCGCGCATCCGAGTAGCCGCTGTCCCGGTAGTCGGCGGCGAGCCGGACGTACCGCCCGTAGTCCAGGTCGGTGGGGCGTTCCGCAGCCTGCCCGTGGTCGAGGTCGGCGCGCCGGTACGAACCGGGCGCGGCCGGCTCGACGCGCTGCAACGGGCCGTCCCAGCAGGGGCTGTTGTCCATGCCGGGCTCCCACGGGTGCACCATGGCAGCGAGTCCGCCGCCACCGAGGTCGCGGCGGCCCGTGAGGTAGTCGTGCCAGGCCACGAGCCGGCCGTACACCCGGGGCAGGAAGCCGCGACTGCGTGAGCTCTCCGGGTCGGCCCGGTGGACGAGCCAGGCGGCGAGAGCGTGTACCGGGGGCTGCACGAGGCCGGACGTCTCGGTGCCTGCCGGCGCTCCGCAGGGGGCACCGGCCGTGGAGGAGCGCCAGAAGTCGGGGCTGGGGAAGTACGCGTCGAGGGGTACCTCGGGGCTGAACACGATGTGGGGGACGCGCCCGTCGGCCCACTGGGCGCCCAGCAGGCTCTCCAGCTCGCGCTGGGCCCGGCGCACCGACAGATGACGCAGGCCGATCGCGATGAAGGCCGAGTCCCAGCTCCACTGGTGCGGATACAGGCCGTGCGAGGGGACGGTGGAGGAGCCCGTCCAGTTGGTGAGGAGTACCCGTGCCGCGCCGCGCCGAAGGGTCAGGTCATCGGCGGCGGCGGGCACGGGGGTCTCGAGAAGCGAGGTCACGCGCCGGACCTCCGGAGGAACGCCGGGATGGCCCGCACGGCCGCCAGGGGGTCGCCGGTCAGCCGGCACTCGACGGCGAGGTAGCCGTCGTAGCCGATGCTGTTCAGGGCGCCGGTCCAGGCCGGCCAGTCGAGGTGGCCGGCGCCGGGCTGGAACCGGTTGGAGTCGCTCACCTGGGCGTGCCCGATGTAGGGGGCGGCCGCCAGGATCGAGGCCGAGGGGTCGGCCTCCTCGATGTTCATGTGGTAGCTGTCGATACCGATACGGACGGAGTCCAGGCCCACCGTGCGGATCAGGTCGACGGCCTGGTCCAGCCGGTTGACCATGTGGTCCTCGTACCGGTTGAGCGGTTCCAGGTAGAGGGTGACGCCCTCCCGCCGGGCGTGCTCACCCAGCTCGGAGAGACCGGCCAGCAGCACCTCGCGGTCCTGCTCCTCGGTGCGCGGCGGCTCGAAGGGAGGGAGCCTGCGCGAGAACATTCCGTACGACGCGGGGGTCTGCACGCCGAGCGCGCCGATCTCGGCGGCGACGGAGAGCTGCGACTTCATCTGCTCCAGCGCGTCGCGGCGCAGGCCGTCGTCGAACGCGGCGAAGAAGTGCAGCATGTCGACGCAGACGGTCGGCATGACCACGCCGTCGGCGAGGGCCTGCTTGAGCTCCGGCAGGCGGTCACGGAAGTGGAAGTCACCCTTGGACCGCAGCTCCACGGCGTCGTAGCCGGCGTCCTGGGCGAAGGCCCACTTGTCCTGGAGCGTGTCGCCGGGGAGGAGCTGTTCCTGGCAGGCGGTTTTCAGCATGGGAGGGCCTTTCGGCGCCGGCGGAGGGCGCTCGGGATTCTGATGGATGAGTCGGAGTCGGAGCCGGGTGCGCCGGACTCAGAACTCCAGGACGACCTGGAGGGCGTCTGCGGGCGTCTCGTCGAGCAGCACATACGCGTCGGCGGCCTCCGCCACCGGGACGACATGGCTGACCAGGCGCTTCACATCGACCTGGCCCTCGGCCACCAGCGACAGGAAGGTCTGCTGGAGCCGCTCGACGGTCCAGCGGCCTGCCAGCTGCGGGGGGACCCCGCCGATCTGGGAGCAGATCAGCTGCACCCGGTTGTGGTGGAACTCGTCGCCGAGGCGCAGCCCGGCGCCGTCGCCCTGGTAGAAGCCTGATGCCACGACCCGGCCGCCGACGGTGACGGAGCGGACGGCTTCGTGCAGGGCGGGGTACACCCCGCTGATCTCGATGGCGACATCGGCGCCCGACCCTGCGGTGGCCTCCCGGATGCGTTCGGCGACGCTGTCGGTACGGGCGTTGAGGGTGTGGCGCGCACCGTACTCACGGGCCGTCGCGAGCCGGCCGTCGAGGGCGTCGACGGCGGTGACACGGGCACCGTTGAGCTGGGCGAGGCGGGTGGTGAGCAGCCCGATGACGCCCTGACCGAAGACGGCGACGTCCTCGCCCAGGTGGATGTCGGCGGCCAGGATCGCGTTGTACGCGATGGCGCCGACCCGGGCGAAGGCTCCGGCCAGCGGTTCGAGACCGGCGGGCAGGGTGTGGCCGACCATGCGCTCGGCCGGGACGATGCCCTCGCTGCGGTGGCCCCAGATGCCCCAGACCAGATCGCCGACGACCGGCATCCCGGGGGTGCCGACGAGCTCGGGAGAGACCTCGGCGACCTCGCCGACCTCGGAGTAGCCCCAGCCGGCCACCGGGTACTCGATGCCGGCCGCTCCGTCGCGGAAGATTCGGGCCTCGGCGTCCCAGGTGCGCGTGAGGTACGGGTTCGTCCCGCGGTAGGCGGTCAGTTCCGTCCCTGCCGAGATGCCGGAGTAGCGGGTGCGGACTCGCAGATGTCCGGCGGGCAGCGGAGCGCTTCCGTGCTCGGCGACTTCGACCTGACGGGGGCCGGTGAACTGAACGACGCGTTCCACGAGGAGCTCCGATAGCGCTTGAAGGGTGTTGCTCGCTGACTTCAGTCGAAGATATCTCAGAGTTATGTCTTGTCAACAAGCAAAAGTGATGCTGAGATGCATCAGGTAAGTGCATAAGCGGCGTGAGGACAGAGCATGGTGATAACGACCCGACGGTCGAGGGCGACCCTGTTCGGGCTCGCCGCGACCCTGGCCGGGGGCCTGCTGGCCGGCTGCTCCGGCAGCACGGGCGCGCAGCAGCCCGACAACAGGATCACGGTGTGGTCGCAGGAGAACCTGCCGCCGCGGATGGCGGCGACCAGGAAGGTCATCAGCCGCTTCGAGAAGGAGAGCGGCGTCAAGGTCGACCTCGTGGGTGTGGACGAAGCACAGCTGCCGCAGCTGATCATGTCCGCGGCGGCGGCCGGCAAGCTCCCGGACGTCATCGGAGCGGTTCCGATGGGCCAGGTCTGGCAGATGTACGGCAACGGTTTGCTGAACACCAAGGTCGCGAACCGCATCGTGCAGAACCTGGCACCGGACACGTTCAACAGCAACGCGCTCGCGCTCACCTCCGACGGTGGCACCAGGCTCGGCGTCCCCTCCGACGCCTGGCTCCAGATCCTCGTCTACCGCAAGGACCTGTTCGCCAAGGCCGGACTCGAGGCACCGAACGACTACGGAAGCGCCCTGAAGGCCGCCGCCGCACTCGACAAGGGAGGCCGCGACGGCATCTCGCTGGCCACCGACCCCTCGGACGTCTTCACCCAGCAGAGCTTCGAGGACCTCGCCCTGGCAAACGGCTGCCAGCTGGTCGACGAGGCGGGCAAGCCCGCCCTCGACTCCCCCGCGTGCCGCACCGCCTTCAAGGCGTACGACCAGCTTGCCCGGGGCCACGGAGCCCCCGGCACCCAGAGCGTGGACACCACCCGCGCCACCTACTTCGCCGGCAAGTCGTCGATGATGGTCTGGTCGTCCTTCCTGCTCGACGAACTGGCTGGCCTGCGCTCGGACGCGCTGCCCAGCTGCCCGGAGTGCAAGAAGGACCCCAAGTTCCTCGCCCGCAACACGGGTGTCGTCACCTCTCTGAAGGGCCCCGACGGCAAGGAACCCGCCCAGTTCGGCGAGATCACCTCGTGGGCCGTCACCAGGACCGCCGAGACGGGCGCCTCCGAGAAGTTCATCGAGTACATGATGGGCAAGGGCTACGCCGACTGGTTCGGCATGGCCCCGGAAGGCAAGATCCCCGTCCGCACCGGCACGGTGCAGAAGCCCGGCTCCTTCGAGCAGGCCTGGCGCTCCAGCGTCATGGGCGTCGACCACCGCGAGTCCATGCAGAAGGCCTACCCCCCGGCGCTCCTGGACCAGTTGGTCAGCGGCGTCGGCGGCATGAAGCGATGGGGCCTCACCCAAGGGCAGGGCACGCTTGTCGGTGCCACGAACGGTGAGCTCCCCGTCGCCAAGGCCATCGGCGCGATGACAAGCGGCCAGGTGTCACCCGACGAAGCCGCCGAGGAGGCCGACGAAGAAGTGACCGCCCTCCAGAAGTCCCTCCAGTAGCCCCACGCCGCTCCCCCATGAGGTAACCGTCCCATGAGCACCATCACGAGCGGCGCGAAGAAGCGCCGCATCCCACCGCAGAGCACGAGCAGGCGGGAGAACCGCGCAGGGCTCGCCTTCGTGACCCCCACCTTCCTCGTGGTCCTGGTCGTGGTCATCCTGCCGATCCTGTGGACCGTCCTGCTCGCCTTCCAGAACGCCAAGCTGGTCGACATCCAGGAGAACGGCCTCTTCGGCCGCTGGACCCTGGACAACTTCTCCCAGGTCTTCGGCTCACCCGGCTTCTGGAGCAGCCTCGGCACCACGCTCCTCTACACCGTCGGCGCCACCGCCGGTTCCGTCGTCCTCGGACTGATCGCCGCCCTCGCCCTGCGCAGGCCCTTCCGCGGACGGGGCGTTCTGCGGGCTGCGATGCTCCTGCCGTACGTCGCCCCCGTCGTCGCGGTCTCCTTCGTCTGGGAAGTCGCGCTCAGCCCCCAGTACGGCATAGTGAACGAATGGGGCCGCAAGCTCTTCGGGTGGGACGACCCCATCGCCTTCCTCTCCACCCGGTCCTACGAAGTCGGCTTCCTCGGAATCCACTTCGACATCCCGCTGGCACTGCTCACCGTCATCGCCTTCGAGACGTGGCGCTACTTCCCGTTCGCCTTCCTCTTCATGCTCGCCCGCCTCCAGGCGGTTCCGGCCGGCCTGGAGGAGGCCGCCGAGGTCGACGGCGCCACACTCTCCCAGCGCTTCCGCCACATCCTGCTGCCGCAGCTGATGCCCGTCATCGCCCTGCTGTCCGTCCTGCGCTTCATCATGACGTTCAACAAGTTCGACGACATCTACCTGCTCACCGGCGGCGGTTCCGGCACGGACGTGGTGGCGGTCCGGGTCTACGACTTCCTCACCTCGCGGTTCGACGTAGGGGCCGCCTCCGCCCAGGCTCTCGTCCTCGCCGTCGTGCTCATGGTCCTCCTGGGCGTCTACTTCAAGTTCTTCGGCAAGAAGATGCAGGAGGAGTCGGCATGACCGCCACCCCCACGCTCACCCGCGACCAGGCAAAGCGCACCACACGCCCATTGCCCGCGCCGCGGCGGAACCGGCCCACCCGCGCCCAGTTCGAGGATCGGTTCTTCGGCGTCATGCGCTGGGTGGTGATCGCCTTCCTCGCCGCGATCACGATCGTGCCCTTCTACTACATGCTGATGCTGTCGGTGAAGCCCATCGACGCACTGCTCCTCGACCCGGGCAACCTCTGGGTCTCGGCCAAGGACTTCACGCTCGACACGTACGAGAGCGTCCTCAAGTCCTCGCAGGACGGCGGCCAGGGCTTCCTCGGCATGCTGCTCAACTCCGCGCTCGTCGCCGTCGCCACGGTCCTGCTCACGCTGGCCGCCGCCGTACCGGGCGCCTACGCCGTCAGCCGACTGAAGTTCTTCGGCAACCGCCAGATCAGCGCACTCTTCCTGGCCGTCTACCTCTTCCCGGCCACCCTGCTGGCCGTGCCGCTCTTCGTCATGTTCGCGAAGATGGGGCTGTCGGGAAGTCTCATCGGGCTCGCCATCGTCTACATCGCGCAGACCGTGCCCGTCTCGATCTACATGCTGAAGAACTACTTCGTCACCATCCCCTTCAGCATCGAGGAGGCGGCGGCGATCGACGGGGCGTCCCGGCTCCAGACCGTACGCAGGATCATCCTGCCGCTCGCCCTGCCGACCCTGATGGCCACCGGGTTGTACGTCTTCATGATCGCCTGGAACGAATTCCTGTTCGCGCTCCTCTTCCTGGCGGCCGACCCCGACCGGTGGACGGTCTCGCTCGGCCTCCAGCAACTGGCCAACGGCATCGAGGTGTCCAAGACGGTACTGATGGCCGGATCGGTCGTGCTCACCATCCCTGTGGTACTCCTGTTCTTCTCCGCCGAACGGCTCCTCACCGAGGGCCTGACCAGCGGTGCGGACAAGGGCTGACCGCAGAGGCCGGAAAAACCGGCGGGAGAGACCACAGCCCCTCGGGGCAGGCACGGGCGCGACCAACAGAGCGAGGACCACGGGGATGTCAGGAAACCAGGCCAGCGCGGGACATCTGCTGGAGCTCATCCGCAGCGGCGAGGCCACCACGCGCGGCGAGCTCCAGCAGGCGACCGGCCTGTCCCGCTCCACGGTGGGGCACCGGCTCGACCAGCTCTTCGGGGCGGGCTGGCTGCGCGGCGCGACCGGCACCTCCACGGGCGGACGGCCCTCCGCCCGGCTGGAGTTCGATCCGGAGCACGCAGTGGTACTGGTGGCGGACCTGGAGACCCGGCACGCCCGCGTCGCCGTACTCGACCTCGCCGGCACCGTCCTGGCCGAGCACACCGGCGCCCTCGTCATCGCCGACGGCCCCGACATCGCCCTGGACCGTCTGGCTCGCTGGTTCGTCCCACTGCTCGCCGAGGCGGGCGTGGGAGCCGAGCGGGTCTGCGGCGTGGGGCTCTCCGTGCCGGGGCCGGTCGACTGGGAGACCGCCCGGATCATCCAGCCCCCGATCATGCCCGGCTGGGACCGCTTTCCCGTGCGGGAACGGCTGCGCGAGGCCTGGACCGAGCACGTCGGTCCCATGCCGGCCGCGGGGCCGCTGCCCGTGTTCGTCGACAACGACGCCAACCTGATGGCCCTGGCCGAGCAGCGGGCCGGCCACCCGGACTGCAGCGCCTTCGTCCTGGTCAAGGCGTCCACCGGAATCGGCGCCGGCGTCGTGGTCAAAGGCGAGGTCTACCGGGGCGTCGACGGCGGAGCGGGCGACATCGGCCACATCCGCCTGCACGACCGGCTCGACGCCCTGTGCATGTGCGGATCCTACGGGTGCCTCGCCGCCGTCGCCAGCGGCCGGTCCCTCGCGGGCCAGCTCACCGCGGCCGGTGTGCCCACCGCGTCGGGGTCCGACGTGCGCGAACACCTCGCCGCAGGCCAGCCCGACGCTGTCAGGCTCGCCCGGGAGGCGGGACAGCGCGTCGGCGAGGTCCTGGTCACTGTGGTCACGCTGCTCAACCCCGGCGTGCTGATGCTGAGCGGCGATCTGGCCGGAACCGCCTTCCTCACCGGCGTACGCGAGCTCATCTACCAGCGCGCCATGCCCCGCACTACCGCCCACCTCCAGGTCGTCACCTCCGAACTGGGCGACCGGGCGGCCCTGGTCGGAGCCGCCCGCATGGTGATCGACCACCTGTACTCCCCCGATCGCGCCGACGCCCGCCTCGCAGCTCTCGCCAGGGCCACGACCGGCGCCTGAGCCGGCCGGGGCCGGATCCCGGCACGCCCCACCGGACCGGCGGCCGATCGCACCACACCGCACACCGACGGAGAACACCATGCCCAGCACCACCCCCCTCGCGCCCGCCTGGACCAGTCAACCGGTCCGCGTCGGCCTCGTGGGCGCCGGCCCGTGGGCCCGCGCCATGCACGCCCGCATGCTCGCGGCCGGACCCGAGACGATGCTCGCCGGGGTCTGGGCCCGCCGCCCGGAAGCGGCGGCCGAGGTCGCCGCACCCTACGGGGCTCCGGTGGCAGGCTCCTTCGAGGAACTCATCGACACATGCGAGGCAGTCGCCTTCGCCGTGCCGCCCGCAGTCCAGGCCACCCTCGCGCCTCGCGCCGCCGCCGCAGGCCGCGCCCTCCTCCTGGAGAAGCCGCTGGGCGCCGGCCTCGACACCGCACGCGGCGTCGCGGACGCCGTCGCCGAACACGGAGTGATCTCCCAGCTCGTCCTCACGAAGCGGTTCCACCCGGTCACCCGCGCCTTCCTCACCGAGGCGGCCGGGCACGACGTGACGGGAGCCCGCTCCTGCTACCTGCACGGGGCCTTCCTCGGCGGGGAGTTCGCCACCTCCTGGCGGCTGGAGCACGGCGCCCTGCTCGACCTCGGCCCGCACTTGCTCGACATCCTGGACACCGCGGTCGCCCCCATCGTCTCCGTACGGGCCACCGGGGACCCGCGCCGCTGGGTCGAGCTGACCTGCGAGCACGAGAACGGCGCCGTCAGCCAAGCGTCCCTCTCCGGCTGCGTTCAGCTCCCCAAGGCCAGAACCCGGGTCGAACTCTTCGGCCGGGAAAAGGAGTTGGTCTACGACACCGACGGCATCGATCACGCGGAATGCTGGCCCGTCCTCCGACGCGAGTTCGCCACCGCGGTCCGCACCGGAATAGGCACCGGCATCGACGCGGCCCACGGCCTGCACCTGCAGAAGCTCCTCGATCTGGCCGCCCGCTCGGCCGGCTGAGCCGCCGGCCGGTGCATGCATCAGACCACCTGCGGTCCCGTCCGGGCGGCGGTGCAGCCGGTGCCGGCCGGCGAGAAGGACCTCGCGGGCGCGCACACCGCGCCCTGGACGCGGCCCAGGCTCACGTCCTCGGCTGCCTCGGCAGCCCGGATCGAGCTGATCTGGGATTGTCCGTGCCAGGCGGCGATCCAGCCGAGTCGGATGCGGCCGATCGGTGGATGTCTCTGGCGTCGGTAGCGGCGCGCACCCGCGCGAGCAGGTCAGGGAAACGGTGCAGATCCACGGCCGCCGGATCCACGGTCAGGAGATGGCCGCCCGTCTGCCGATCGCGGCGCGTGTCCCCGTCGCCGAGGCGCGGCGTAATCGGCAGAGGTAGCTGTACCGGCTGCCACGGGGTTCGCGCGGAGGGCTGTGTTCCCAGATCCGTCAGGTGAGTTCGTCGACCGGGGCGTGGTGGTTGGCCTCGGCGCCCAGAACCGCGAGGACGCACGGCCGGCGGGCGGGATTGAGGCCGACCGGTCTGCCGGCATTGCGTGCCTCGACGGAGCCGAGCACGCCCTACTCAGTGTCCATCCGTTTCTTCTCCCCCGGCCGCACATGCTGTCCAGCGCACGGCATGACCAGCGGGCCAAGGATTCCCCAAGGTTCGCACAGGATCGGCCATTCAGTATCGAGTTGCTCCCCGACGAACGCGGGGGATTTCCGAGAACTGAAGGAGCGGAACAGTGAACCGACTCACGAGTGCGGCCCTGACAGGTGTGCTGCTGGCGGGCGGCGTCATGACCGTCGCACAGCCCACCCAGGCGGCGCCGGCTGGCGTGGCGGCCGTCGACGCACCGGCCGTCGCGGAGGCCGCCGGCAAGACCAGCAAGTACTACTTCCTCTTCGACAAGAACTGGTCCGACCCCACCAAGTCGCGGCTGTACTACGTGAAGAGCCAGCCGGGCAAGGACCGGAAGATCGACGGCTGGCGGGCCGGATCCGGCAACGGCAGCACGAACGAGTGCGCCAAGAACGCGGGATGGCTGCCCACCGGGACGTACAACGTCGGCAAGCAGACGACGAGGAAGAACGGCGGGAAGAAGGGCATCAACGGCTACGCCATCCCCGTTTCCAACAAGTGGTGCAAGCCGAAGCCCGGCCAGCGCAAGGTCGTGCGCGACGCGCTGTTCATCCACAGCGAGATGCTCCCCAGCGGCAAGCAGGGCAGGAAGACGAACGGCGACAGCCCGTACCGCTGGGACGGAGCCAGGGACTACTACTCCCTGGGCTGCATCAAGCTCTCGCCCAAGGACATCACGGAGCTGTTCCGCACCGCGAACAAGCACGGCTGGCCGAAGCAGCTCAAGGTCGTCAACTGAGCACCGCCCAAGTCCGGACAGGGGCGCGCGCCCCTGTCCGGCTCCTTACGCCCCACTCGGCTACCCGGGCATCCGGAAACCAGACGTTGCCGCTCCGGCAGCGGCCGGAACGCCGCCTCGGCCGCCGCGACCGTGAACTCTCCAAGACCTCGGGGCCATAGCCGAACGCCTCCGCCATGTGCACGAACTCCGGACTCATGTCCGTCCCGGACACCAGGCGGTTGTCGGTCTTCAGGGTGACGTGGAAGCCGAGGCGGCGCAGCAGGTCGATCGGGTGGGGGTCGTACGACTTCGCCGCGCCCGTCCGGAGGTTGGGCAGACCTCCAGCGCGATGCGGCTGTCGCGCACGTACGAGGCGAAGTGGCCGAGCGTGGCCGTCCCGTCGTCGTGGACCGTGATCTCGTCGGTGATGCGCACCCCGCGGCCGACGGGCTCGGCGCCACAGACCTGCACCGCATCGTGGATCGACTCGGCGCCGACCCGCCTCACCGGCGTGGATGGTGGAGTTGTGGCGGCCGAGGCGCTGGAACGCGGGGAGGTGCCGGGCCGGCGGGTTGCCGATCTCGCAGCCCGCGATGCCGCGCTCGCGGTGCTCGACGGTCAGCAGGGGTTGGCAGAGGCTCCATGACACGAACGCCTTCGTGCTGACCTTCGGCCAGGGCGCGTGCAACTGGCGTAGCCGCGCCCGTCAGGGTGGCAGGCCAGACGGGCCATCCACCCCCACGGCCCGTGGCGCGACGCTGACGAGGTCGAACCAGCGGTCTTTCAGTGGGTCGGCGGACCCAACACCGAACACCTGCACTCCGCCCTGGGCTATCTCCCACCCAATGAAATTCGAGGCCAAGCACCACCGTTCCCACCCGACAACACCTACCGCCTGAAACCACAAAGACCGGCCTCCACGAAACTCAGGGCAGCTCAGTGGTCGTGCAGAGCCCTGCCGTTGGTGGACCGCAGTTCGCCGAAACAGACCTGCCCTTCCCAGGGGGCGGTCGTACCCGCTCCAAGCACGAGCAGCGTGCTCTTGCCGGCCTCAGGACACTGGAGATCCCTAATCGTGGGCGTTGCTGAGATTTGAGATCCAGCTCCGGGGGGGCATGCCGGGCGTGGTCGTTCCATGAGGTCCGGATGCCACTTGCGTATCGTCGCTGGATGTAAACGGAAGCCGAGGGTCGCGTCCGACTATGCTCCTGGTCATGAGCGAGTCAACTCCCTTTCCTGACCCGTCTGCGGTCCTCGCTGAGGCGGATTCCCTGCGCTCAGTTCTCGAGCGCAACCGGCGGACCTTCGCCTGGAAAACGTCAGGGCTGGACGAGGAGGCTTTGCGCGCGACCACGGCCGCCAGTTCGATGACGCTCGGTGGCCTGGTCAAACATGTGGCCCTGGTCGAGGCGGACTGGCTGGCGGTGAAGCTGGCCGGTCACGAGTACGGCGCCCCTTGGGACGCCGTGGACTTCGACGCCGACCCCGACTGGGAATGGCGCACCGGGGCCCTGGACTCCCCGGATGATGTCTACACGGTGTGGCGAGACGCTGTCGAGCGATCGCGCGAGCTCGTATCTGACATCATCAAGGAGCGCGGGCTCGACGGACCGGCGTCCTTCACCTGGCCGGACGGTCGCACGCCCAGCGTCCGGGACATGCTCTTGGACATGATTGAGGAGTACGCGCGGCACACGGGCCACGCGGACATCCTTCGCGAGACAGTCGATGGCCGCGTTGGCGAAGGTGCGCCCGAGGACTTCACCTTCTAGGAGATCCAATGGCTGAGGTTACGGCGGTTGGAAGTCGAGGCCGGTCTTGGCGGCCAGACCGTCGATGACGCCGGGGCGATACTGCATTCGTTTGAGCCTGGTCTTCACCAGCGCGGTGAACTGGTCGAGGCTGTGCTGGGTGCGATTTGCCAGGGACCGCTTCAGGTGCGACCAGACCCCCTCGACCTGGTGCGCGGCGTCGAGCAGGCGTGCGTAATCAGCCTCGGTGAAGCCTTTGCGGCGGCCTTCGGCGGGGCCGCGGTCGAGCTGGGTACGGTAGATCAGCCGGGGCTGATGGCCGGACTTCGTGCAGATCAGTGCCGCCATGGAGACGCGTTTGGTGTCCCCGGCGGTGACCCGCACGACGGGAGTGTGGCCTCGGGCCCCAGGCGCGGCCTCAGCCCCTGACCGGCTTCGTCCTCGAAGCAGAGCCAGGCGCCGAGGTCCACCGCCGTCTTTCCGGAAGCCTTCCCCGACCGGGGTCAGCCCGCCTCGTTCCCGATGGTGGAGACCTGCTCCAGGTCGCACCAACCCTGCGGGTAGGACGGAGGGTAGGAGCAGAGCTGGATGGTGACGGTGCCGGTCTCTCGCATGTCGTAGTAACACCACTTCTCGCCGCCGGAACTGGAGCACGACCCCGTCCGGCCGTAATCCGTCGACCACCAGACGATGCTGTTGCCGCCCGACGCGCGGTGGTCCACCCAGATGTCGTCTCCGTAGCTCATGAACCCTGCGTCCGCGTACGGGGTGCTGGTCCATGCCGACGCGGACGCCGACCCTGTCATTCCCAAGACGAGGACGACGGATGTACCCGCCGCCATGGTGAGTTGTGCGAGCTTCCTCATCCCTACCTCCTGTCAACTGGGCGCGGCTGCGACACAACGCCTGACCGCGCCGACGTACACCTCATGAAAGCTCTCGGGCTGTCCCGCAATCTCCGGTGGATCGGCGCGCAGCGTCGGCGGTGAGGTGACCGGGCGATGCCGGTGCACCGCCAGGCCGTCCGGGACGGCGGGCCGCCCGGTTCTGGACACGTCGACAACCATGTACGGCCGACCTTGCGAGAACCTTGCGAGAAACCTTGCGCGGCAGGTCACAGTGGTGCCTTCTGGGTCGGTACCGGCGTGAAGGGGAGCAGGGCATGCTGGAGTTCCGGTTACTGGGCACGCTCGAGGCATGGGCCGGGGGGCAGCCGGTGGCCCTGGGGCATGCGCGGCAGCAGTGCGTTCTCGCGGCCCTGCTGATCGACGTCGGCCGCCCGGTGCCCGCCGACCAGCTGCTCCACCGGGTGTGGGACGACCGTGCGCCCCACCGGGCCCGGGACACGCTCTACGCCTACTTGTCCCGTCTGCGCCGCGGGCTGGAGCCGCACGGCGTCCGGTTGGTCCGCCGGTCCGGCGGCTACGTGCTCGACCTCGGCGAGGCCGCGGTCCTGGACCTGCACCGCTTCCGGAACCTGTCGTGCCGGGCCATGCGGGCGACTGAGGACGAACAGGCGGAGGCGCTGGGACGGGAGGCACTGGGGCTGTGGCGGGGCAGCGCGTTCGCCGGAATGGACGCCCCTTGGTTCAACGCGCAGCGCCAGCTCCTCGACGGTGAGCGGTTCGCCGCCCAACTGGAGCTGGTCGAGGTCCGGTTACGGATGGGGCAGCATGATCAGATGGTCAGCGAGCTGGTGGCCCGGGCCGAGGCTCATCCGCTCGACGAGCGGGTGATCGGGCAGCTGGTCCTCGCCCTGTGCCGATGCGGACGGCAGGCGGAGGCGTTGAAGGAGTACGAGCGCGCCCGGCGGCGACTCGCCGACGAGCTGGGGGTCGACCCTGGCGCGGCGTTGCGGCAACTGTACGGTCGGATCCTGGCCGGGGATCCGGATCTGTCCGGGGATCCGGATCCGGCCGCCGCCCTCGTCGACGTGCCGTCTGCCGACGAGGAAGCGGAAGATGGCAGCGGCGCTGTGGTGAACCCCGTCACGGGCCGGCAGCTCGTTCCCCGGCTGCTGCCGGCGGACCTCTCCCTGTTCGTCGGCCGCGACGGCGAGGTGGACGAGGCCTGCCGGCTCCTGGGCGCGGACGGGCCGGGGCCGCTCACCCTGTTGGTCAGCGGTCCTGCCGGGGTGGGCAAGACGGCCTTCGCCCTGCGGACGGGCCACCGGCTCGCCTCCCGCTTCCCGGACGGTCAGCTGCATGCGGACCTGCGCGGCTTCGGCGACGAGCCGGCCGATCCGTTCACGGTCCTGGGCGCCTTCCTCCGCGCGCTCGGCGTCCGCGGCGGGACGGTGCCCGCGGAATTGACCGGACGCATCCATCTCTACCGCTCCTTGTTGGCCCAACGGCAGGTACTCGTCGTCCTGGACAACGCAGCCGGGGCCCCACAGGTGCGCGACCTGCTGCCTAGCGGCGCGCGGTGCGCCGCCGTCGTCACCAGCCGCACAACGCTGGCGGAGCTGAGCTGCCGCCGGCTCCCCCTGGACGTGCTGGACTTCGAGGCCGGGCTCGCCCTGCTGCGCGAGATGCTGGGTCCGGAGCGGACCGACGCGGAGCCCGGCTCAGCCCGCTCCATCGTGGAGACCTGCGGTGGTCTTCCGCTCGCGGTATGGGTAGCCGGCGCGCGACTGGCCGCACGACCACACTGGCCCCTGGCCCACGTGGCCCGCGCCCTCGCCGACGAGGAGCGCAAGCTCGACGAGCTGGCCGTCGGCCACATCGCCGTGCGGGCCAGCCTCGCACTCACCTACCGACAGATGGCCGCGCCGACACAGCACGCGCTGCGGATGCTCGCCCTGCTGCCCGGCCCCGACTTCACACCCTGGGCATTGGCCGCACTGCTGGACGTAGACCTGGGCAACGCGGAAGCCGTCCTCGATGATCTGGTCGAGGTGCACCTGGTGCAGATCCGCTCGATCGGCACCACCGGAATCCGCTATCAATTGCACGACCTGGTAAGGCTGTTCGGCCGGGAACGCGCGGATCACGACGTCCATCACCAGGACCGCACGGCCGCACTCACCCGGTTGCTCGGGGCCAGTCTCCACCTCGCCGACCTCGCCGCGGACACCCTCAGCGTCGACTTCCAGGGCATCTCGCAGACAGAACTGGCCTCCTGGCGGCTCTCCCCGGCGGACACCGGTCATCTGCTCGCCGACCCGCTGGCGTGGTTCACCGACGAGCGTCAGTTCCTCATCGACGTGGCGGAGCAGGCACTGGACAGAACGGAAGCCGAACCCGCCGCCGGACTGGCCGCCGCCCTGACGACCCTGTTCCAGGTCGGCGGCCACTTCGATGACTGGGAGCGGCTGCAGAACCGGGCGCTCAAGGCGGCTCTGAACAGCGGCGACCGGCACAGCGCCGCGAAGCTCCACCGCTGTCTCGGTGAACTCACCACCATTCTCGACCGGTACCCGGAGGCGCTGAACCACTTCGAGCAGGCGCTGGTGCTCGCCGAAGGGCAGGGACCGACCTACCGAGCGGGGGCGACCGCCGGGCTTGCGTACGTGCACAGGCTCGTCGGTCAGTACTCCTCGGCCGTGTTCCACTTCGAGAAGGCCGCCGAGTTGGCCCGGCAGGCGGGCAACGTCAACTGTCTCGTCTACGCCACCAACGGCCTCGGCGTCATCGACCTCGAGCAAGGCCGTGTCGAAGCCGCCGTGAAGCGGTTCACGGAGTGCCTTCAGGCCAGCCGGGCCGCGGGCTACAGGCCAGGGGAAGCCCAGGCCCTGCGCTGTCTGGGCCAGAGCCATCGGGCGCTCGGCGCCTACCCGGCCGCCGCCGACGCCTACCGGCAGGCGGTCGCGATCAGTGCGGACCTCGGCGACCGCCTCACCGCCACTCACGCCGCCTGCTGGCTCGGGGACGTCCTGGTCCGCCAGGGCCAGCATCACACAGGGCGCCGTCTGCTCGCGCAGACCCTGTGGACGTACCGGGAGTTCGGCAACCTCTGGGGCGAGGCCGCCACGCTGTACGCCCTCGCGGAGGCACAACTCGCGGCCGGTCGCCCGGCGCTCGCCCGCAGACGCGCCGAGGCCGCGGTCAGGCTCTGGCGACAGATCGGCTCCCACACCTGGCTCGCCGTCGCCCTCGAGACCCTGGCCACCGCGCACACCCGGGCCGGCGACCACCCGGCCGCGACCCGGGCCCGCGATGAAGCCGCGGGACTGCGGAGGGCCTGAGCACGCCTCGGGAGTCCAAAAGGCGGGCCGATCCGGCTGCACTCTCCCGGCTTCATGTGTGAGCAGCCGCCTCCGTGGCAGCCGGTCAGCCGAGGTCATCCTCGATGAGAGACGTGGCCGTGCCCGCCTCCAGGTCCAACAGGAGCAGTTCCCCTTCGAGGAAGGAGCCGCCGTCGTAGTCCCCCGTGCCGACTGCGAGGAGGGGCAGCCCGGGATGGAAAGCCATGGCCCGCACCGGGTGGCGCGCATGGATAAGGGCACGGCAAAGCAGATCACCGGTGCCATGGACGCCAACTGGCGAAGTGCTGCCGAACGTGTCCACGCCCGCCACTGGTACGTGCGTGCCTGCGACTGCCAGCAAACCGCGGCCCTCGTCATCGACGGCCAGGACGGGATCACCGACCTCGGCGAAAGGGCGGTCACCGAGGATGCGGTCGATGCGGAGCGAAACGGTCATGGTGGTGATCATCGCAACGGCCAGAAGCTGCGGGAACCCTGGACTCAAAGATTCGAACAGAGGAACTCGACGAAGACGGACGCTGAGAACCGGCCCTCCGAACACCCCACTGAGGCCGCCTCGGCCGGTTCGCCTCCGACATCCCCCAGCGCCGACGCGGCCGGCCAGTGGTCACCGCCTCTGCGAATGTCGTCCTGCGTCACGTCGTCAAGGACGCCCTCGGCAACAAGTCCGCCTTCAAGGCGTCCCCCACCTGCAGCCCGGCGACCATGTCACTCTGCGCGCCGCACACGGCACGGATCCCGACGCCAAGAACGTCGTCCACCAGCGGACCGCGGCACTCATCCCCACGTAGGCGCATGGCACGTGGGACGTCGGCCTTTTCGGCAACGGCGGAACTTGACAGGTCCCACCACAGTACGCTGAGACGGTGCTGCTCCCCACCGTCCCGCGCACCCGCCTGCGTGCCGCCGATCAGCCAGCTATCGAAACGCCATTCGGCCCGCTGACCTTCACCACGACCATCGGTAACACCAGGCTTCCGCTGAAGCCCGATGGGCAGTTCCAGCTGCCGGGCGACCGCCTGCTCGCCCGCTGGGTAACCCCCATGGCCCACGTCGAGCTGCTGCTGACCCCGTACGATCCCCGACTCGACCCCGAGAGCTGGGGGCCGCTGACCGGCTGCCGCGCGGCAGTGTGGCGGGTCGACGCCCTTTCGCCGCTCAGCCGGGTGCAGTTCTCGGCGGGGCTTCCAGGGAGTGTCCGCGGAGGGTACGACGGGGGGGCAGGCACTGGCTGCGATCACGGTGGAGGACGAAAGGACCCGGCTCACCATCGGGGGCAACGATGAGGAGGCGATCTGCCGGGCCGCCGACGTGGGAGAGGTACCCAGACGGTGGGCTGCGCTGATCGACGAGGTGCACAGTCCTTCGTTCAGCTCGTGGGGCGTGGACTACGGCCACTACCACGGCATGTCCTGGGCGCTGCCCCCGATGACGAGGCCGGCGACCACTGTGCGCTTCCCGTGGTAGCAGCCTGGACCTCGGCCTCCGACGAGAGTACGAACACCTGGTACGCCGTCATGCGATCGCCAACGGTGCTGCTGAATCAGGTCATGGTCGAGCTGGAGAAGCGGGCCGACACTTCGGACGCGGGCTGACCAGGGTCTGAGTCAGAGGTGTTTCAACGAGGCGGGGACGGTGCCGTGGAAGACGTAGGCATGCTGGTCATGGCGTGTCGCGACGGCCCTGGAGTGCTTGGGCCGGCTAATCGTGCGTTCGACCTCGTTCCGGCGTTCGTACATCCCCTCGTCGAAGTCCGCAAGCCGGCCTCCGCAGGTTCCGCGAGCCGGTGGTCGGGCCGCTGGTGCCTCGGCTCCGGGATGGTGGGCCTGATCTGGCGTCTACGCAGGTATCGACGATGCGGCGCGAGCCGACAGCCTTCTCGCGGCCGGGGCGGGGACGCGGATGCCAGCCACCTGGGTGCTTGACCCTGATAGCCCTCCACGACCCGGATCGGCCGGGGGCTGCCCCCGACCGGCCGGGCGCGATCAGCATCGCCGATTGACGGCGACCGCCTTCCCCGGCAAGTTCGATCACCGAATACTGAGCATGACCCGCCTGTCCCGTGCGGAGATCAGTGCTGTCCCGATGATTGAGGGAGGTGGCGGGTGTCCCCTATGGACTTCTACGCCCACGTCGCCGTTTGCGGTGAGGTTCTGGGAGTTGGTCTCGATGCCGAACCGGAAGCCTGGGTGGCCGCCCTGGGGGCGACATGCCTCGATGTTCCCAGTGGGGCCCTACTACGGCGGGACTACGGGCTCGTGGAAATCAACTTCTCGCCGGACCAGCCAGGGCGGCTAGGCAGAATGTCGTGCTTCGGTTTCGGCGTGAAGATCCAACGCCTGCTGTACGACCAGTCGCCGGACACAGTGCCGCCCCCACTCTCGCGGGAGTACGGGAAGTTCGCGCCCAGAGTCCCCTTCAAGGAACTGCGAGCCGCTGTCCTGGCCCTGGGCCACACGATCGAACCCGACAAGCAGAACACATCGAGTGACATGGACTGCTATCGCGTATCCGCATCCGCCGCCCGCATCCACGTCGTCGCTGACCCTGACCCGTACGGGTCGGGCGACCCGGATCCTGAGGGACATCGGAGGGGCGACGTCTGGTCTGTCGACGTGTGGTGACCGGTCGGCGACCTCTCGGCAGCGTGCGCGACGCATCGTCGCCACGAGGGGCGCCGGACAACCATCACGTGCGCGGCGGGCAGCGATCCGAAGGGCCCCATGGTGTGGGTGCGGCATGGGCGCGAGTGAGGCTCTACAGGTCGAACTCCATGTGCTGGACGTCGGTGGGCTCCCCGAGGTGTCAGCCCGCCCGGCGGCCGCCATGGCTGCTTAGGTGAAATCGATCTCGCCGGACTGAGATGCGCCTCTTCTGCGAGCGGGGCCGCCGCGCTCTTGCGTCCGCATCCAGCCCGGCCGGCACCGCGCAGGCCCGGGACGGCTCAACCGCCCCAGAAGATGCGCTCGATGACCATGGCCACGCGGTCCTCGTCGTTGCCGGGTACCACCTCGTCGGCGACCGCCTCCAGGATGGGACGACGGGCATGGACGGCATCGGCATCACGGCTGCCACCAGGACCGAGCACGGGGTTCGGGCGGAACCGATCCACGACCCTCTCAGCGGTGCCTCTCAAGTCCCGGTGCCGTTGCGCCATTCGCATCAAGCAGAATCGATTCGACAATGCCCGATCGAGGGAGACCGTGTTCAGCCCTTGAAGGCTGGGGCATCCGTGGCACCGACCAGACGATCAACCAGGAACAGGACGGTCCACCGTGTCTCTTCGCTCCCTCACTGCTGCCGCCGGTGCCGCAGCCGGCGCAGTCGTTCTGCTCGTGGCCGTGCCCGGCTCGGCGTTTGCCGCGAGCGGCCAGTTCCGCTACTCCTACACCACCGCGGACGGGTACGAAGCCGTCGGCTTTCTGAACAACCCCGCCAGTGGCCAGTGCATCAACCTCGCTACCCCGGCCTCCGAGCCCGGCACCGTCTCACGAGCCCCCAAGAACCACACCGACGCTACCGCCACCGTCTTCCTCGGCTCCGACTGCGAGGGTGGCACCTATTACATCCTGCCGCCCGGCAAGGGCGCCTCCGAGCGCCTGCTCGTACGCTCCGTCGTCTTCTCCTGAGAGGCGAGCCGCGCCACCGGTGACGATCTGCCGGCGTAGCGGCTCGTTCGCTACCCTGCCGCGTGTTCACGGGGACGGCCGCATGAAGAGGCCCGCCTCCCCGTGGGCCGCGGGCCGGGTACGAACCTGCCCGCGCCGGCCCGCCGGGCACGGCGATCTCCAATGAGCAGCACCTCGTGAAGCACCGCTGGCAGCCCACCGCGGCCCGAGAGCCCCGCACGGCCGCGGCTGTTACTCAGCGTGCCACACACCACACACGCGAGCCAGAGGACAGGAAATGGCGGAACCGCAGTGAAGGAGCGTGTGACGGGAAGACCGTGAGTCCGTTGTCAGCAAGGATCAGCACACGGAGTTCGGTCTGCTGTCAGACAGAGCGGCGGCGCTTCTCCGAGTTTCTGCCGCCATGGATTCACGGCGTTCCGCGCAGCCTTTCACCTACGTCGGTGGACTGGGGCCCCGATTGTCGCCCGGGGCTGCGAGACAGGCAGGCAGTTCGCAAGGGGATCTGCCGGCCTCGGCCTGTTCATTGCGTGCGCGCGTGCTGGCGTGCTGGCGTGCTGGCGTGCGAGTCGCCCACGGGGTGGGCGCACGGAGAAGGCACCCGCGCCGCAAGCCCTCAGCCGCGGGAGCGCAGCATGCGGCGCATCCGGTCGGCCCGGTCCAGGAGGTTCGTGCGGACGACCGGGACAACCCGTGCCGCCAGGTCTTCCGCTCGTTCTACGAAAGTCAGGTCGATACCGAACACCGGGAAGAGGCTTTTGGTGTACGTCAACGCCGGCATGGTGCCGCTGCGGTGGATGGTTTGCACGAGATCGAGGTAGGCCTCCGCGTGGGGCCTCAGCAAGTCGTCCTGGCCGGCGCTCCAGAACGGCGTCGCAACTGAGTGGACCGAAGCGATAGGCACCGCGCGGTCCATCACCAGCATCTGCCACACCGCATTCTTCTCGGCCGCGTCCGGGGTCGCGGCGCTGACCTGGAGCCTGCTGACCCACGCATCGGGATCCGGGTCGCGGTCGAGCAGAGCCTGTGCTTCGGTTGCGACCGGGCTTCCGAGCTGAGCCTTGCGAACCAGTGCGCGCCACTGGAGATCGACGTCGTCCCCGGCCTGGGTCTGGAGCCAGGCAATCTCCTCCGGTTCGGTCGCCGTGCGAGCGAAGCCACGCAACGCCGCTTTGTGGCAATCACCGCGGCTGGAGAGCGTGCGGCAGGCCGCAGCCACTGCTCGCAGCAACTCGTCCCGCTGCGACTCCGGGCTCCACAGATCTGCCGCCTCGACAGCGAGGTTGAGATACGGCTCGATCACTGACGCCGAGGTCTCGACAGCCAGCACTCCGGTCAGGCACTGCACAGCTTCGGCGGCTGTTGCCTCGCCGTTGATCAGCATGTCCCAAGCCGTGGTGACGGCGACTCCCCGAGCGGTCGCAGTGGGGAGGCGGGCGACGTTGCGGAAGAACGCGTCTCGGGTCGTGGCGTCTGGTCTCGTCGAGGCGAAAGTCAGGTCTTCATCGTTGACCAGATACAGGTCGGCCCCTGGTGGCAGGTCGAGTCGGATTCGTTCGCCCACTACCTCTACTTCGACGAGTGCCATGCGCTCGAGGTGGTCCCCTGAACGCTCGTAGGCGCCGACGGCAAGTACATGCGGGCGCGGCCTGCCACCCGGGCCCTGAGCGACCAGGACGAACCCGTCCTCGTCGTGGTCGAGAGTCAGCCGGTCAGTACCCGCTGTTTCCAGCCATCCCGTGCGCCACTGGTCCAGGTCACGTCCGCTGGCGTCGGCGACCGCGTCGATCAGGTCCTGCAGCGTGGTGTTGCCCCAGGCATGCGTGGCGAAATAGCTGGTGAGACCTGCGGAGAAGTTCGCCTCACCGACGTACGTCATCAGCTGGTGCAGTACGGACGCGCCTTTGGGGTAGGTGATGGCGTCGAACGTGGCTTCCGCCTCGGAGACGTCGCGGACAAGCTGACGGATCGGATGCGTCGTCGGTCCCTGGTCCATGAAATAGGCTTTGAGCTTTTCGCCCGCCAGATGTGCCGTCCAGGCGTCGGTGTACGACGTCACGCTCACCGCGGCCCAGTTGCTCGCGAACTCGGCGAACGCCTCGTTCAGCCAGAGATCGTCCCACCAGCGCATGGTGACGATGTTGCCGAACCACATGTGAGCGAGTTCGTGCAGCAGGTACCGCGAGAAGATGTCCCACTCCGCTCTGGTCGGAGTGGTCCTGCGCAGGAACCAGTCCATCCAGGTGACGCAGCCGAAGTTTTCCATCGCGCCGGGGTATTCGGGCGTGAAGACCTGGTCGTACTTGTTCTGCGGAAACGGCATACCGAACTTGCCGGCGAAGAACTCGAGTCCCTGGGTGGTGAGGGTGAACAGTTCGTCGGCGTCACGGTCCAGGATCGACGCCAGCGACTGCCGGGCGAATAGCCCGAGATCATGACCAGCTCCGTGACGACGCAATTCGTAGTACGGGCCCGCGTTGATCACGGTGTTGTACGTCGCCAGCGGCGGCGTCGGTGGGAAGGTCCAGCGTCGCACGGAGCCGAGCTCTTCGATCTGCGGGTCACCGCTGTTGCTCAGCACCCGCCAGCCGGCAGGAGCGGTCACGGTGAATGCCCACGGCGCCTTGAGGTCCGGTTGATCGAAGCAGGCCAACACGTGGTGGGCGTAATCGGGAGTGAAGTCGGTGAAGAAGTACGTCTCGCCGTCGGCCGGGTCGACTGCCTTGTGCACGCCCCAGCCGTCCGGCGAGCACTCCGTCAGTGAGACCACCGTCAGGACGTTGCGCTCGGCAAGATCGGTCAGCGTGATCCGGCCCTCGGCCGCCGACCGCAGCACGGCGCCGTTGAGCGTCGCGCTTTCAACGGCCGCCGGACAATCGACAAAGGTCTCGGCCACGGGCCGGTGACACGTAAAGGTGATCGTCGATTCGAACCGGGCCCGCGAACCGGTCATCACCTCCGAAAGATCGACGGCCACGTCATACCGCTCGACCGTCAGCAGCCTTGCGCGCCCCTCTGCCTCGGTCTGGGTCAGACTCTTGCCGCTCATCACTTTTCCTCTCGGAGATCTATTCATTCGCTGCGAACCACCCGCTCAGCAGCAAGAGGCTCGTGTGTCCATCGCGTCGACTATCGTCCGGTTGGCGGCCTACTCCCCGATATGGAGGACAGAGCACCCGAAGACGATAAATGATCACCTTCCAGCTGCACCGGGTAGCCCCTCCTCCTCCCTCCCATGGAACCTGGCGAGCAACCGATAGAGGTCCTGGCTCTCATCGGACTTGCGCATCCAGCAGCTCGCGGACGAGGGACGACTCGTCCCGCGCGTGGCCAAGGTCCTGCCTGCGGAGGAAGCCGTTGAAGCACACCGGCTGCTGGAGGCCGGTGGCCTACGCGGGCCCATCGACCTCACCTTCTGACGCTCCCAGCGGGTCGTCGCCGCACCTGCTCCGACCTGCACGCGGACCCATCCGTGTGCAGCGACAGCCTTCACCAGCCCCAAGGGCGTTCGATCGTGGGGGCGGCGCTTGCATCGCGCCGTTCGTCGGTCTGTGCGGGCGCCGGAGGTGGCGCGGTGGGGGGCACTGCCCAGCCTCGACACCAGCGGCACGCAGCCGGTGGGCGAGGAGAGCCAGCTCGGGCGTCGCCCCTGAGTACGTTCCAGCCCGGATCCGCTGGAGCATCCTCTTCGTCCGGGCCAGATCTCCGGCAAGTTCGGCGCGAAGAACCTTCATCACGAGGACCGGGGCGGCCAGAGGATCAATGAGTACGAGCCGCGCCTCGCCGTGCTCGGCCAGAATGCGTCGGCGCAGGTCGTCGAATAAGGAGCTTCCCCCCTGGCCCGCACTCGTACAGTGCGTCACCGCAGCCGGAGCAGTGGTGGCCGATGTCCCACTCAAGGCTCTGCCCAACCAACGCCTGTACGCCGACGCACTCCAGCTCCGAGCCGCAGCCCGAACACCGTGCCGGGCACCTGACCGACGCGATCAGCACGACTTGTCCCATCCACTGGCACGACCCTGACGACCCCGACTCCCGCGCCCTGAGGTTGAAGGGCAAGCTAGTCGGGGGACGACTCATCGGCGAGCTGGTTGCTGCGGTCGATCTCCGGCATGTGTGTCTCGGCCCAGACCCGAAGGGCGGAGAGTGGCCCTTCGAGGGACAGGCCGAGCTCGGTGAGCCGGTAGTGGACGGCGGGCGGCACGGTAGGTTCCACTCGGCGCGCGACCAGGCCGTCGCGGACGAGGCTCTGCAGGGTGACGGACAGCATCTTCTGGGAGATACCGGAGATACGACGCCGCAGTTCCGCGAAACGGAGCTCGTCCGGCGCCTCCTCGGCCAGGACCTTGACCGCCATCGACGTCCACTTGGTGCCGAGCCGGTCGAGCAACTGGCGGGTCGGACAGAGCGGATTCAGCAAATCGCCCCGCTCACCGGGCCGTCGGCCCGGTTCGGCGGGCCTTGATGTGGTCACTCGGGGCTCACCACCTGAAGGGAAAGTGCCGTCTTGGAGGAACCAGGATAGTTCCCTAGCGTGACGTGGTCACCATTCCTCACCACATCTGGAGCACTCCATGCCCGAGCTGCGGCGCGTCCCCGTCAACGGTGTCGAACTGAACGTCGCCCTCGCCGGATCGGGCCCGGCCGTCCTGCTGCTGCACGGTTTCCCGCACACCTGGGAGCTGTGGACGGACGTCATGGCCGGCCTGTCCGGCCGTTACCGCGTCATCGCGCCCGACCTGCGTGGGTTCGGCGCGAGCAGTGGGACCGCCTCTGGGTACGACGCGGGCACCCTGGCCGAGGACGCCGCGGCGCTTCTCACCACGCTCGGCCTGTCCTCGGCTGCGGTGGTGGGCATCGACGCGGGTACCGCACCAGCCTTCCTCCTCGCCCTGCGCCGCCCCGGTCTCGTCCGGCGCCTGGTTGTCATGGAGTCCGTTCTGGGCGGCCTGCCCGGCGCCGAGGACTTCCTTGCCGACGGTCCGCCGTGGTGGTTCGGCTTCCACTCCGCCGCGCCCGGCCTCGCCGAAACCGTATTGGAGGGCCACGAGGCCACCTACGTCGACTGGTTTCTGAGCACTGGGACGCTCGGCGACGGGGTGCGCCCCGCCCTTCGGGACGCCTTCGTCCGCGCATACACCGGCCGCCAGGCGTTGAGCCGCGCGTTCTCGTACTACCGGGCGCTACCCGAGAGCGCGGTACAGATCGAGCAGGCGGTCGCCACTGCCCGCCTGACGGTGCCGACGATGACGTTGGGCGCCCGGCCCGTCGGTGCGGCACTGGAACGCCAGCTCCGCCCGATCACCGACGATCTCTCCGGACACGTCATCGAAGACTGCGGCCACATCATCCCGCTGCACCGGCCGCGCGCCCTGCTCACACTGCTGCGCCCGTTCCTTGCCGGTGACGACGCAAAAGCAACGTAGCGGGGTCCGGGAGGCCGACTCTCGAAACACGCCCTGCAGCTTCTACCGCACCAAGGCCTTCGACCACGGCGCCCGCCTGGGCATCGATGTCCAAGTCACCCACCGCTGCCGATCCAGGCTGGGACGGCACCCGGACCGTCTCCACGTTCCGCACGCAAGAGCCGGCGATTACCCCGAGCCCTCAAGACCCTGACAAGCTGGTACGGGAGGCCGCGCGGATCCCGATCGACGAGGCCCTGATCCGCTTGGCCGCCCACCCACCCCGCCGACGAGCGAACCGCTCATGGCCTGCCTGACCGCCACGGCACCGCCCGGCACGCTGTGGCTCTGGCCCGGCGGCCCCGCAGGACCCACCGGTCGGGATCCGACCCGCGGCGGTCTCCCACGCCTGATGTCGAGCACGGGGGGAGGGCTCGAACCGGGGCAGGTCACGCCGGCCAAGTGCCCGTGACACGCCGGGTCGCCTGGGCGCCCGAGCGTTCGACCGCCGCCTTGACTACGGCGAAGATCGCCCCCTGTACGGCAGCGGCGAGGAGGATCTGCCGCCATTCGCGGTCCTCGTCCAAAGCGTCGGGGGCGTCGCCCTCGCCTTCGACGAGCTTCCACGTCTGATTGAACACGGCGCGCGCGATCATGCCGCTGACCGCGCCGAGGGCGAACCCCACCGGCTTGTAGGCAATCTTGGACGCCTTCATCGGTTGCGCCCACGGCTGCGGCGTACCAGCAGGAAGGCGATCACCAGCGCACCGCCCGCGAGGAGCGGGGCGCGGTTGGCTCGGGCGGTTCGCGCGGCCCGGTCCGCCTTCTCCAGCAGCGGATCGGGAGTCCTGTCCGCCGCGAACTGCCCCGCCCGGGCCGCACCCGCCCGCACCTGCGCGGCGGCCTGCGCCGTCCTCTCCTGCAGGGCGTCCGGAGCCCTGCCCTTCACCAGCTGCGCGGTCTGTGCCGTCTTCTCACGGATCTGTGCGGAGGCCGATGCGGCCTGCTCCTTCACCGCGGCGGTCTTCTCCGCAGCCTGCTCCTTCACCGCCGCCGCCTTCTCCTTCGCCTGCGCCTTGACGTCGGCCTTGCCGGCCAGCGCCTCGACGGTCTGCCCGAGTTCGTCACGCGTCCGCTCGACCTGCTCGCGCAGTTCCTCGGGAGTGGGCGCGCCCATCTTGTTCTGTGATTCGTCGTTCATCGGTGAGCCTTCTCCTTGACCTCGGCCAAATCGGCCTTGACGCTGTCGATGGTCTGTTCGGGGGCGGGGGTGCCTGCGCGGTTGATCTGCTTCTTCCCCGCCAGGGCGGCCACACCGGCCACCACCGCCAGAACCGCGGTGACGATCAGGGCCGCTGCCCATAGGGGCATTGCCAGCGCGAGTGCCGCGATGGAGGTCCCCACCAGCGCCTGGGCTGCCAGGATGCCGAAAAGTCCCGCGGCACCGAACAGGCCGCCGCCCTTCCCGAAGCGCTTGCCCTTCTGAGTCATCTCCGAACGTGCCAGCTGCATTTCCTCACGGACCAGTTCCGAGATCTGCTGCGAGGCACGCGAGATCAGAACCCCCACCGGCTCGTCGCCGGTTGTGGGGGCCCGCCGTTCTGCTGTGCTCATGATGAGGTCACCTAGCTCTTCTCGATCGGTCGGAATTACGTGGAAGCGGGCCGCCTCGACGGAACCTCCGCATCCGGATGGGTGCGCCGTTGTCGTCCGGCTACCCACCAACCGCGTCCGCATCCGTCCCACGGGGTGTGACCGCGATACGCGCCAAAGAGGCAACGGGATGATCTTGAAGCCCCGCCCTTGGCGGTGATCCTGCCGCGCTTGTCAGGTGGGCAGAGGTCCTCCACCTTGAGGCACAACACCTCGTCGGCCCGTGCGGCGGGCAACGGCGGGACGGGGCCGCAACCTGCGCCCGTAGCCGGCGCTTTTGTCCCGCGCCCATGACGAGCAGCGCACGGTGTCTTACCGATCGCACCGAGCTGCTGCCCGAAGCCATGCCACCTCCGCGCGGTAGATGGCATCCGACTGGCCGGGCGCCGGAATCAGCTACGCGCTCCGGGTCAGCAGACCGGCGTCGATGACCTCAGCGATAAGGGTGGCTCCGCGGCTGTTCTGGTGGATGTGGTCGGTCGTGAGCACGAGACCTCGCCGCCGCGAGATCGTGTCGAGGCTGCGGCGCAGCACTGCGTGCTGGACGAGGACGCCGACGCCCGCTGCGGGCGTCACCTCCCGGTATGCAATCGGCGGCGGGTCCGCTCGGCGCAGTTCCTCGATCTGGCGTTCGTGGAGCGGTAGGTAGGCCACCTCGTTGGTGGCGGCGACCTCGGCGATCATCCGGCTGTACGCCTGCGATGCCTGTGCCGCTGCTCCGTCGAGTTGTTGGCCGAGTACCGGTAGCGACAGCAGGCCGATCGTCGCGTGGGTCTCCGCTCGCAGCCGTGCGACGACGTCTCCCAGGCACTGTTGGAACCAGCCGGCCGAGGGGCGATCGGGGAGCTGTTTGCGCTTCATGGCCTGCTCGACGGGGTAGCCGGCAAGGCTCGCTCGGGCGTCGTTCGTCCCGATCAACACGGTGATCACATCGGGTGGGTTCGTGACGACAGCATCGAGCCGCTGCAAGAGGTTGTAGGCGAAGTCGCCGTTGGCGCCGAAACGGGCAAGCTGCACGCCACCGGGAGCGTGGCGTCGTCCGAGAAGATCCAGGTAGTCGACGCTGAACTGCGCGCGGGTGAGGCTGTCGCCGAGGCACGCGATGCGTGTCGTCACGGCGCTTCCTCCGGGCTGGGCGTGCCGACGCGTTCGGTCGGGCGGGTGTCGGTCCGAGGACGGTGGTCGGTGCCGAGGGTCGCAGTGATGGCCAGGATGGACGTCGGCCCCTCCGTGTCGACCACGTGCCATACCCCGGCCGGGTTGATGGTGGCCTCGCCCGGCCCGAGCAGAACGTGGTCGGGCACCCCGTCCACGTCGCGAGTGACCGTCACGGACCCGCTGAGGCAAACGACCAGTTCGTCGCCGGCAGGGTGGCTCTCCCAATGGTCACCCAGCCCGTCGCCGTCGAAGATCATCACCATCCGGCCCTCGGCGCCGTCTGCCGCGACCGCGGCGCTGTAGGCCCGGAGCACCTCCGGTTCCCAGGTGAAACCCTCGACGGGTTTCGCTCTCGATCCCAGACCGAGGTGCACGGGGGTGGTCCGCAGGTCCATGGCATTGCGTTCGTGGTTGTCGAGTCTCATGCCGACGATCGTCCACGACAGCGATCGGGCGGTCTTGAAGAAAAGGGAAGAGAAGCCGACGCGAAGGCCAGACGGTTGACGGCTACCCGGCTCCGAGGAGGACTTCGCTGCGACGCCAGGCCGTAGGCGATCGGCCCGTGAACTCGCGCCAGTCCCGAACGAGATGGGCCTGGTCGGCATAACCGGAGACGGTTGCCACATCGCCCCACGGGAGCGGGTCCTGCGCCGCCGCCAGTTCGTGCGCGTGCTCGAAGCGCAGGACTCGGGCGAAGGTCTTCGGCGACAGGCCCACCTCACCGCGAAACCGCTCGGTGAGATACCGACGGCTCCAGCCGAGCTCCGCGGCGACCGCACCGACCTGGACGCAACCCCGCGCGGCGACGAGGCGGCGCCATGCCTCGGCTACCTCGGGGCGCGCCCAACGCACATGGTCGCCGCAGGCGCCACGGCCGACAGCTCGGAGGAGCAATTCGTCCAGCGTGGTGAACCGCGCCGCCCATGTTGTCGCCGATCGGAGCCGGTCGACCAGCTCGACGGCAAGCGCTCCGAGAAGCTCGTCAAGTGGAACCAGTCGGTGGGCGAGCTCGGCGGACGGCATGCCGTAGATGGCGCGGGCCCCGAGCGGTGTCAGCGCTACCTGAACACCTTGCTGGCGTCCGTCGTGGTGAATCGCGACGGACCGGCACATCAGACCGCCGGCCACGCTGCCGAATCGGGTGACCGGTGACCCCTCGTCAACGCCCGCCGCCACCTCCAAAGGATCTGACAAGCTGATCACCGCAGTGAGCGCGCGGCTCGGCGGGCCGCAGTGCACCCCCGTCGGGAGCCCGCGGAGGTCGAAGCCGACATACGAGTCGACGTACTCCCGCAAGACGGGCGCCGGACGTGCACCGATCCCGGTGGCCGTGTGGTCCTCCATTTTCGTCAGTGTACGAGCCGCCCAGCCCAGGAAGATCACCTACGAGGGAGCAGGGCCGAGGAGCGCGCCACCGCCGCGGCCAGGTCCCGGGAGCCGCCGAGTTGATCGCGGACGGCAACGGCGAGTACCGCGGTACCTGCCGGCGCATCCTCGACGCCGGCCACCCCGTCCTGACCGTCCCCGACCCGGGGCTTGGGTATCCGCGTGCACGGTGGTCGGCTGCACCTCGGAGGTGTTCTTCAGCAGGCCCGTCCGAGACGTGGTGGTAAGCGATTCCCCCGGCTTGCCCTACCTGACGCTCGCCTGAACTCCGAGCTCGTGATCCGCATGAGCTCCTCGGCAAGCCCACCCACGAGGCATCGGTCAACGTCACCCGCGCTCGTCTCGGACGCCTCCCCGCCAAGGTTTCCTCACCCGACCCCGGACGCGACCTCTGCCAGAGGCGGATGTCACGCCCCTAAAGGGCTGGGGTCGGCATGGTCGACGGCCGCCACTCTCGCCTGAGCAGCCCGAACACCCACGAGTCGGACACCTCGCCGTTCACGACGCAGTCTTCCCGCAACGTCCCTTCCCGCACGAATCCGATCTTCTCCAGAACCCGGGCAGATGCCACGTTGCGCGTATCGGCCTCGGCTTGAACCCGGTTCAGGTCCAGTGTCTCGAATGCCCACTGCAGCAATGCATGCGCAGCTTCCGTCGCGTAGCCGTGGCCCCACATCGCCTCGTCGAGGACGTAGCCCAACGACGCGCTGCGGTAGCCCGGATCCCATTGAGTCAGACCGCACCAGCCGACGAAGGCCCCGTCGGAAGCGCGGTCGATGGCCACCCTCGCCCCAGTACCTTCGTCCGCCATCTTCCCGCACATCGCGATGAAGCGCTCAGCGCGAGTCCGTTCGTTCCACGGCGCGGAGTCCCAGTACCGCATCACACGAGTGCTGCTGTGCAGCGCGAAGAGGAGGTCAGCGTCGGCGTCGGTGAAGGGCCGCAGTCGTAGGCGCGCGGTGGGCAATGTGGGAGTGGCCAAAGTCATGCGCACCATCTTGCGTCCTCACAGTGCGAGCAGGACACCGAATATCCGGCCCCGGTCCGGTCCTGACTCACCCCGGACGAGTCCACTTCCCGAAGCGGGCTCAACGCCCTCCGAGTGCCATCGGGATAGGCGCGGTCGGCGGCCCCGGCCCATCCGCACCCCGTCCCGGTCGCCGCAGGTTTCCTGCGGGCGAGCCGTTCAACGCGGCAGGCGGCTGGTGTGATGCCGATCCGGCCGACCAGCACGCCGAAGGCGCGCCGGATCCGACATCAACTCCTGCTCAGCCGAAGGGCGATGGCCTTCAGTAGCTCGTCCAGCACCACTTCGCGCGTCCGCCCCCGAGGCCGGGCCAGCCCCACCCGGCTCGGTGAAACCCCGCGGACTGGACGGAACACCACACCCGGGTGCGCGTAGAAACGGGCCGCCGACGCCGGGGCCAACGCCACGCAGCCACCGGCCACCGCTCCTAGCCACTCGTCGGGACGGCTGGTGACAGCGCCGACCCGGACGGGGTGCCCGTCCCGCTCTTCCGCCGCCAGCCAGTGCTCCCTCCAGACTCCGGTCCCGTCTCCGGCCGCGACAAACGGCTCGTCCCACAAGTCCCGGAACTCCACCGTCTCGCTGTTCGCCAGCGGATGCCGAGCCGGCAGCAACACCCCACGCTCCTCAACGAACAACTCCCGTACCGCCAAGCTCTCCTGCCCCGGGAACGGCAAACGCACCACCGCCGCATCCACCTCACCCCGGGCCAGCCCGACGCTCGGATCGGACCAGTCGAACTGCCGCAGTTCCACCCGCCACTCCGGCTGCGCCCGGCGGAACTCGGCGATGACCTCAGAGACGGCACCCACTGCGCCCGCGTCCAGGAAGCCCAAGCGCAGCACCCGCGCCGCCCGGCCGGCTGCCTGTACCGCCTCGTCCCAGCCGTCCAACAGCGCGGGCACCCGCGAGGCGAGCTCACGACCAGCCTCGGTCAACGCCATCCCCGACCGCGAACGCGTGAAGAGCCGCACCCCGAGATCGTTCTCCAGGCGTCGGATCTGTTTGGTCAGCGCGGGCTGCGAGACGAACAACCTCTGTGCTGCCCCGGTCAGGCTGCCCTCATCCGCCACTGCGGCAAAGTACCGGAGCAGGCGCGTGTCCACGTCCATGCCATCAGGTTATAGAAGCAGGTATTGGACGGCGCGGTAGAGCCCGCGAACCCTGAAGGCATGAACGGTACCCAGCTCGCGTTCCTCGTCGTCACCCTCCTCACCGCCGCCGTCAACATCGGCATCGCCGCCGCCGACCTCGCCGGAGCGCGCTTCGTGCTGGCCAACTCGACGGAGGTGGGTGTCCCCCGATCCTGGCTGCCCCGGCTGGCCGCCCTCAAGCTGGCAGGTGCTGCGGGCCTCCTCCTCGGCCTCTGCGACGCCGCACTGCGCCCCATCGGCGCTGCGGCGGCCTGCGGTCTCAGCCTGCTCTATCTGGGCGCGCTCGTCTTCCATCTGCGAGCCCGTGTGCTCTACAACCTCGCGTTTCCCGGTTTCTACTTCGCCACCGCTGCCGCCTCGCTGGCCTTGAACGTGTCCTCCTGATGGCGGCACCCGGGGGCTGCGCGCACCTACCGGGCGGCCGTTCAGAGCAGCCCCTGCGCTACCTCCCATGCCACCGGAATCGCAGCTCCGGACAGCAGCACGAGAAGGCACCCGCCGCCTGTCCTGCCCGGGTTGTTCATCCTCCTCACCGCTTCGACGCCACCTTGGTGAAAGGCCTCCCCTGCTGCCAGTCCCCAGCAGTAGCCACACTCGTCGCCGTCCATGAGATGCCGGCAGTCCGGGCACGTTCGCATGTCACTCCTCTGATGCTGGTTTCTTCCCGGCTCGCTCGTGCGGCGGATCGAGGGTGCGACCTGGAGCGGCCCGCTCCCCCGCCGGCTGCCCACGGCAGTGCGGCGATTCGCCAACTCCCTTTGGCTGAAGGTCCTCCACGAGCCGATCGGTTGACTCGGTTTCTGAGCATCACCATGGAGGGGGGTGATGCAATGCTGATGAAACTTCGATGAAGCAGGGAAACGGAGGCCGCGCGATGGACGGGGAAGGTGCTCGGGGGCTCCGGATCGCCCTGCTCGGGCCACTACGGGCCTGGCACGGCGATACACCCTTGGACCTGGGGCCGGTCCGGCGGCAGGCGGTGTTCGTCGCCCTGCTGTTGCGCGCGGACACGCGGGTGAGCCATGAGACGTTGCTCGACGACCTGTGGGACGGAAAGGTGCCGGGGTCGGGACACAAGGTCCTGCCGAGCCACGTCCACCCCCTGCGCAAGGCCCTCGACGTGTCGGGCACCGGACCGGGCGAGTCGGTGATCCGCAGCGGGAAGGGCTGGTACAGCTTCGACAGCCGGGCGGTCCGACTCGACGTGACCGAACTGGAGAAGCGGGCCGACGAGGCACGGCAGGCGAAGCAGAGCGGCGACGCGACCGCCGCGATGGACCGGTACGCCGCAGCTCTCGCCCTCTTCCGTGGTGAGCCGCTGACGGGCCTACCGGGACGGCGCGCCCAGGAGGAACGGCTCCGGTTGCTGGAGCGCCGGCTCTCTCTCAGGCTGGAAAGACTCACGTACCTGGTACTGCTCGGCCGCGCTGCCGAGACGATCGACGAACTGGCCGCGCTGGCCACCTCGGAGCCCCTCAACGAGTCGGTACTGGCGCTGCACATGCGCGCCCTGTACGCCGGCGGCCGCCAGGCAGAGGCCATGAACGCTTACCAGACCATGCAATCGCGTCTGCGGGAGGAGCTCGGCATCGATCCCGGCCGGGAGCTCCGCCGAATCCATGACGCGGTGCTGCACCAGGACGAGACGCGCCTCTTCGGTCCGGCCGGGGCGACCGCGCCCACGGCTCCCGCGCCGCCTCCACTGCGCCGCCCGCTCAACGAGCTGCCGGGGGACGGCGGGCGCCTGATCGGGCGGGAGGCCGAACTGGCACAGCTGACCGCGCCCTCCCCGCCCGGATCCGTGTCGATCGTGACGGTGGACGGCACGGCGGGGGTCGGCAAGACCGCCCTTGTCGTCCGGGCGGCCCGCGAGTTGAGCGCCCAGTACCCGGACGGCTGCCTGTTCGTGGACCTCCGCGCGTACAGCACTCAGCGCCGGCAACCGCCCGAGCAGGCGCTTCAGCGGTTGCTGCGGTCGCTGGGCCAGGCCAACAGTCAGCTGCCGAGCGATCTTGACGAACTCACCGCTGTCTGGCGAGCGGCGACCAGTTCCCTGCGGCTGCTGCTCGTGGTGGACGACGCCCTGGACATCGATCAGGTGCGGCCCCTGCTGCCCGCGGGAGACGACAGCAGGGTGCTGGTGGCAGGCCGGCGGCGGCTGACGGAACTGGACGCTGACCGGCGGGTCACCCTGGAGCCCCTGGACAGCACAGACGCGGTGGCCCTGCTTACGCACCTCATCGGGGAGAACCGCACAAGCAGTGTGCCGGCGGCCACCCGAAGGCTGATCAGGCTGTGTGACGGGCTCCCCCTGGCGCTGCGTATCGCCGCCTCCCGGCTCCAGAGCCGCGGCTCCTGGTCGGTGGAGTACCTGGTGGGCCGGATGGCGGGCGACGAACGGCGGCTCGGCGAACTGAGCGTCGGTGACCGCAGTCTGGAGGCCGCCTTCCGGCTGTCGTACGACCAGCTCGACACGGAGCAGCAGCGCGGCTTTCGAGCCGTGGGGCTGGCACCGACGGTCGAGTTCGACCTTCGGACGCCGTCGACGATGCTCGACCGGCCGTCCCACGAGACCGAAGAAGTCCTCGAGAGCCTGGTCGACGCGAGCCTTGTCCAGCAGCCGCGGCCGGGCCGCTACCGACTGCACGACCTGGTGCGTCTGCACGCGCGTCGCGTCGCGGAGTCCGCACCGCACGAAGCGGCCACCAGCCGCACGGCCGTACTCGGTCTGTACCTGGACGCGGCCCGCACCACCAGTGACTGGGGGCCCCGCGGCTTCCCCACCGGACCCGCGCCCGTCGGCGTCCACTTCGCGAGCTGGCAGGAGGCTGAGGCGTGGCTCGACGCAGCCGGTGGTGAACTGGTCGACGTCGTCGGACATGCGGCGGCACTGGGCGAGGTGAACCACGCCTGCTGGCTCGCCGAAGCACTATGCGACTACTTCGTACGGCAAGGCCGCTACCACGAGTCCCGAACGACGCTGGAGATGGCCCTCGCCTGTGCCGACAGGGCCACTGACGAACGGATGCCCGCAGCGCTGCGGAACTGCTTGGGTTACACCGCCGTGTACCAGCGGCAGTACACACAGGCCCGTGCGCTGTTGACCGAGGCGCTGGACATCAGCCGGAGCCTGCCCTCCCCGCACGAGGAGGCCCGAGCGCTCGCAGGGCTCGGAGCCACGGAGTTGAGCCTGGGGCAAGGCGACCGGGCGGTCTTCCACGCCACCAGGGCTGTCGATTTGGCCACGAGCCTGCGCAGTGACTGGGTCGCCTCGATGGCGAACGTCATCCTCGGCCTGGTCCATTACTTCCAGAAGCGGAACGATGAGGCCCTGGCCTGCTTCAACGAGGCCCGCACCCACGCCGAGCGCGACGGCCGGCCCCGCATGCTGGGCCGGCCGCTGAGCTGCGCCGCCGACGTCCACCTTCGCCTCGGCAGGTACCGCGAGGCCCGGCACCTGCTCCGTCAGGCGGTCGACCTGGTGCAGCAAGGCGGGGACATCTTCCTGTGCGCGCGCAGCCTGACCCGACTGGGCACGGCCGAGCAGGGCACAGGGAACCTGACGGAGGCCATCGGCCTCCACCTCCAAGCGCTGCAGGTGCAACGCACGCTGCTGTCCCCGCTCACGGAACCCAGCTACGACTGGCTGGAGACGGACATCCGCAGCCGTCTGGGTCGCACCTTCACGGCAGCGGGCCGTGTCCGCGAAGCCCACGAACAGTTCCAGGCGGTGCTGGACGCGCACAGCGTCTGAGTCGCCAGGCCGGGGTGGGGTGGCAGCTGGTGCTGCCCCCTCTTGCCGGTACGCGGACGAGCGGGTGATGATCCGTTCCCGGCGGGGTACGGACGTGGCCATGGCGTTCCGGAGGTCACCGCAGCGGCCGCCGCACTCCCCCGTGCACCTGGGACTCGAAGGGGTTATGTGACCCGTGGAGGTGTAGCCCCAAGGCGTCTCAGGCGGCGCAGCTCTCATGGACGAGAGACGTGACGGGCGTCGCGGCCACGTGCCGCAGTGGCCGCTCAGAGGTGGCCATCCAAGAACTTCCGCATCTCGGTGATGGTCATGGGCCCCGTGCCGTGCGCCACCGCCTCTCCCTCCTTCAGCAGGACGTAGGACGGAGCTCCGGTGATCCCGTATCGCTCGGTTGCGGCCGGACAACGCGTGATGTCGGCACGGACGGCCGTCACGCGGCCCGTGTAGTCGTCGGCGATGCCTTCCACGACGAGGTCCATCACCCGACAGGGCTCGATTGCCTTGGGCCATGTGCCGGTGAAGTATGCGAGGACCGGCACTCCGCTCATCCCGAGGATGAAATTGAACTCCGCATCCTCACGGGGTCGGTGTACCCGCTGCGCCATGGAATCTCCTGACCTCATGTTCCGTCGTTCCATTCCCCATCATCCCCTGCGCGGTGTGCCAGGCCGACCCGCCGGTCACCCAGCTGCAGCCGCCGCTCGCCCGTGGGTGAGCTCGTGCCTGGACAGCGCTCACCACGAGCCGAGCGCCGGAAGACCGGATACGGCACCGCCTGGACCGTCGACGCCCTCGACCACGCTCTGCGCAAGGAGACGCGGCGCATGGGCTCTGGCCAAGGGCTGACCCAGGGGTTATTTCACTGAGAAAACCTCAGTAGTTGCTCCCAGAGGAATTGAACCCGCCCCGTAGCACACCGACAACGATCACCCGCGCGACGGGGAACCGGTGGAGACGACGTCGTAGCCGTGTTCGGTCTCGGCTACGCCCACCGCTTCGGAGCCTTCGCGACGCATGCGCTGAGTCCCCCAGGCGCCGAGCGGCCCGAGCGCCTGATTGAGCGTGCGCCCGTGCTCAGTCAGGGAGTACTCCACCCGCGGGGGCACCTCGGCATAGACCTTCCGGTGCACAAGCCCGTCCACCTCCATCTCACGCAGGTGCTGCGTCAGCATCTTCTCGCTCACTCCCGGCAGACCGCGACGGAGCTCAGCAAAGCGGCGTACGCCATGGGCGTCGAGTTCCCAGAGGATCAATCCCTTCCACTTGCCGCTCACCACGTCGAGCGCAGCGTCGATGCCACAGATGTAAGGCCCGCGTCTCGGCGCCTTGGCCATCACTGATCCCCTTACTAAAAGGTAAGTACCGCAGAAAATAGTGGGTACTTCCGAGAATAGGGCCGCTCTCCGAGCATGGAGGGGTGAACGAACAACAGAACCGCACCACCAGGCAAAAGAGCGCTGTCACCGTGATCGGGCTTGGCCCGATGGGCCAGGCGATGACACGCACCCTCCTCGCTGCCGGCCACCCGGTCACCGTCTGGAACCGCACGGCCGGCCGGGCCGAAGGCGTCGTCACCGACGGAGCCTCGCTGGCGGCGACACCCAAGGAGGCGGTCGAAGCAGCCGACCTCGTGATCCTCAGCCTCACCGACTACCAGGCGATGTACGACGTCCTCGACAACGCCACCGGATTGCTCGCGGGCCGGACTCTGGTCAACCTGAGCTCTGACACTCCCGACCGCACACGCGAGGCGGCAACCTGGACAGCGGGCCACGAGGCCACGTTCCTCACGGGAGGTGTCATGGTTCCCGCGCCGATGGTCGGCACAGAGGCAGCCTATGTCTACTACAGCGGCAGCGACGAGGCGATGAAGAGCCACCTGGCGACGTTGACGCTGCTCGGTGCACCAAAGTACCTGGGCGACGACCCGGGCCTCGCCCAGATGATGTACCAGGCCCAACTCACGTTGTTCCTCACCACCCTGTCCGGACTGATGCACGCCACCGCGATGCTGGGCACCGCAGGAATGAAGGCCCAGGAAGCACTGCCGGAGTTGCTCTCCGCCGCCGACTCGATCGGCGCCATCCTGAGGGCTGGTGAAGAGAACCCCGGCGCCGCGCTTGATGTCGGAGAGCATCCAGGCGACCTCAGCACGGTCACCATGATGGGTGCGACATCCGACCACATCGTCGAGACGAGCATGTCACTCGGCCTCGACCTCGCGCTCCCGCGGGCCGTGCAGGCCCACTATCGACACGCGGTCGAGGACGGACATGGCAGCGATAACTGGACTCGCATCATTGACAGCATCCGAGGACCGCGCTGACCAGACACGGGCGCCGGTTCACCGTCCGCCGAGGACGCAGGTAGGTGGTGCTGTCCCGTAGGTGGTCTTGGGTACGCGAGGGACGGCTGATCGGATCCTGGGCCCCAGGGCCACCGACCTCGGTTCGCCCCTGTGACCGCACGACACGGCAGCGGATGGCAGGGCCCTCCTCCCGACAACGTATGGGACCACCCGCCCAGGGAGAGCAGGGCCCCTGTTATCGTGCGCCGATGTCAACGATCAAGCAGTTCCAAGTGACCTTCGACTGCGCGGAACCCGCGCGTCTCGCCGCCTTCTGGTGCGAGGTGCTGGGGTACGTCGTACCGCCCGTCCCGGACGGCTTTGCCACGTGGGAGGAGTACCACCACTCGCTGCCGCCTGAGGAGCAGGAGATCTACTTCGCTTGCACTGATCCCTCGGGTGTGGGGTCGCGCGTGCTCTTCCAGCGAGTTCCCGAAGGCAAGGTCGTGAAGAACCGGGTGCATCTTGACGTGCGGGCCGGCGCCGGGCTCGTGGGTGACGAGCGCCTGGCCACACTTGAGGCCGAGTGCGCACGGCTGATGGCGCTCGGCGCGAAACACGTGCTGACGCAGCGCGCCGATGGCGTCAACGAGTCGTGCATCACGATGCAGGACATCGAGGGCAACGAGTTCTGCCTCGCCTGAGCCTCCCTACGAGGGGAGGCAGAAGGTCCGTCGGCCCCTCGTACGTGGCCCTGAGCCGTGGGAAACTGCTCATCGAGGACTATCTGCAGTGACGGGCAGCGGGTGCGGACGCGATGCGGATGGCTGTGGTCGACGTCGAGGACCATGAGTGCCGTTGCTGTCCGTTCGACAGCGGCAAGCCGGCTCCCGGACCAGTGGCTGAAGCCGTTGACGGAGGTGACGTCGCAACGGCACGGGAGTCGGCGTCAGGTGTACGGATTTCTCTTGGCGGCCCTCGTCTCCATACGGTTGCTTCATGACTGATGACGGTGTGGTCGCAGACGAGGCGATCCGTGCAGCGTGGGATTTCTACCGAGTCCTGGAGAAGCGCACTTCCGTAGAGGAAAGACGGCAGGCGCAGCAGCGAATTCAGGCTGTGACGGAGGTCTTGGGGCGTGAGGAGATTTCCCGGGGCACGGTCTTCCTGGTGGGCGTGCTGACCGGATACCTCATCGTCGAGCAGCGAGGCGGGGAGGACCGCCTGGATCCGCTCAGTGATCTCATCCCCGCTGTGATTCGCAAGCTCCCCTCCTTCGAGTCGGCGGACCCGACACAGGTGCCGATGGCCACCGGTGTCCTCATGGCCGCTGCGATGGGTATGGACACAGTGACATGGCGCGATCAGTTCGGGACGATCCCGCCGAACGAGGCAATGGTGCACAGCTTCGTGCTGTGGCTGCTCGCCGACCTCTTCGACTCCATGACCGATCAGCCCCGCGCCATCGACGAGCTGATGCGGGAGACCTTCGACTCCATGGCCGCCGAAGGCAGCTGACGTACGCAGAGTCCCCTGTCGCCTCCGGCACGATGGGTTTCCGATGAGGCCGACCGGTCGGCAGGGGGCGCACCCTCAGGTGGGCATGTTTCCGGTACCTCGCCGCGCGCGACACCACCGGTTGGCCTCTGTGAGGAATCCGACGTGCCCTCATATGCTCCAGGCTCGGCTCATCCGCTCTGTTCCAGGAGGTGTCGTGCCACCCGACGTCAAATTCTGCTACACCTGCGACTCCGACGAACCACACCGTCCGCTCACCGGGGACGAAAAAGTCTGGCTGAAGAACCGAACGGGCCGGAAGAACGTCGACGGGTTCGTCATGTGCAAGGCGCCGAGCTGCCGCAACGTTCGTAGCGGGTTCAACAAGCGGCCCTTTGATCCTGTCATCCGCGTGCCCCTGCCCGACTGACAGTGATGATGTGAGTGGTGGTTCTGCTGATGCGTCTGACTCGCCGACTGACTGACGTCTTCGACTGTCTTGTTTGGGATTTGTCGG